>JAFDEI010000121.1 GCA_019310425.1 Deltaproteobacteria bacterium | reverse complement strand
ATGCACCGGTCGGCATTCTCTGCTTCGAGACGACCGAGGCTGAAAAGGCCTGGACCGCCGAGAGCATCACTCTGCTTCGTGTCGTCGGCGAGATCTTCGTGACCGCCCTCCGGCGTAGGAACATCGAAGGCAACCTGCGCGACAGCCAGCAGCAATTGATGCAAGCGCAGAAGATGGAAGCAGTCGGAACTCTCGCGGGTGGCATCGCACACGACTTCAACAACCAACTCACAGTGATGCTCGGGAACGCTCGCTACGTGCTGCGCCAGCTCGAAGACGAGCCCGATCTGAAGGACGCTCTCACCGATCTGAATCGCGCCGCCGAACACTGCGCGCAGCTGACACGATCGCTGCTCGCATTCTCGCGCCGCAGTACGATCTCACCGCGCCCGCTCGATCCCGAAGTCGTAGTCGCGCAGGTCCAGGAGTTGCTGCGGCCATTGATCCCGAGCTCGATCGACTTCGAGATCGCGCTACCGGGTGGCGCCAACTGGGTAGAGGCCGACCCAACGCAGCTCCAGCAGGTGCTCTTGAACCTCGCCATCAACGCCCGCGATGCAATGCCCGATGGCGGCAGCCTGATCATCAACGCAAGCAACCGCACAATCGACGAGGACAACGCCGCGCGGATCGGCCTTGCCCGGCCAGGCGACCATGTCGAACTCGGGGTGATGGACACCGGAACCGGGATCGACCGCGATATCCTGAAACGGATCTTCGAGCCGTTCTTCACCACGAAACCACTCGGCCAGGGAACCGGCCTCGGGCTCGCGACGGCATACGGCATAGTCAAAGAAAGCGGCGGTGCGATCGAAGTCGATACCGCCGTCGGTAGCGGCACCACCTTCCGCGTGCTCTTACCGGCGGCGCACCAACCTCATGCCGAAATGGCCTCCGAAGAACCCGCAGAAGTGATGCGAGGGTCCGGCCGTGTGTTGGTCGTGGAGGACGAGGCCGCGGTTCGGCGCTTCATCCAGAGCACGCTGGAACGATCGGGATTCGAAGTCGTGCAGGCCGACGGCGGCGCCGAGGCGCTTGCGCTCGTCGAGGAACGCGGAGACTTCGACGCGGTGGTGACCGACATCGACATGCCCAAGATGACCGGCATCGAGTTGGCTCAGAACCTCGAAACGCGTCTTCCAGGCGTTCCGATCCTCTTCCTCTCGGGTTCGTCGCGCCAGCTCCTCGACCAGCCGGACGCCCAACCGGTGCTCGGGAGCTTCCTCCAGAAGCCGTTTGGCGAGAAGGAGATCGTCGACGAACTTCTCCGCATCACGCAGCGGGAAGACTAGGACTCAGCGGACCTTCGAGTCTTGCGGGCGTCTCACTCGCTCGAGCGTGCCCGTGTCGGTGACGCGGTAGAGTCGAGGCGCTGCCGGATCGAAGCGCACACCTGGATCGAAGATCGGTACGAAGTCCGAGTGACGCCGGATGTGGGCCGCGGTCTTTCCCGTGAGGTAGACCGGCGCCAGGCCATCGACGAGAGCGACGTTCGCGTCGGGATGCGCTCGGAGTGCCGCCAGTCCGCGCATCAGATTCAGGTCGAAGACGCGGGCCTCTCGATGGCGTTGGTATCGCGACGATTCGACCAGCCAGGTGAAGCGGGCGAACGAAAACGCCGCCATCAGGATCAGCGCCGTGTAGCCGACGACAACGCCGAGCCGTCGTCGGTTCCATCCCACCATCCCAACACGCGATGCCCGTGATGGAAGACCGTGCAGCACAAGGGCAACGAACAGCACCACGATATGCATCAGTTCGAAGTAATAGCGGTCGGTTCCAGCCATCGACAAGCCGAACGTCGCTGTCCGGTGCGACACACCGATCACTGCAAATTGAAGTGCCACCACGGCGAGGCCGACCGACCAGACCACGGCGTTCCAGCGCCACCGGAAGATCGTGTACCCGATGAAGACCAGCCATCCCCCGAAGAAGACCGCGTTGACGGGGACCGCAATCGGCCAGTACTCGAATCCGAACACCTCTTCCGACAGAACCGCAAAGCTGCGAGCCTCGAATGCGAGCAGAAAGCCCGGGTCGAGGTGCATCTGGCTGAAGCGGCTGTCCACGATACTCCGCGCGAGCCACACCTGAAGCGCTGCGACGACGCCGAAGAACGCGATTGCACGCAGATTGCGCCGGACATCGGACTTCGAGGTGTCGCGAAGGAGCGCAATCTCGATCCCGAGCAGGGTCAGCGGAATCAACGCCGCTTTCGAATAGAACCCGAGCGCGGCGACGAAGCAGAGCCCGGCGTACACGAGGTGACGACCGCGGTGTTCGGATCGGTATATGACATAGTAGTAGAGGGTCCCGATCGCGAGTGCGATGTAGGGCAGGCGGTGGAGTCCCGATGTCCACCACATGAAGAGCACTCCGAGATAGACATTCGTTCCGTAGAAGAACAGCAACACGCCGTTCACGGGGGAATCCTTCAGTCGCTGGAGCAGGGCGTAGAGCAGCAATACCGCGACCGCGTGTACTGCCAGCAGCAGCGTGACCGCGACACCGAAATGCATCGGAGCGAGCGCGTAGATCACGTGATTCACGATCCGGTGGAACGGCACGAAGTGCACATCGATCGGCATCATTGCGGCGAGATGCAGCGGCTGGTGCAACGCGATGAAGAAGCCAGCGATGTCGTCTCGGAGAAAGTGGCTGTGCGCCCAGGCGAAGACCGCAGTCGCAACCGCGAATACCGCAGCGGCTACGAACGCGAACCCCGCGATCGGTCGTTTCAAAGCCCCCCTCTCGAGCATCATCGCGCCCCTTTGCTGCACCTGCCCCGCCCGATTCACCGCACCGGCTCGACCGGTCGGCCGTCCCGAAGACTCTAGCGAGGTCGGCCGACGAGCTGCCGCCCGGCTCGCGTTTCACTGCCGATTGCGGGAAACTGCGGACCTCAGGGGTTGCCATGGCGGGTGAAGACGAGCTTCGGCGCATCCTGCGCCGGATCGATGGGCGTGGCTACAAGAGCTACCGCGACGTTCGCGGTGCATTCGACCTTGGCGACGTCCGGATCGAAATCGACCGGGCTCAGGCCGACCCGTTCGCGGCGCCGTCGCTGCTACGGATGAGTCTCGGCATGCAGGACGCGCAGCTTCCGGCGGCGTTGTTTGCGGGCCGTGTGCGACGGCTCGCGTTTGCCGACTTCCTCGCACGTCGCGTCGAGCAGGCAATCCATGCCTTGGCCTCCGAAACGCGCGGCAGCGGGCACAGCGGTGAAATCTCCGTGGATGCAGGCGGCCAGGAGGTCCTCGAACGAACGGCCATTGCGCTCGACTCGCAGCGGGTCGAGGTCCGGCTCGAGGTCGGACTGCCGGCGGCGGGTAGGCGTGTGCTAGGCCGCGCCGCCGAGTCGCTGCTCTGCGACGACCTGCCCGGAATCGCGCGGCAAAGCCTCTGCTGGAGCGCACTCCCCCACGCTGCCGCCACCGCGTTCGTCGAACTCGTCGAGAACCACGAACACCTGCGCGCACAACTACCCGAGCGCGGCCTGCTCGCGTTCGTCGGCGACGGCGCGATCCTCCCACGGGAGTCCGGCGCGAGCCAAAGCCCGCTCGCATGCGAAAGATCCGTTCCGTTCGAGTCACCGGAATCGTTGCGCGTCACGCTCGATCTCGCGAACCCGATCGACGGTGACGGCAGCAAACGGACGCAAGTCAGCGGCATGGGGATCCCGGAAGGAGTAACGCTGATCGTCGGCGGTGGTTACCACGGCAAGTCCACCTTGTTGCGCGCGCTCGAACGGGGCATTCACCCGCACGTTCCCGGCGACGGGCGCGAGTGGGTCGTGAGCCGCAACGATCTCGTCAAGATCCGCGCCGAAGACGGCCGGCGGGTCGAGCGCGTCGGCATCGACGCCTTCATCCGCGAATTGCCCGGCGGCCGCAGCACGACGGCATTCACGAGCGAAGACGCGAGCGGAAGCACCAGCCAGGCAAGCAACATCGTCGAAGCTCTCGAAGCCGGCGCGAGCGGACTGCTGCTCGACGAGGATACCTCGGCAACCAATTTCCTCGTGCGCGACGCGCGTATGCAGGCCCTCGTGCCACGCAACGACGAGCCGATCACGCCGTTCGTCGAACGGGTGCACGAGCTCTACGACACACTCGGTACATCGACCGTGCTGGTAATGGGTGGCTCGGGCGACTACTTCGACGTCGCCGACCGGGTGGTCCGTATGTGCGACTACCGTGCCGAGGACGTCACGCGGCAAGCCCACGAAATCGCAGCAAGACAGCCCACCGGACGGCGCAGCGAAGCGGCTTCCCCCATCGTCCCTGTCGCGCAGCGGATTCCTCTCGCCGCGAGCTTCGACCCCGCGCGCGGTCGCAGGGCGGTCAAGATCGACGCATTCGGCCTTGGCGAGATCCGCTTCGGGCGTGAGACCATCGACCTGCGCAGCGTCGAACAGCTCGTCGACTGCAGCCAGACCCGCGCGATTGCCGCCGCGCTCCACCTCGCAGCGCAGCGATTCATGAACGGCGACGCCACACTTTCCGAAATCCTCGACCGGCTCGACGCGCTGCTCGACGAAGCGGGGCTCGACGCCCTCGACCCGTTCCACCGGCCCGGCCGACACCCCGGTCGCTTCGCTCGGCCTCGGCGCTTCGAAATCGCCGCCGCAATCAATCGAATCCGCTCATTGCGCGTGAAACCAACGGGACATTCGAGCTAGCAGAGTGCAATGCGCGAAGCGCGCTGTACGCAACGACGCGGAAACGTCGCCGCGGAGCTAACAGCCCGCGTGGTCGAATGCGATATCGGCGAAGCCGCGGAGGGCCGGGACGCACTCACGCGAACGCCGCCACGGCGAGACCACGAGACGGTCGACGCCCGCATCCGCGAAACGCCGCACTTCGTCGCGGTTTCCCGGCGTCACGCTCAGAGTGACTTCGACCTTCGCTTCTGAGAGGCCTGCCTCGCTGCGCAGGCGTTGTAATTCCGCCACGCGTTCCCCAGCCGACTGTGGCGTGTGGACCAATCCAAACCAACCATCCGCGTGCGCCGCGGCGCGCCGCAGCGCAGCCGGTGACTCGCCGCCGACGTGAATCTTCGGCCAGGGCTTCTGGATCGGCTTGGGCTCGAACATCACCGATTCAAAGGAGTAGAACTCGCCGCTGTGCGCGATGACCTCTTCCGTCCATAAGCGTTTACAGACCGACAACGCCTCGTCGAGCCGACGCCCGCGTGTACGCGGATCGAGCCCGGCTGCTCTCCATTCGCTGCGCAGCCAGCCCGCGCCGATCCCAACCTCGGCGCGGCCGCCCGACAGCACGTCGAGCGTTTGAATGGCGCGCGCCGCAACAAACGGATGGCGCAGGCCCAGCAGATAAACATTCGTCCCGAGCCGGATGGTAGACGTTCGGCCCGCGAGATAGCAGAGATACGCAAATACATCGTAAACCGGGACCGAAGGCGGAACCGGCGGCGAATCGGCGCCCGGGTGCGGCGACCCCGACATGTCGACCGGAAACACCAGATGTTCTGCCATCCAGACCGACTCGAAGCCGAGCCGCTCGGCTTCGAGGGTCGCGTCCAGATGAAGCCCTGGATGGAGAGTCGAAAGCGAAATCCCGAATTTCACGATCCGGTTCCTCGTGCGAGCGTTCGCGCGCTACCAGCCCGCGAGCTGTGCCTGACGCTCGCGGTGCAGCGAGGGCACGCCGAAGAACGCGCGGTCGAACATCGCCCGCTTGAACCAGAGTTGAACGTCGCACTCCCAGGTGAAGCCGATACCGCCGTGCGCCTCGACCGAATCCCGCGCAATCTGCATCACATTGTCGGTGATGTGCGCCTTCGCGATCGCAGCGCTGCGTGCGGACTCGCCTTGAATGTGATCGAACGCGTGCGCGGCGTACCAGTAGAGTGCGCGTGAAGGCTCGATGTCGATCGCCATGTTGGCAAGCTGATGTTTGAGCGCCTGAAAATGACCGATCGTCACTCCGAACTGCTCGCGCGTCTTCGCGTATTCGACGCACATGTCGGCGAGGCGCGTCCCGGCGCCGAACGCGTCGGCGGCCAACAAGACGAGGGCGGCGTCGCGTACCCGATCCGCTGCGGCGCCTGGCATCGATTCGCATGGCGTGGCCTCGAAGATCAGCGCACCGATCCTGCGTGCACGATCGACCCCATCGATCGGATGCGACTCGAGGCCGCTCGCTTCGCGTTCGACCAGTACTAGCCCGCCCCCCGCCACACCGACCACGAACACATCTGCAAGCTCCGAGTACGGCACATTCAGCTTGGTTCCCGTCAAGGTGTCACCGCCTGCCATCACCCAATCCTCGGGCTGCCAGACGGAGCCAGCCTCTGCGAACGCAAAGCTGCCGATCGCATCACCCGTCGCGAGCTGCGGCAGCCAGCGTTGCTTCTGTGCGTCGCTGCCCGCGAGCGAAACGGCGAGCGCGGCGAGCGAGTGTCCGAAGAATGGGCCCGGTGCACCGCCGTAGGAGAGCGTTTCGCTCGCGAGCGCGAGGTCGAGGAGTTCCATGCCGGCCCCACCGTACTCTTCGGGAATCACGAGACCACCGAGCCCCATCTCGACCAGGTTCTTCCACAGCGCCTCGTCGTGCCCGGTCTCGCTCTCGAAGATCTCGCGCAGGCGGGTTACCGGCAACTCGTTCTGGAGCAGCTGCGCTATCGCATTCTGGAGCAGCTGCTGCTCTTCAGTGAGGTCGAAATTCACTTTCCCGAACTCCTCTCGGCGTAGATGTCGCGCGGCAGCCCGAGACCCCGCTCGGCGATTACGTTGCGCTGGATGTTGGCGGTACCACCAGCAACGGCGATTCCGAGCGAAAACATGTACTGGTTGATCCACGAACTCTGGCTGCCGGGACGCGCCATCATGCCGCCGCTTTCGAGCGGGTCCATCATGCCGTCGTCACCGATCAGATCGAGCGCGATCTTCGCCACTTCGCTGCCGATGTTCGTCGCGATCAGCTTGCTCATCGTCTGGATGATTCCGGGGTTCTCGCCCTTCGCATTCGCGGTGAGCTGCCGCAACCCCGAGTACTCGTGCGCCTTCAACGTGCCCTCGAGCCGCGCGAGCCGCTGGCGGATCACCGGGTCTTCGATGCCGGGGCGCCCGTCGTATTCGGTCGTCTTCGCGAGGTGCACCAGGCCCTGGAACATCAGCGCGCTCTGCGCCGCTGAACCGATCGAGTTCCGCTCGTGCTTGAGCGTCGACCGCGAAACCTGCCAGCCCTCACCGCGCTTCCCGACGATGTGATCGGCCGGAGTTCGCGCGTCGGTCAGGAAGACCTCGTTGAAATCCGCGCCACCGGTCATCTGCGGCAGTGGGCGCACTTCGATACCCGGCTGATCCATCGGTACCAGCAGATACGAAATCCCGGCGTGCTTCGACGCCCCAGGCTCGGTTCGGCAGAGGCAGAACATCCAGTCTGCCGTGTGGGCATTGGTGGTCCAGATCTTCTGGCCGTTCAGCACCCACTCGTCACCGACGAGTTCACCCTTCGTCTTGAGCGATGCCAGGTCGCTCCCGGAACCGGGCTCGCTGTAACCCTGGCACCAATGGAGTTCGCCGTGGACGGTCTTCTCGACGAACTTCTCCTTCTGCCACTCTTCCCCCTTTTCGAGCAACGTCGGTACCAGCATCGCGGTACCAATCCCCTTGACGTCCATCGGCGCGTGGGCGCGACTGAATTCTTCGCGGATGATGTTGGCCCGGATCTCGTCGGACGGTTGCTCCGAACCACCGTATTTTCGCGGGATTCCGCGACTCAGATAGCCCTTCTCGGTCGCCCGGACGCGGAACCGACGCGCGCCGTCTTCTTTCGAGAGTTCGGCCTCGTCGCCCTTGGGCGGCCAGACATCCTTCAGGAATGCGCGCACCTCCGTGCGAAACTGCTCGTACTCCTCGCCATAGCTGAGGTCCATCGCGCTCTCCCTGAATTCGGATTCTCGCCGACATTATACCGGCTCGCTGTACGCTGGCGTGGAATGAAGCCGGCCTTCAGCCAAGACCGGCAAACGCTACCGCGACGAGCTCCCTCTGCTCCTGCTTGTGGATACGCAGCGACCCCGTGGCAGTGCTCGCCGATTCGCGACGGCCCGCATAGGCGAGATCCTGCGTCGGCAACAGCGCACCCTGCAGCCGGTCGCGCACGAAGGTCCATGCACCCATATTGGCCGGCTCTTCCTGTGCCCAGACCACGCGCTCCACGTTGGGATGGGCAGCCAGGATCTTGTCGAGCGCATCGCCGGGCCACGGATAGAGCTGCTCGACCCGGACGATCGCAACTGAATCGGGTGCGATCGCTACGTGCTCCTCGCGACCCGCGACGAGGTCGTAGTAGACCTTGCCGCTGCAGAGCACGATGCGCTTCACCCGATCCGAAGCTTTGCTCGCCTGCTCGTCGGGAATCACGGCCTGGAATTTGCCCGAAACGAATTGCGCCGGCATCGACGCAGCCTGCGGCGATCGCAGCAGGCTCTTCGGCGTGAAGATCACCATCGGCGAACGATAATTGCGCTTCATCTGTCGACGCAGCACGTGGAAATACTGCGCAGAGTTCGTGCAGTTCACAACCTGGAGGTTGTCATCGGCACACGACTGCAGAAAGCGTTCGATTCTCGCACTCGAATGCTCCGGGCCCTGCCCTTCGTAGCCATGCGGCAACAGCATCACGAGTCCGCTGATCCTCGCCCACTTCACTTGCGCGCTGGCAATGAACTGATCGATGATGACCTGCGCGCCATTCGCAAAGTCGCCGAACTGCGCTTCCCAGATTGCCAGGCAGTGGGGAGCAGCCAGGCTGTAGCCGTACTCGAAACCGAGCACGGCCGCTTCCGAGAGCAGGCTGTCGTAGGCCTGGAAGTACGCGCCGTCGGTCCCAAGGTGCCAGAGCGGCATGAATTCCTCGCCGGTCGCCTGATGGATGACCGACACGTGTCGGTGGCTGAAGGTACCGCGGCAGCTGTCCTGGCCCGAAAGCCGCACCGACTGGCCCTCGTCGAGCAACGAGGCAAACGCCAGCGCCTCGCCCATCGCCCAATCCACCGGGGCATTCTCCGCCACGACCTTGCGGCGCTGCTCGAACAGCGCCGCGAGCTTGCGATGCACCTCGAATCCGGCTGGCAGGGAACCGACTTTCTCGGAGAGCGCAATCAGCTTTTCAATCGGAAGCCCCGTCTCGGGCTCCTCGTCGGGCGCAGTTCGCGAGAACCCCTTCCATCCACCGTGCGGCTCGTAGCCTTCTTCGGGCTCGGGCAGCTTGCTGTCGATGCTGGTAAGCGCCTGCGCGAGCTGGCTCTTGAGGTCCCGCTCGACGCGCTCCGCATCTTCGGC
This sequence comes from Deltaproteobacteria bacterium, assembly GCA_019310425.1. Taxonomy (GTDB): domain Bacteria; phylum Myxococcota_A; class UBA9160; order UBA9160; family SMWR01; genus JAFDEI01. The sequence goes on along the minus strand of JAFDEI010000121.1, from coordinate 2,064 downwards.
CTGAAGGATGCCCATCTCGAGCAGTCGTCGCGTGTAGATCTGCCGCACTGAATCCTTCGACCGGATCTTCGAGTAGAGCAGCGGCTGCGTGAAGTCGGGCTCGTCACCCTCATTGTGGCCGTGGAGCCGGTAACACACCAGGTCGATCACCACGTCTTCGCCGAAACGCTGCCGGTAGGACATGGCAAGCTTCACGCAATGAACCACGGCCTCGGGGTCGTCGCCATTCACGTGGAAGATCGGAACCTGGATCATCTTCGCGACGTCGGTCGCGTAGAGGGTGGAGCGTGCCTCGGCGGGCGTGGTCGTGAATCCGATCTGGTTGTTCACGATCACGTGCAGCGTCCCACCGGTGGTATAGCCGGCCAGATTCGACAGGTTCAGCGTCTCGGCCACCATCCCCTGCCCCGCGAACGCAGCGTCGCCGTGGACCAGGATCGGCACGATGGTTTCGCCCTGGTAGTCGCGCTCGTGTTCCTGCTTCGCCCGCACTCGTCCTTCGACCACCGGATTCACTGCCTCGAGGTGTGAGGGATTCGCGGTAAGCGATAGATGAACCTGTTCGCCGGTATGCACACGGCGATCGTTCGAGTAGCCCTTGTGGTATTTCACGTCGCCCGATCCAAAAGGGCTGTCGATCAGCGGGCTGTCCTCGAACTCCGAAAAGATCGACTCGAGCGACTTCCCGAGGATGTTCGAAAGCACGTTCAACCGGCCGCGGTGCGCCATCCCGATCACGAGTTCTCGCACACCGAACTCTGGAGCATACTCGACGAAGGAGTCGAGCAGCGGAATCAGCGACTCGGCACCCTCGAGCGAGAAGCGCTTTTGCCCCAGGAACTTGGTGTGCAGGAACTTCTCGAACAGTTCCGCGGCCGAGAGATTCTCGAGGATACGCATCCGATCGGTAGTCCGCAGTGGGCTGGTATTCGTCGACTGCTCCATGTTCTGCATCAGCCAGGCCTTGCGACCCGGGTCCTGCACGTGTGTGAATTCGACGCCCACCGAGCGGCAGTAGGTCGCGCGCAGGCGATCGAGGATCTGTCTCAACGTCTGCACCGGACCGCCCGGGAGATCGCCCGCAATGTACTCGCGGTCGAGATCCGTCTCGCCGAAGCCGTAGTGGCCTGGGTCGAGTTCGGGGAAGTAGGAGGGTTGCCCGCCCAGCGGGTCGGTGTCCGCGATCCGGTGGCCGCGCGCGCGGTAGGAGTGGATCAGGCGCAGCACACGCGCGTGCTTGTCGGCCTGCCGCGCGCCGAAATCGAGCAGCACCGTGGCCGAGGCAAGGGCAGGCTCGACCGATGCGGCAGGACTCGCGACGGCTGCAGACGGCGAAGTCTTCGGAACCGCGGACGCTGCCGCCCCACCCGTCGCGCCGAAGAACTCCCGCCAGCTCGCGTGTACCGAGTTCGGGTCGACTTCGTAGCGTCGACGAATTTCCTCAACGAGCCCAGCGTTGATGCCGAAGCCGGCCAGCACATCCGAGCCTTCGGAGCGGTCGCCACCGGATCCGAGCGGCTGGTCGAAGTCTTCCGAATTACCTTCACGGGCCATCGGGGATTCAGTGCTCCTGGAGGGGGGATCCGGACCGTACCGGCCGGCCACGATGGGTAACGATTGCGAGTATACCGGCATGCCCCCACCGGCACCGACTCCCCCCCAGGCACCCAGCCCTTTGGGATCGCGGGAAACGCAGATCGGGACGGGGCCCTTCCGCTCCCTTTTGAACGGTCGCGAAAGGGCCCCGTCCCGATCCGCTCGAGCTGATGCCACCGTTCCGACTGAAGCGTGAGGCGGGGGTGCCTTTCGCGACCGTTCAAAAGGAAGCGCAAGGCACCCCCCGCCTCACGCGTGTTCGAACGAAACAGGCGTTACACAGTCCGCGTGGGTGGTCGAAGCTAGCCCGGTGCGGGGGTGAGGATGGCGATCACGACCAGGCGCTCGGATCCGGTGTTGCGAATTCCGTGCGGGACTCCCTCGGGTGCCACCAGCATCACCCCGGGCTCCATCGCGATCTCCTCGTTCTCGAGCAGAAAGACGCCGCTGCCCGCCACCACGTGGTAG
>JAFDEI010000301.1 GCA_019310425.1 Deltaproteobacteria bacterium | reverse complement strand
CTCATCGTTCGAGAAGCGGGGCGTCCATTGCAGCTCGCTCTCGGCTTTGGCGTTGTCGAAATACATCGAGCGTCCGTACATGAGCCAGTGGTAACCCGACAGGGGCGACAACCCCAGCGCACTGGTCAGCTTCATCCCCACAATAGCCGGTCGCATCGGAACCGACTTGACCTTCGAGCCGGTTCCGGCGTGGTCGCAGAGACTCTCCAGCACCTCGCGCATGCTACCGAATCGGCCCGCTCCGCAATTGTATTCCGCCGATCCGGCTCGGCCGGCCGCGAGGATACACGCCTCGGCAAGATCGGCTGCGTGGATGAACTGGTAGATGTTGTCGCCGCGTCCGAGTACCGGCACGTTCGAACCCTGACTGATCCACTCGAAGAGGATCTGGAAGATCCCGAGTCGGCCGCTGCCCACGATCGTCCGCGGCCGGATGATCGAGACGTCGAGTCCACGTGTTGCGAACTCGGCGCAGATTCCTTCTGCGGCGTACTTGGCGGCGCCGTAAGGTTCTGCGGGTGTCGGGGGCGTGGCTTCGGTAACCGGCAACTCCGACGGAACACCGTATACCGCGCTGGAAGAAGTATGGATGACCTTGCGAACGCCGGCTGCGAGCGCGGCTTCGAGCAGCCGCTCGGTTCCGCGGGTGTTGACCGACTGGAGCATGGCCCGATCGCGAACGAGCGGCACCTGCGCCACGTTGTGAAAGATCGCGTCGACGCCGTCGCAGGCGCGGGCGACGGCGGCGGCATCGCGAATGTCCCCCTGTTGGAAATCGACATCGGGTGGGCGGTCGTCGGCGTCGACCAGGTCGAAGACCCGGACCTCCGCCCCCCGCGCGACGAGTCGTCGGACCAGGTCCGAACCCAGATATCCGGATCCGCCGGTGACGAGCTGTAGTCCCCGAGGCTGCGGATCGCTCACAGTGCGCCCTGTGTATCGAGAACGTATGCGAGGCTGCGCCGCATTCCTTCTTCGAGCGCGATGCGGGGTTCGTATCCCAATTCGTCTCGTGCCTTTTCGATGGAACAGGCGATCGCCAGGTTCATCTCGGACAATACATGGATCTTCTGGTTGTAGAGCCCGAGGTGTTGAAGGGCCCAGTCGGCGCCACGCGCCACGTCGCTCGCAAGACCTGGAAGGCGGAGTCTTCCGTGGGAGCAGCGCTGGTCGAACTCACTTTCCAGCAGGTGCTCGACCACGTCGATGACCTCTCGCATCGAGTACGGTCGCGCGTCGGCGATCCAGTAGGCCTCGCCGCTGGCGCGCTCGGAGGCGGCCGCCAGGAGCAGCCCGTGGCAGAGATTGTCGACGTAGGTCATCGAGCGGCACCAGCCGCCGTCACCGACGAGCGGCGCGCGGCCGTCTCGGATCATCCGAAAGAACAGGGTCTGGCGAGCCGGTTGGAACGGACCGTAGAACCAGGGTGCACGGACGATCACGACCTCCAGAGATCCAGCTTCACGAAACTCCCGCGCCACCTGCTCCATGAGCATCTTGGAGCGGCCGTATTGCATGTAGGGATTGTACGCAGATTCCTCGTCGAAGCGGTGGTCCGGGTGTGGGTTGCTTCCGAACGGAGAGTTCGATGAAACGATGACCGCGCGGCGGACTCCTGCTTCGACCGCTGCGTCCAGGATGTTCTTGGTGCCTCGAACATTGACATCGTGGAAGTCTCGGATCCGCGCCGGATGGATGACCCCTGCGGTATGAAAGAGGACGGATCCGGAGGCCCCCTCACACAAGCGGTCGCAATCCGCTCGGCTGCGGATATCGCCGCGAACGACGCCAACCCGAGTCGTCATATTCTCCGGCAGTCGGAGCGCTTCGTCTGGAAGGAGCAGCGCTCGCACCTCGGGCAGCTTCTCTGGTGGGCCGTCGTAGTCGGGTAGCCCGGCGAAGAGCGCCTGCAGCAGGGCCGTTCCGAGCCACCCCGATCCGCCGGTCACGAGAACGCGATCTGCTGCGAGTTCGAACGGGCCCATCTACAGCTCTCCGAGAAAGGCGAGGGCATTGCGGCGAGCGAAAGCCATGATCGTCCCCTGTGGGTTTACGCCGGGAGCGCCACACAGGATCGAAGCGTCGGAAACATACAGCCCCGGCTGGTCGTGGACCTGTCCGAAGGAATTCACCCCACAGCGTGCGCGGTTCTCCCCCATCGGACACGACGATGAGAGGTGAACCGTCGAGAGGTTGGTCCGCTTTGCCGGCAGGGGGCGCGGGATGCCGTCGAGATCGGACGGCCGCCTGATTCGGGGCAAGGCGCGGATCGTCGGGAAGACCTCTTTCGCTCCCGCCTGGAGCAGCAGATGGGACAACTCGCGAACCGCGTCGGACAAGTTGCACAGGTCTTCGCGCCCAAGTCGATAACGGACGAGCGGTTCCTTCACGATGGGAAGCGAGCGAACACTCCCCGAGCCGCCCCAGGAGATGGCGTAATAGACCGCGGCCCTTCGCCAGTCTTCGAGTGTCTCGCGTGCTGAATCCGGGTGATCGCTCATCGCCATTGCGAGGTAAGGGCGCGTGCTGATGGAACATCCGAAGCTGAAGTTCGGCGACACATCACCGACCTGATCCGACGGAACCCACATGTCCGGGTGGTTCACGTCGGAATCGAAGCGCGCAACGACTTTGATCATCGGCTGCAGCTTCAGCGTGTCGCCGATCCGCTTCCGCACTCCGCTGCGGCGCAGGAGGGCCGGGGTCTGGACGGCTCCCCCGCAGACGAACACGAAGTCCGCGTCGATGCGAATCTTCCGCGGTGCGGTACCAGGCAGCGTCTGGTCGGCATCGAGGCTGAAGCCTCCCGAGCGCCTTCGCAAGCTCATGACTCGGGTGTCTGCAATCAGGCGGCATCCGCTCTCTCGCGCCCGCGGCACGATCATCTCTGTCATGGATGCCCGTCGGCCACCGTTGTCCGGGCCTGGCGGGGCCAACCGCGGCATCTCGGCGCAGGTCGCCCCGCGAAGCGAAGCCCCTTCGCGAAGCCGTTGCGAAGCACCCGGTGGTGCGCCGGACCGCATCGACAGACCGAGGTCGGCTTCACACGCTTCGAAGTGGGGACGCAGGTCCGCCTCGCCCAGGGCCTCCACCTCGAATTCGGCGCTCCATTGCTCGAGGATTTCCGGTGGCGTGCGGTGGTAGATCGCGCTGTTGATCTCGCTGCCCCCGCCCACACAGCGGCCTTCGACGTAGACGATGTTGGGTGTGCCCAGCGCGACGGTGATGCCGCCGTTGCGATACTTCTGGACCATCTCCTGGCGTGAAAACGGATCGCACGAGTCCAGCGAAAGGTCGGGGCCCTCCTAGATCAGGAGCACGTCGCGACCGCGCTTCACCAATTCGTGGGCGGTGATCGCCCCGCCCGGCCCGGAGCCTATGATCGCGATCTGCGCGTGAATCCGCTCGGAGCCTAGGCGGTGGAACGGGCGACCCGACGTCAAGATGGCCCGCGCGTCGAAGACCAGCGTGAGCAGCTTGATCGGAAGGCGAAGCAAGACGGGCATCCGGTCATACTGCTCGAGGACGAAACGCACTACCGCATTTTTCGAGAGCTCCGCGGTCGAATCGCCTTCTGCGCATTCCTCGCGTATCAAGGAATAGGTGATCGCAGAAACGGTGTCCTGGTGGGTGAAGCTCATGCCGATGCCGCGGAGTTGCTCGAATACGAAGCAGCGGGGAACGGAGGAGTCCCTCCCGAAGGACCGGACTTGGCACCAAGCGCCTTTCTGCCTCCAAATCGCATCCCGCCGCGCGCTCCTATGCCCGGTGAGACTATAACGCTCTAGTGATTGTCTCGGTATCGACCTTCGGCTCGATTCAGCGGCGGAGTTTCGAGCAGATAATCCGAGATCAAGCGCGCGAGCATCGCAGAACCGCGCTCGGTGAAGTGTGCGTCGTCATAGAAGGTGGCCGTCGTGCGCTCCATTTGGGCTGCCGCATCGAGGCATTCGACGCCTCGTTCTCGGCAGACCTCGAGGAGGGCGTCGTTGTACTTCTGGATTCCCTCGGCCAGGGCCTCGGTGGACAAGTAGTACGGCTCCCCATTCTCGCGGTCCTCGGTCGGCCCGCCGGCCCAGAGAAGTCGGCGTTCTTCCCGCGACAATGAGGGACTCCAGAGGGTCGGTTGCGTGACGAGTAGAATGCGAACCTCGCTACGTGCCGCGATGTCGACGATCTCATTCAAGCGTTCCGCATATTCGCTGATCTTCAGCGTGAGGTCGGGTAGATCCCTTTGAATACGGGCTGCATCTTGGCGTCTGCGCCGCAAGGAGGCGACGAATTCGCCTTTCTCGTCCATCGGTTTCAGCTTTCCGACTCCGGGTAGCGGACGCCAGTTGCGAAGCCTCCACAGGTGTCCGATGAGGTTCCGCGCGTACCAGGCCGAATCGTCATCCCAGCCGGGAAAGACACTGAACGAAATGAGGAGATTCTGACGAGGGTCTTCCGAGGCGGATTGACTGGCCCCCTGGTTGAAGAGGAGGTCGACGAGGAAATCATTGATTCCCAGCAGCAGCACCAGCATGTCGATGTCGGGGTGTTGCGTCAGGAGTTTGTCCACCTGCAGAACGTGCTGGGTGGTCCGATGCCCCGGTCGACCCACGTTGCCCACCCAGACATGCTCGCGGTCCTGTCGTTCATTCACGTTCTCCTGAAGCAGGAAGGG
>JAFDEI010000120.1 GCA_019310425.1 Deltaproteobacteria bacterium | reverse complement strand
GTTGAGGTTTCGATAGACACTTTGCGCCGAAGTCACCGGCGAGAACACGATGTCGAAGGGACCGCCGATGATATTCGACATCGAGCGCTTGAGCGTCTCCGGGCTGGCGGCTGCTGGGCTCGCCGTACTGACGAGAAGGGCGACCACGGCGCAGCAGGCGCAGAGTCGGCGTGCGTAGGAACTCAAGACGATACCTCCATCGAACCAACGGTCATGCCGACCTGAGCCGGCTTCGGACTGGCACCGTAAAGCGGCGCCTTTCGCGCCCCACCGGACCCCATGCCCGCATCCTCACAACTCCCGATCGTGGCGATCGTAGGTCGTCCCAACGTCGGCAAGTCGACCCTGTTCAATCGCTTCGCCGGCCGGCGACGAGCACTCGTCGATGACCAGCCCGGAGTGACGCGTGACCGCATCGCCGAGGAGGTCGAGGTCGAGGATCGGCGGATTCTGCTCGTCGACACCGCGGGGCTCGAGCCGCGCGAGCACGAAGGCCTGCCCGGAGCGGTCCAGGCGCTCGCGAGATCCGCGCTCGACGACGCAGATGCGATCATTTTCGTCGTCGACGGCAAGTCGGGGCTGCTACCCGAGGATGAAGTGATCGCGAAGATCCTGCACCGCAGCGCGAAGCCCGTACTGGTTGCGGTGAACAAGATCGACGTGCCGAAGCACGAGGAACGTTCGGTGGAGTTTCAGGCGCTTGGCTTCGAGCACACCTGGGGGGTCTCGGCCGAGCACGGCCGGGGCGCCTGGGATGCGCTCGAAATGCTGGTTGCAGCGCTTCCGGAACGCGGCTCCGAGGAGGCGGCCGAAAGCGGCATCCGGATCGCGTTGGTGGGCCGCCCCAACGTCGGCAAGAGTTCGCTCGTCAATCGACTCGTCGGCGCCGAACGCGTCGTGGTCTCCGACATCCCCGGCACGACGCGCGACACGATCGATACCCGCGTGGAGGTCGAGGGGGATGTCTTCACGCTGGTCGACACCGCGGGTTTACGGCGGCCCGGCCGACGAGATCGCACGGTCGAGAAGCCGAGCGCGTTGATGACGGTGCGATCGCTGGAGCGCGCCCAAGTGGCGCTGCTGATTTTCGACGCGGGGGAGGGCTTCACCGATCAGGACGCACGGGTTGCACGGCTCGCCCGCGACCGCGGCTGCGCGACGGTGGTGCTTGCGAACAAATGGGATCTGGTCGGCCGAGACCATCCCGACGACCCGGATGCCGTGAGCGCGATACGCGAAACGGCGGCCCACGGCCTGCGCTTCATGACGGATGCGCCGCTGCTGACGGTATCTGCAAAGACCGGCTCTGGAATCCAGAAGATCTTCCCCGCGATCCGTCGGGTGGCCGAGGTCGGCCGTACCAAGATTCCCACCGCAGCACTCAACCGATGGTTGAAGGATGTGGTGCAACGCCATGAACCTGCAATGGCGCAGCGCGGTGGCTTCCGCCGGCAGCGCCTGAAGTTCTTCTACGCGACGCAGCTCCGGGTCTCGCCGCCGACCATTCTGTTGTTCTGCACCGACCCGGCGGCCGTTCAGCCGTCCTACAAGCGATTCCTCGAAAACCGGCTGCGCGAGGCATTCGACCTCGAAGGCACGCCGGTACGGCTGCAGTTGCGCGCCCGAGGCGGCCGGGACGCCTGAATTCAGCCTGACGGAAGCCCTCGAAAGGTCGCGTGCTTCCGATACAATCCGCGCCCGAGCGGCAACCGGCGCCGTCCGACTGTTACCCAGAGAGCGCAGAATTCGAGGGGAACCCCAGTGGCGAGCAAACACAGCAAGCATCCCGAGACCGTCAAACCGTTGGCGGAAATCCTGTCCCGCGGTGAGAAAGCCATGGATTGGGTCGGCGAGAATGCCGTGCCGGTCTTGAGCGCGGTTGCGGTGCTGCTGCTGCTGGCGGGCGGCTACGGCTTCTATCAGAGCTCTCAGGCCACCGCGGAGGCTGATGCCGCCAACGAACTCGCGAAGACGCGAGACAAATACCTGGTCGCGATGGGGGCTTCACCGGGCGCGCTCGAAGTCCCTGAACTCGCGAATCCCGCGGCCGGGGCCGCAATTCGCAGTGAATACCAGGAACGGTTCCAGGCAGTGGCCGAGGAGCACGCCGGTACGGCGGCCGCGGCGCTGGCGCGCCTCGAAGAAGGAAGGCTCGCGGCAGACGGGGGCAACGACGAGAAGGCGCTCGAAATCTGGCGCGCGGCGGTCCTCGAAAGACCGGCCGACGATCCGTTGGTTGGAGCGCTGCAGCTGAAGATCGGGCAGACCCTCGAGGCCGGCGGCGACTGGGCCGGCGCGGCCGATGCATTTGCTGCGGCCGGCGGCATCGACGCGTATCCGTTCCGGTATTGGGCGCTGGCCGAAGCCGCACGCTGTTTCCTGATGGCCGATCGACCCGAAGCGGCGCTGGAGCTCCACCTGCGACTTCAGGCGGAAGCCCCGGAATTGACGCTCCCGGAACACCTGCGCAGTCGCCTGCGGGAACTCGCCATCGCGAATCCGAGCTGATCCCCTCCTCTGCTACGTCCGATAAGATGGATTATGTTAAATAGGATCCCAGGATCGGATTTGACTCGAATCGCGTCACCCCGCCCCCGATCCTGGGGGTGCCACGCGACGGCCTTTTGCGCCTCGTTCCCTGTGTGCTAAATGGGCGCGGATCGGGCCGCGGAGGAATCCGCTGGCGGGGGGGGATCCGTACGGGCCATGCAGGATGCAGCAGAACTCCAGGCGCACTTTGCCGAGTTTGGCCAGAGTCACGTATTTCGCTTCTGGGATCAGCTGGACGATGCCGGGCGCACACGCTTGAGATTGCAGGCCTCCGGCATCGATCTCGCGGCGCTCGCGCGCATCCAGGCGAACCTCGCTGCCGCCGCTGGCGCGGTTCCGAGCGAACTCGAGCCGATCGAGGCCGAGCGGCTGCCCGACTACGGCGGAGACGTCTCCCGGGCCTCCCGGGCCTCCGCTCGCGGCGACGAGATCCTCGCGTCCGGGCGCGTCGCCGCGCTGGTGGTGGCGGGTGGCCAGGGCACGCGACTGGGCTTCGAGGGGCCGAAGGGTGCCTACCCGATCGGCCCGGTCAGCGATCGGTCGCTGTTCGAGATCCAGGCCCAGAAGATCCGGGGGTTGCGGCGGCGCACGGGACACGACCTGCCCTGGTGCGTCATGACCAGCAGCGCGACTGACGACGCGACCCGCGCCTTCTTCCGGGACAATGAATTCTTCGGCTTGCCCGAACGAGACGTGCTGTTCTTCTGCCAGGGCAAGATCCCGAGCCTCGATTTCGACGGGCGTCTGATGCTCGAAGCTCCCGACCGGATCTTCGAGAATCCGGACGGTCATGGCGGCTGCCTGACCGCGCTGGCGGCGTCCGGTGTGCTCGACGAACTCACTGACCGGGGCATCGACACCCTGTTCTACTACCAGGTCGACAACCCGCTCGTGCGCATGTGCGATGCGACGTTTCTCGGGTATCACGACGAAGCGGGCGCCGAGTTCTCGTGCAAAGTGGCGAGAAAGACCGACCCGGACGAGAAAGTCGGCGTCTTGGCCCGTGCGGCGGGTCGGGTGGTCGTGGTGGAGTACACCGAACTCGGCGATGCCGACCGCTACACGCGCGATGATCGCGGAGAGCTGGTCTACTGGGCTGGCAACCTGGCGATCCACCTGCTGACAATCGATTTCGTGCGCCGAGTTGCCGACGATGCCGACCGATTCCTGCCGTTTCACGCCTCCGAGAAGATGATTCCGCATCTCGACGATGCCGGGAAGCTGGTAGAGCCCGATTCACCGAACGGCCGCAAGCTCGAGCGCTTCGTATTCGATGCCCTGGCTGCTGCCGAGAGGGTCTGTGTCGTCGAGGCCGAGCGATCCAGCGAGTTCTCTCCCGTGAAGAACGCAGACGGTACCGACTCCCCTGCCACCGCCCGCCGGGACCTGATCGCGAGCTATCACTCGTGGTTGACCGCGGGTGGAATATCCCCAGCCGACTCCTCCGCGGCGATCGAGATCGACCACGCGAAAATCGATGGTCCCGTTGACGCCCGCGGATTGGGAGTCCGCGGCGCCGCCGACGCGGGCGACGCGATCCGCATTGCTTCTGGAGATTCCGTATGAGCCCTGTGAAGAAAACCAAGAAGAAGACCGCCAAGAAGGCTCCGGCGCGGACCAGGACGGCCGTTGCCAAGAAGAAGGTGGTCAAGAAGAAAGCTGCCAAGAAGAAGGTCGCCAAGAAGAAGGCGGTCAAGAAGAAGACAGTGAAGAAGAAGGCGGTCAAGAAAAAGACGGTCAAGAAAAAGACAGTGAAGAAGAAGGTCGCCAAGAAGAAGGCGGTCAAGAAGACGACAGCCAAGGCCGCAGCGAAGAAGCCGGCTGCTGCAACCGCGAAGAAGGCCGCCGCAGTGGCCAAGACCAAGCCGGGGAAGAAGAAGGCTGCCAAGTCGGGGAAACAATCGCCGCCCTCCCCGCCGCCCGCGGACGCGCACCCGAAGCTCGGCGTGAAGCACACGTGCTTCGCCTGTGAGGCGAAGTTCTACGACCTGTTCCGGCCCGAGCCGCTGTGTCCGAAATGCGGCGCCGACCAGCGCGAAGCACCGAAGGCCACCCCCGCGCCGAAACGAGCCGCGAAACGGAAGCGAGGACGGAAGCGTTCAATGGCGCCCCTGCTCGACGATGACGAGGACGAGGCCGTATTCGACCAGGACAACCGGAACGACTTCAACATCGGATCTTCCGAGGCGGCCTTCGACGACCCGGCCAAGGTCAGCGAAGACGACCCCTGATCGCCGGGCTCTGGGGCGCAGCCGCCCAGAGCGTCAAGGGTACTTGGTCAGGCGGGCGAGGTGGAGCTTCCAGCCGTGGTCGGCTAGAGCCCGATGTGTGATCTCGGCCTGAACCTCGTCGAGCCGCACCTGGTTCTTTGCATAGACGTTCGCGATGTCGCGCTTGCTCTGGCTGATCCGCTGCACCCGCTCGAATTCGACCACCTGATCGCCGATCAATCCACCGTCGCGTACATTGACCTTCCGGCTCGACGCCGCCCGGTAGTGGTCCCTGTGCTTGTTGGTTTCGGACTGGTAGGCGTGCTTCAACGACTCGAGATCCACGAGGGAGTAACTGCGGTAGGGCCTCGGTTCGGCCGCCTCGATCTCGACGTTGCGGCGATAGTTCCAACCACCGGCCCCGGCGATGAGACCCAGCAGTAGCAACAGCACCACGACCTGGTTGCCCCTTCCCTCTGCCATCTCGATTCCTCCGCGCTGCACCCGGAGCTGGCGAGCGGCCGCCCTCCCCGGTTCGGTCTGCTATCGACCGAACGGCGGTCGATCTCGACCCCTTCGCGCCTCGGAAGCCTCCGTCGGCAACACAGCGGCAATTCGAGTGAAACTCGAGAGAAGTCCCCTAAGTCGTTGATCGTAAATAAGGAACTTCGCGAAGGAAATTCCTTTGAGTCCGGCTCGGCTCAGTACAGCACGCGGTAGGCGTAGAGGCTGCGCAGAACGCGCTTCACGTAGGCGCGCGTCTGGTCGTACGGGATCGCCTCGACCCATTCGTCATCGTCGAGCTCCGGATCGATCCACGCGGTGACCGCGGTGGGGCCGGCGTTGTAGCTCGCAATCGCGGCAGACAGCTGGCCATCGAAGCGGATCAGCAAGGTTCGCAGGTAGTGGCTGCCGAGTTGAATGTTGATGCCCGGCTCGAACAGGTCGTCGGGATGCCAATCAGTGAGCGCGACGTCCCGCGCGAGACGCTCTCCGGTCTCCGGCATGATCTGGAGCAGGCCGCGCGCGCCGACCGTCGACACCACGGCCGGGCGATACCCGCTTTCCTCGCGCATCACCGCGTATACCAGCCCGGGCTCGATCCAGTCGCCATCGCTGGTGGCGCGGTGCATGTCCTCGCCGAACGGTGCGGGCCAGGCGTACCACCACATCTCGAGCTGCTCGGGGATCGGGCCGCCCGCGAGCGTCGAGCTGAACTCCTCGACGATCAGCCGATGCGAGCGATCGAAGTCGCCGCTGTTGGCGTAGAGGTTCGACAGTGCGAGACGATCAACGAGGCTATTCGCCTGCGGGTAGAGGCGATCTAGTTCGCGTCGGCCTTCGGCCTCGAGCCCCGCCTCGAGCAGGATCTGCGGCCGTGCCAGTGCGTCGGGGCCGAGGGTGTCGGTTCCGGGGTCCACTGCGCGTTCGGACGTTCGCCGCGGTAGTGCGCGATCGTCGACCCGCAGCCGCGCTCGCCAGCCGTAGTAACTGAGCGGAAACTCTCGCGCGATATCCGCGAAGGCGGCCGCGGCCGTGAGGTCACCCTGCGCTTCGCGCGTTCGTGCGATCCAATATCGCGCCCGCAACGCCGACATCCCCTTCGCATCACGCGACAGCAGGCGCTCGAAACTCTGTTGCGCTTCGCCGATCCGCCCGTCGCGGTACGCGCTCCAGCCGAAATTCCAGAGTGCGATATTCGCGTAGCTCGTGCCTGCGGCCGTGCCGATCACACGCTCGAAGAGGGAGCGGGCACGCTCGGTCTTGCCCTCCCCGTGCCACAGCAGACCCGCCAGGAAGAGGGCTCGCGCCGACACTCGGCCCTTCGAGTTGCGCGCGATCACTTCGAGCTCGCGCGCGCCCGCCGCCGGGTCGCCCGCGCGCGCGATCGCCCGCGCGCGCTCGGTCAGGTATTCGGGTGCGAGCGGTAGCGCCCCATAGGCCTCGACGGCTTCGGGGTAGCGACGCAGGCGGAACAGCGTGTGTGCGCGCTGTCGCTTGGCGCGCCGTGTCTCGCTCTTGCCGAGCGTCCCCAATGCGAGCGCGCGTTCGTAGCCCGCGAGTGCGGCCTGGTTGTTGTGCCGACGGAAGAACACGTCGGCTCGGCGGCGGAAATGCGTTGCCGTGCGCGGGTCGCTGCCGCGCTCGGAGGCGATCCGATCCAAGGCGGCGTTCGCAGGCTCGGCCTGTGGGCTCGTCGGATGTGTGGTCCACACCTCGAGAAACGACTTCAACGCCGCCGCGGAATCGCCATCGGCTGCATATGAATCGGCGAGCTTCAGTTGCAGCCGCGCGTGATTGGCGCCGAGCGGGTCCGCTTCGAGCGCGGCCTGCCAGGCGATTCGCGCAGCCACGGATTCGCCGAGATCGGCCCGGGCGTTGCCGAGGATCTCGCTCACCTCGGCCCCGAGCGGCGAATCGCTGTGATTCCAGCTTGCGGCGAGCGCGGCCGTGTCGGAGGCGTCACCCGCGTCGAAGGCGATCCGCAGAAGCAGTAGATCGGCATAATCTGCGACGACGGGATAGCGCGTGGAAACCCCTTGCAGCCGACCTCTGGCGAGTTCCCGGTTCCCGGCGCGCCAGGCCGCCACGGCCGCGCCGAGTGCGGCGCCGGGATTGCCGCGCTCGCGTGTTTCGACTCGGAGCACGCCGAGCTCGGGTCCGTCCGGGGCGATTCCGATCGCCGCACTCGCGAACCCAGCGGCGGCGAGCGACAGCATCGCCGCCGCGACCCCCGCGCGCGTGCGCCGCCTCCCGTTCAGCCCGGTGGCGTTGCGTCCTCGTCGAGGTCGGCCGGGTGTCATCCCCATCAGAGGCTGGAGTGTGCGGGACGCCCGCGGCGTGTCAACGCAGCCAGGTGCGAAAACGGCGCGTTGTCGCTCCAGCCCGCCTCGGGTAGCTTCGCCGCGCCGTGGCCGTCTCCACCCCTGTCATTCGTCTCTGCCTCGCGATCGCGCCATTCGTCCTTGCCGCCTGTGGTGAGGCGACGTCGCCCGAGAACCCGATCGACGCTCCCGACGGCGGTGTCGAGTCGGTTCCGAGCGACAGCGACACATCGTTTCCGCCTGAACCTGCTTCGACGACACCTCGTGGCGAGACCGCCGAACCGCCTCGTCGCGGACTGTGGGTTCTTTGCGAGGGCAGCCAACGCATTCTCGAGCACCCCGACCGCTTCCCGGAGCTGATCGAGGACGCACGCCGACTGGGCGCGAGCGACCTGTTCGTGCAGGTCTACCGCGGCGGTCGCGCCTGGTTCGATTCGAGCCTCAGCGACGCAACGCCGCACCGCGAGATCGTCGAAAGCACTGGCCGTGACACCTTCGCCGAGTTGATTCCGCTCGCGCAGGCCGCGGGACTGCGGGTCCACGCGTGGGTCAACGTTTTGTCACTCGCGGGAAACCTCCATTCGCAGCTCGTTCTCGATCTCGGACCCGGGGTCGTGGCGGTCGATCGCCAGGGTCGCTCGATTCTCGACTATCCGAAGCTCGAGGTACCGGACCCGGATCGTGCCTACTACCGCATGGGCACGCCGGCTGTCTGGCTGGACCCCGCCGCTCCGGGCGTTGCCGAGCACATTGCGGCGATCTTCGCCGAGCTTCCGAACCGCTACCCGACGCTCGATGGAATTCATCTCGACTACATCCGCTATCCCGACGTATTGCCCTTCGTACCGGGCTCGCGATTCGGAGTCGGACTCGACTTCGGCTACGCCGAGGCGACGCGGGCGCGATTCCAGGCGGAGACCGGGCTCGTCGCGCCCTTCGGCGAATCACTCGCGAATGCCAACCGCTGGGACGCCTGGCGTCGCGCGAAGCTGACCGAGTTGGTGACGACGATCGGCGCTGCCGCCCATGCGGTTGCCCCCGACCTCGCTCTGTCGGCCGCGGTCTGGGCCTACGCCGACCGTGCCTACCTTGCACTCGGACAGGACTGGCGCGGCTGGCTGGACGCGGACCTGATTCAATTTGCGGTCCCGATGGCGTACACACTCGACGATGTGCTGCTCAGCCACCTCACTCGCGCATTCGCGGGTGTTCCGAGCGGCAATCGGATCTGGATCGGGCTCGGCTCGTGGCTGTTCGAGAAGAATCCCGAGCGCGCGGTCGCGCAGGTCGAAATCGTGCGTGCCGCCGGTGCGGGCGGCGATGCGTTGTTCTCGTGGGACTCGATCGCGGCAGCCCCCGCGCTGCGCGACGCGCTGGCCGGCGGGGCGGGCGATGCCCCCTGACATCGACCTCGCAGACTACGACTACCCGCTTCCGCCCGAATCGATCGCGCAGTACCCCACGCCCGAGCGCGACGGTGCGCGCCTGCTGGTGCTGGAGCGCGCGGCCGGGCGCCGGACGCATGGGCGGATTCTCGATCTGGCGAATTGGCTGCGATCGGGTGATCTGCTCGTCGTCAATTCGACTCGGGTACTGCCCGCACGTCTGCGCGGCCACAAAGACACCGGTGGCGCGGCCGAAGCGCTGATTCTCGGCCCGGTCGGGCAGGCCCCGGGTCGCTTTCGCGCGCTGCTGAAGACCCGCGGCAGACTTCGGAACGGTCTGAAGTTCCACTTCGGGCGTGGCGGCCGCGGCCTCGACGCGGAGCTCGTCGCGCTCGCAGACGACGGCGAGGTGACGCTCGCGTTCGAGCCGAATGCCGATCCGTACGCCATCGGCGAGATGCCGCTGCCGCCCTATATCCGACGCGACGAGGCCGAGCCGGGAGATTCGGAGCGCTACCAGACCGCGTATGCGCGCGTCCCGGGTTCGATCGCGGCGCCGACTGCAGGCTTGCACCTGAGCCAGCGCCTGCTCGCTGAACTCGGCGACCGGGGCGTCGAGCGCGCCGAGGTGGTCTTGCATGTGGGGGTCGGAACCTTTCGACCCCTGCGACCGGAAGACCTCGCGCGGGGTCGACTGCATTCGGAGTTCATCGAGATGCCCGCCGCGACCGCCGAGCGGATCGCCGCGACCCGTGCGCGTGGCGGGCGAGTGATCGCGGTCGGCACGACATCGGCGCGCGTGCTCGAATCCTGCGCAACCGGCGACGGCCAAGTGCGCGCTACCCGAGGTGACACGGATCTCTTCCTGGCGCCGGGTGCAACCTTCCGAGTCGTGGACGGGCTGCTCAGCAACTTCCACCTGCCCCGCTCCTCGCTGCTGTTGCTCGTCGCGGCGTTTGCGGGACGCCAGAACGTGCTCGACGCCTACGCCGAAGCCGTGCATGCGGGCTACCGCTTCTACTCCTACGGCGACGCCATGTTGATCGTCTGATGCAAACCAGCATCTCCTTCGAAATCGCCGCACACGACGGCGAGGCTCGAACCGGCGTGCTGCGCACGCCGCACGGCGTCGTGCGTACGCCCGCCTTCATGCCGGTCGCAACGCTCGGTGCGGTCCGCGGCGTCGGGCCGGACGACCTCGCCGAACTCGGCGCCGAGATGGTGCTCGCGAATACCTACCACCTGCACGAGCGTCCCGGGGAGGAGATCGTCGCGAAACTCGGTGGATTGCACGGCTTTACGGGCTGGTCGGGACCCTGGCTGACCGACAGTGGCGGCTACCAGGTGACCTCGCTCTCGGACCGCAGCCGAGTCGATGAAAACGGAGTGACGTTCGCCTCGCCGCTCGACGGTCGCAAGCGCCTGCTCACACCCGAGGGAGCGGTCACCATCCAGGAGGCGCTCGGCGCCGATATCGCGATGGTGCTCGACGAGTGCCAGCCGCCGATTTCCGAGAGCGACCTCCACGGCGACGGACCGAACGCGCAAGTGCGTACCACGGCCGAGCGCACGCTGCGCTGGGCGGAGCGCTGCCGCAATGCGCGCCGCCGAAGCGACCAGGCACTGTTCGGGATCGTCCAGGGTGGTGCCTCGGAGTCGCTGCGACGCTCGACCGCCGCGAGTCTCGCGAGCCTCGGATTCGATGGCTATGCCCACGGCGGGCTCGGCCTCGGCGAAGCGGCCGAACGCCGCATCGACCTGATCGCCGCAACTCACAGCGAGCTCCCGAACGACCGGCCGCGTTACCTGATGGGCCTGGGGCGGCCGATCGACCTGGTCAACGCAATGGCGGCCGGGGTCGACCTGTTCGACTGCGTGATCCCGACTCGCCACGCGCGCCACGGCATTCTCTACACCAGCCGCGGGCAGGTCCGCGTGCGCACCGCGCGCTTCGCCGATGATGAATTGCCGCTGGACCCGGACTGCGATTGCCCCACCTGCGCGCGACATTCCCGGGCCTATCTCCGCCATCTGCTGCGGGTCAACGAGATCCTCGGCGCGCGCCTGGCCTCGCTACACAATCTCCGGTACTACCTGCGGTTGATGGGCGAAGCCCGCGATGCCATTGCGGAAGGCCGCTTCCAGGCACTGCGCGACCGTATCGTCATGTTGGGCGAAACCCCGGTTTCCTGAATTCACTCCGCCGTCCGCTCGCAGCCGACTCGGAAACTCCACGACTCCAAAGGCGTTTCCGCTCAAGAGCGCGACCCCGCTCGCCGATCTGCCTGCTGCTGGAGTGGATTCTGGAGGGAGGGGAGCTGGTGAATCTCGAATTGCTGACAGGCTCGACGTGGCGCGGCACCTTGGCGATCCTGGCCTTCGCGATCGCGGGTACCGGTATCGGCGCCGCCGCACTCGCGCAGGCAGGCCATGGCATGACTCTCGCGGTCGGCCTCTCGATCGCGCTCGCGACACTCATTACCGTGCTGACCAACCGTACCATCAGCGATTCTCGGCGGCGTATTCGAAAAATCCGCGCCGCGCTGCGCGCCATCGGCCGTGGCGACATGTCGCATCGGCTCGAGCTGGAGGGCATGGGCGAGTTCCACAGCGAAGCGCTCGCGCTCAACCACCTCGCCGAGGCCGTCGGGGGATCACTCGATCGCGTGAACCGCATCACCGGGAACCTCCAGCAGCTCCCCGAGGAGATCGCCGAGGCGATGGCGGAGATCAACCAGGGAGCGGAAAACCAGGAAGCCGCGGTCGAAGAAACCGC
>JAFDEI010000119.1 GCA_019310425.1 Deltaproteobacteria bacterium | reverse complement strand
AACTAGGATTCGTCGACTACACCGTCTTACCCGACATCGTGTCGGACCACCGAGGGTTGATGGCCAGAATCGGTTGGGCGGCTCAGCCGCGATTCCCTGACTGTGATTTCCTGACTGTGATCCCCTGGAGGGGCGTCCGTGAGTTTCATCAGATTCCTGATCACTGCAGGCCTTCTCGCGACCCTCTCGGCCTGCGCGACGACGGGCGGGCCCGAGACCTGTCCGGCCGGCACCCAGAACCTTCCGGACTGCCCGCCGCTCGGAGCGATCGCCGATCCCTTTATCGATCATCTGTACGCGGAGCGGACCTGGGTGCCCGCCGACGAACTGAAGATCGATCCGATCGAAGTCGGCAAGCGGGCAGAAATCCCGATACAGCGTGCCGATGTGAAATTCCTCGGCACCACGGCTGAAGGGGCGTTGAATTCGCTCGCGGCGAAGATCTGGATGATCGACAACGCCCAACACACCGTTGACGCGACCTACTACATCTTCAAACGCGACCTGGTCGGGGAATCGATGCTCGCCGCACTGTGCAACGCGGTCAAACGCGGTGTCGACGTGCGTTTCATGGTCGATTCGATCGGCTCCCTGGATCCGAAGCATCACGGGCTGAAGGCGCTCGAAACCTGCGCCGGCGGCGCCGGATTCATGCGCAATGCAGACGGGCAGCTGACAACCCGCAAGGCGCGCGTACAGGTCGTGATCTTCAACGCGATCTCGAAGCTCTTCGTCAACATGAATCGGCGCTCCCACGACAAGTTGCTGATCGTGGACGGAAACTTCCCCGATCGCGCCATGACGATGACGGGTGGAAGGAACATCTCGTTGGCCTATTACGGCATCAAGGCGGACGGATCCCCGGACCCCGATACCTACATGGACGCCGAGATCCTGCTGCGAACGAAGCAGCCGAAGACGAGCGATGAGATTACGGTGGGCGAGGTCAGTGAGGCGTATTTCACGTTGCTCTTCTTCTTCCAGAACAACCATCGACTTCGCCCTTCGCGCTCGATCCTCGCGCGGAAGAAGTACGACGGGCTTCGCCGGACCGCGCAGACGCGGCTCTCCGAGCTGAAGGCGATCCCGGTCGTGAAGGAACGTCTCGATGCGATGCCGAAATACATGGCCCGCGGCTGGACGGAATCGAGGAATACATGGCCCGCGGCTGGACGGAATCGAGGGTGCTGCTCGCGCACGAATTCGGGAATCTCACCAACCGGGATGTCTTCAAGGATCCGGTCGAGAACCTCAAGCGGAACCCCAATTCGATCCAGTATTTCCTGGCCACCGTCGCCTACAAGGAATCCACGCACGCACGCTTCGTGTCGCCGTACCTGTTCGCCCCCGAATTCTATGATTCCGACGGCAACGAGATCCTCGACGGTGCGCGAAATGTCCATCGCTGGCTCGAAGAGGACCCACAGCGCACCCTCGAGATCATCACCAATTCCGTGCTGACCTCCGACAATTTCCCCGCCCAGTCGGTGATCGACATGAACATGGCGCCGCGCATGCTGTTGCCGACGGATTGGCAAGAGGCGTGGTTGAACCGACGAGAAGATGGCGAGAAGAACGCGAGCCTCGTCGGCAGTGAAGGGTGGCGGACGCTGATCGATCACCCGCGGCTCTTCATTTACGAAACGGGTCGCCTCGACGACCGCACGATCGGCGGCGATGCTGATTACGGCAAGCTGCACGCGAAGTACCTCATCATGGATGACGGCGGCTTCGTGGGGACGACGAACTTCGATCACCGATCACGCCTGTTGAACAACGAGATGGGCTTCTTCCTCGAGAGCAAAGAATTGATCCGCCAGATGAATGCCGACTTCGAGCTGCTAAAGAGCCGCTCCTATCGTTGGGGTTCACCCGAATGGCTCGAGATGCGACAGCGGCTCTTTCAGATGCGCGGCATCAAGGCGAATACAGCGAAGAGCCAACGCAGCATCTACAAGTTCCTGCGAGCGACCGGGATCGAGCGCCAGCTCTGAGGTAGGATCGAAGTGCGCGGTTTCATCTGAACGCGAAGAGCTGTCTGGGCGGTTTCGATCTCTGATCACGCCTAGCGACGACACGTAGGCACCGTTACGCACCCCAGAGTATGATGACCGGATCGCAGATTGCATCGGATGTCGCGTCGCCCTAACGCGGGAGGATTCCATGACGGTTGCCGCACGAACCCTCCTCGCATTTTCCGCTTACCTGTTGCTAGCCGGCTGTGCGACCTTCTCACCCGATCTATCGGCCGACACTCCGTTCATCGAGCGGGCGCAGACGCTCGAGCGTGGTGGACTCAGCGTCAGCGTTGCGGTGCCGACTCGCGCGGAGAGCAAGCGCTATTTCGGCGCCGACGTCGGGTCGCACGGCGTGCAGCCCGTCTGGCTACGCGTGGCGAACGACACTCCCTACGAGCAGCTCTTCATGCCGATCAGCATGGACCCCGACTATCACTCACCCGCCGAGGTTGCGTGGAAGGCCCATCACTTCATGCGCGCGGGATCGAATCGCGCCATGGACGAGCACTTCGCCAGGTTGGAATTCCCGACTACCATCCGGGCTGGCGAGACTACCTCGGGCTTCGTCTACACGAATTCAACGCTGGGAGTGAAGTATCTGGGCGTCGATCTCCGCTCCGAAGTCGCGGCCCACCGCTTCGACTTCATGGTCGAGATCCCCGGAAGCAAGCTCGATTATCACCAGGTGGACTTCGACAGCCTGTACGACGCAGACGAGATCCGCGATGTCGACGAAGCGGGGCTGCGCGCCGCACTCGAGGCGCTGCCGTGTTGCGTGCTCGGCGGCGACAAGGAGACGCCCGGCGACCCCGCCAACATCGTCGTGGTGGCGCCGCCGGAGGCGCTTGGGCAGTCCTTTCTGCGTCGGGGCTGGCACGTGACCGAGACGATCCGCACCGGCACCGTGTTCGGCACCATTGCGTCTTCTCTGTTCGGCCGCAGCTACAAGAACTCACCCATCTCGTCGCTCTACATGTTCGGTCGCCCCCAGGACATCGCGCTCCAGAAGGCCCGCGACACCGTCGACGAACGCAACCACTTGCGGTTGTGGCTCACCCCGATTCGCTACCAGGGAATGGAGGTGTTCGTGGGACAGATCAGCCGCGACATCGGCGTTCGGATGTCTTCGAAGACCTTCGTAACGCACAAGATCGACCCGGACGTCGACGCGGCCCGCTACTACCTCGTTCAGGATCTCGCGAACTCGGGCGGGATGTCGGGCCTCGCATACGTGAAGGGGGTCGGGGCCGCGAACCGTAACGAACCGCGCTTCAACTACACCCGCGACGCCTACTTCACCGACGGGCTGCGTGCGGTGCATATCCTGGGATTCGACCACGTGAACATCGAGGAGATCGAGGTTCTCGACTGGGAGAAGCCCGCGGACTACGACGAGCTGCGCGACGCAGAGTAAACAGCGAAACGAGCAGGACGGCGGACAGCACTACCCACACCGCGTGTTATGCTGCGGCGACACCGCCCCGAGATAGCCAGTGGACGAGGCATCCGAACAATCCTCCGAATCGACACGCCGGCGTTGGCCCTTCTTCATTGTAATCGGCCTGCTAGTGTTCGCGGTGGGGCTGCGTCTCGCCCTTCCCCGCATCCTCGAGTTCGCGCTCGAGAGTGTCCTCTCGAACCTGCTGGCCGCGCACCTCGACATCGAAGACGTCCGGCTCACGCTCTACGAAGGTGTGATCGCGGTCGGTGCCGAGCTTCACTCGCAGGAGACGGGTGCGTTGCTGGCCCGGGCCGATTCGATCGTGCTCGATGTCGACTGGCAGGCGCTCGCGAGCGGCTCGCTGGTCGCCGAGCACGTGGCCCTGGTGGGGCCGGAGCTCGTGTTTGCGTTCGACGAGGAAGACCGTTTCAACTGGGACGGTGTCGGCGGCCCGGCCAAAGAGCCGGATCCGGCGCCGACCGTCGAAGCAGATCCTGCCGGTGCGTTCCGGATCGGCATCGAGCAGTTCGAGTTCGGAGCCGGCAAGCTGAGTTTCATCGATGAGACCACGGGAGGGCTGCCCAACCTGCGACTCCTGCTCGGAGCTTCGACGTTTAGCGGCATCGAACTCTTCCGGGACGAACCGGGGGGGGCGCTCCGCTGGGCGCTCGCCTCCGCGGACGCGAGCGAGTGGACGTTCGGCATCGCGCCCGACGAAGGTGAGCACATCGACTTCGTACTGCAGGCCAACGCGGGGCCGATCACGCACGAGCAGATCCCCTTCGAGCTGTCGCTGAGTCGTGAGGATGGCGTCGAGATCCGAATCGAAGCAACCGTGCGGCCGACACCGCTCGAGGTCGATGCAAAGTTCTCGTGGCGCCAGCTGCGCTCGCGCGATGCGCTCGGCTACCTCGCCGACATCGGCATGGACGTTAAAGGCGGGGCATCGCACGGGGACTTCGACGTCGCGCTGTCGTTCGCTCCCGGCCCCGACCGGGGCATACGCATTCGCGGCAGCGCCACCCACGAGGCGCTCGACCTCGACATCGTGGGCGATTCCCCCGCCCACATCGGGGTGAA
Source organism: Deltaproteobacteria bacterium (assembly GCA_019310425.1). Taxonomy (GTDB): domain Bacteria; phylum Myxococcota_A; class UBA9160; order UBA9160; family SMWR01; genus JAFDEI01. The sequence continues at coordinate 20,154 of JAFDEI010000119.1, read as the reverse complement.
GCGCATTTACGTCGAAGTCGCCGAGCTGCGTGTTCCGATCCCCGAAGAGCCCGTCGAGCCGGCCCCAATGATCCTCGTTCACCTCGCATCGATCGAGGTCATTGACCCGGTGTTGGAGGTGACGCTCGCGGGGGCGGGCGACCCACCGAAGGCATCCGGAGAGTACCTCGAGGAAACGACGCCCGAGCCGACCAGCGAGCCGACCCGCCTCGACCTGCGCATCGATCGTGTCTCGCTCCAGGGCGGACGCGTGCACTGGAGCGACCCGGAGACCGGAACGGCCCAGCAGAACACCGTGACACTCGAGGGCGAGGATCTCCGCTGGCCTCACCTCTACGGTGAGGCGATTCGCCTGCGCATCGGAGGCCTCGCGCCCGATCCGGTCCGATTCGACGGCTCCGGCAGCGGCGACACCGCGCAGGCCACATTTCAAGCCAGGCGGGTCCCGCTACCGGACTGGAACCCGATCATTGCCCATTACACCGACTACTCGGTCTCCCGCGGAACGCTGTCGGCGGAGGGCACTTTCAGCGTAAAGGGCGACGCGTACAACCTTCCGCTCGTGATCACCTTTCGCGGGCTGCAGGCGAAGAGCCAGGATGGCCACTTCCAGAAGACTTTTGGCATGCCGATCTCGCTGGCGATTCCGCTGCTCTCGGACTCCTCGGGCGCAATTCGACTCGAAGTTCCGGTGAGCGGAAGTTTCTCGCGAGGAACGCACGTCGACCTCGCCACAATCATCACCGTCGCGCTCCGAGAGGCAACTGGCAACGCGCTTTCGAACACCGTTACGGCCCCGGTCAACATGGCCGGCTCGGCGCTCCGTCGCGTCGGCGAGGTATTCATGCTCGGGCTCGGCGAGGCCGCATTCGACGCCGGAGAGCACACGCTCCCAATCGACGCCAAAGCCGTGCTGCAATCGGCCGCGACGCTTGTCGCCAGTACGAAGACGAAGCGAATCGAACTGGTCCCCGAGCTCGTCGCCGACGACCTGCGCGCATTTGACATCGACCCGGGCGACATCGGCGCGCTCGACACCCTGAAGTCCGTCGGCCGCACCCTCTTCGGCGGGAAGCAGGCGAGCACGAACGAGGTTCGCGCGCGCCTCACGCCGCTTGCAGACCGCCGATCCGCGGCTGTCGAGAATTACCTGGTCGAGAACTGCGGATTCCCGCGCGGCCGAATCATCAAGACCGCGTGGGACGGCAAGATCGCAGACGGAATTCCGCGAGTGCTGCTCCGGCTGAAGGGCAAGAAATAGCAGCGACCGCGCCCAACCTTTCACCCGGAAATTTCTCGCTTCGGATTAGCGCACGTAATACTGCAGCGCATTCGGGTTGAACTCGCGCGGGTCACCGCCTTCCTTGAATTGGGGCGGCTTGCGCGCATTGTCGAGACCAGTGATCGCGTAGCGACGTGCAATCAGGTCGTGGTAGACGAGCAGCGTGCTCCAGTGCACCGGAACTTCGTAGTGGTTCAGTGCATGCGCCTCGTTGATGCGCCACAGACGACCGTCGCGGTCGTAGCTCTCGGCCAGCGCAATCTGCCAACTGTCCTCGTCGAGATAGAAGATGCGACGGGAGTAGATGTGGTCGGCACCGTCCTTCAGCGTCGCTTCGAGCTTCCAGACCCGGTGGAGTTCGTAGCGTGCCAGATCGGGGTTGATGTGCCGCCGCTGCAGGATGTCCTTCGGCCCGACTCCGCCGTCGTGCAGACGATACGCGTTGTACGCGATGTAGATCTCCTGCTTGCCGTGCAGCTTCCACTCGAAGCGATCCGGAGGGCCCACGAACATCTCGCCGTCATCCACCGTGCGCAGGCTGTCGCTGCCGTCGGCCGGGAAATCGTAGGCGACGTAGGGGTTGCGAAGTACGCGGCGCAGGGACTGACTGTAGCTCCAGGCCTTTCGCGGGTCGCTGGTCTGATCGATGGTCTCGATGACCATCGCCCCGTTGCCCGAGAGCAGCGCGGGCGCGAAGATTTTCTCCTTGATCGCGATCAGGACGTTGGGGTAACGCCGGGTGAAGGACGTCTCCTCTTTCGATGCATACGGAAAGCCCAGCTCCTGGATCGACTGGATCAGCGTGTAGCGGCCCGATCGAGTCACCGCGGTCTCGCCCTCTGTACGGCTGACGCGCACGCCGCGCCACCGCAGGTTGTGGTTCCAGATCACCTCGACGCCACTCGTCGGAATCGGGAATGGCGAGCTGATGAGCGCATTCTCGACGCCACCCTTGCCTTCGAGCACCGCCTTCGCGCGGGCCGCGTTCGCGATCACGGCGTCGTAGACCCACTCGGGATAGGAGGCGGAGCGGCGCGTTGGATAGACGTGCAGCTTCCAGGTGTCCGGATACGCGCCGAGCATCGATAGCTGCCCCGCGCTGAGGTGCGCTTCGTACTCGTGGGCATTCTCGGCGGTGATGGTGAACAGCGGCCGGTCTTCGGGGAACGGATCCGGGTGCCGCTGACCCGGAAGGAAGCCTGCGGGCGGCCGGGTGATCCCCCCGGTCCAGGGCGGAATCGTTCCGGCCGCGTTGCCCGCCCGTTCGGCGCCGATCGGAGTCAACGTCGTCCCGAGCTTCGCGGCCTCTTCTTCGCTGACTTCGGTGCGCGCAGGCGCGACCAGCGCAAGCAGGGTGGCTGCGAGGACAACGATGCGAATGCGCGCTCTCATCAGTAGTAGTACCGCAAGCTGAAGGAGAAGAAGTCGCGATCGACGCCGGCGTTGAGAGGCTTGCCGTCGAAGAAATTGACGTAGATGAAATCCGCCGTGATGCTGTTGGTGTAGTTCACCGTCAATCCGATCGCGACCGATTTTCTCTCCTCGAGAAACGCACCCGCCGGTCCTGGCGTAATGCCCGAGACATCGTGCGTGAACGCCAAGAACGGCTCCAGATTCGCTCCGCCGAACACGCCGTCGTAGCTGAGTGCGCCCTTGATCGAATAGCCCCAGGAATCTTCGTCGAAGAGGCTGCCTTTGGACAGGCCGTCGAAGTGAACCCAGCCGATGTTGACTGCCAGAATCGATTGTGCAGACCAGAGACGCGGGCCGAAGGCCTGGGCGAAGCCCACCGCGAGCTGTGTCTTGTGGGTTTCATCGATTCCCGAGACGACTTCGTCAGCGCCGACCGGACCGGGCGGTACGCCTTCGAGCGCGTTGCGGAGCGGCGAGAGCGCGGTCTCGATTACTCTGTCGCTGAAGATCTGCACCGGCCAGTTGAAGTGGTGCGAGATCTCGAAGTCGACGAGCGTGCCGAAGTATGGCAGGGCCCCGTCGAAAGAGACCCCCAGCATCTTGATGTCTTCGGGATACTGCGCGACGAAGCTGGTCTCGTTCGAGAGCCTTCCGAACTCGAGGAGCTTCTGGTCTTCCGACGGGTTCGTGTCGCCGATGGCTACAGCCGCATCGATGGCGTGTCGCCGATGGCTACAGCCTCATCGATGGCGTCCTGATCCGCCGCAATGCCGCTGATGATCGGAAGTCGGCTGTGGTAGTTGACGAAGTGCACGCGGAGGTTTGCAGCGTTCAACATCGGCAGAAACATCTGGACCGTGAACCCGTACTGCCCCTGGTCCCGCGGATCGTCTCGGCCCGCGGACGGCACGCGCATGAAGTTGGCGTCGAAGCCGAGGGTGCCGGGCGCCAGGCCCAACTCATCATCGAGATCCGTTCCGAGGTCCGAGAAATCGCCGGCACCGGTGACGTACTTGTTCATCACGCCGGCGCCGATCAGGTCGTCGGCGGAGAAGAAAGTGCCCACGGGTGCATCGACGACCGGCTCCCAGTCGTACTGATAGAAGGCCTCGATTGCGATCAGTTCGGTCACGTTGCTCGCAGCCCAGATCATCCCCTGCGGAGTGAAGAGGTCGCGAAGCGTCGCTGTCGGGCGCGTCAGCGCGACGAAATCGATGGGATTGACGACGTCGACGCCGAAGCGCAGAAAGTTCCCCGCCCCCCAGTTGAGGGTCTGCTTCCCGGCGCGGAACTGGATCGGCATGCCGCCTGGGGTGAAGTTCGCGCTCAGGTAATACTCCCGGAGCTCGCCCCCGGCCCCGACCCGACTGCGAGCCCCCCGGCTCAGTTCGGTGCGGTCGCGATCACTCAGCTCGCTCTCGAAATCGTAGAAGCCGAATCCGCGCACGAAGACACCGAAGTTCCGCCATGCAAGCGTGAGGTCGCCGGTGAATCGGAACTCGTTTGCAAAGACCCCCTGGTCGTAGTTGAGATTGCCGTCGTCGAAGTTGACCGAGGGCACACGGCCACCGTTCGCGATCCCGACGAAGTCGAAGTCGCGCTGCTGCGTGCGCACCGACAATCCGTAGGCAAAAGTCAGGTCGAGGACACCGTCCACGGGACCGACCTCGAATACTCTGCCTGGCGCACTCTCCGCCAACCCACCGACGCCGATCAGTGCGGTCAGGATCGAGACGAGGGCGCGTCGAAAGCAGGCGTCCACGGGCGTCAGGCTAGCAAGGCAGTCCTTCGGCGGCCCATGGGAAACGTGCTTCGGCGTCCTATGCTCGCGCTCGCCTCCCACGAGCAGTGCATCCCGCAGCGGCGACAGCGAAAACCTTGTTCGTCTCACGCGATCGGAGCAGCCCATGATCCCAGGCAGTCGATTCGCTCGCACCCTGATCGCCGTGCTTCTCGTCTCCGGCAACGGCACCGCCGCGGCCGTTCCGCCCGAAGAGCTAATCCCGAGGAAGCCGGATTCGTCAGTAGCCGCGCGCGCGGAGCAGGCCTTCGACCGCTTATGGGGCCTCGCGACCCTCTACGAGAACCGCGACGATCCGGTCTTGAAGAAACTCGCGTTTCGCGGCCGCTTCCAGGCCGACTTCCCGCTCTTCGAGTCGAATCAGGGGCGTTACAGCGAGCCGCAGGTGCGGCGGCTGCGGCTCGGGTTCGAGTCGCATTGGCTCGCCGACCTCGTCGCGCACGTAGAGGTCGATCTCGACGCGACCTGCGAGCGAGGCGAGAACTGTGACGACGACGCCTACGAGGGCTTGACTGATGCCTACCTGGGCTGGTCCCCGCACGAAGCGTTCGAGCTGAAGGTCGGAAAGATGTCGGCGCCCTTCACTCTCGACGGCATGACCTCGTCGAATCGCCTGCTCTCCCTCGAACGCAACAACCTGTCGAACAATCTCTGGTTTCCCGTCGAGTACCACGCCGGGATCAACGTGTCGGGGCGGCGCGAAGACTGGCGCTATCTCACGGGCGCCTACTCGTCGAGCACGACCGAGGAGTTCGGAGATCTCGACGCCGGCTACTTCCTGCTCTTCACACTCGGGCACGACTTCTCGACCCGCCTGCGGATACCCGAGGCCCTGCTCACGCTGAACTATGTCTACAATCGGGCCGACGACGACAACGTCTCGACGCGGGACCTCGCCCATGTGGTGTCGCTTCACTTCCGTTACGACACCGGCTCGTGGGGCGTTCGCTCGGACCTCACCGGCGGTATCGGCTACGGCAAGCAGAGTGACCTGATCGGGCTCGTCGTGATGCCGTTCTACCATTTCAACGACTACTTACAGATCGTCGCCCGCTACACCTTCGTCAATAGCTTCGATGACAACGGTGTGCGCTTCGCACGCTACGAGAGCCGAATCGAGCCCGGACTGGGAGACCGCTACAACGAGCTCTTCCTCGGACTCAACTGGTACCTCCATGGCCACAAGCTCAAGCTGCAGACCGGCATCAAGCTCACAAAGATGGACGATGCAGCGAACGACGGCGGCGACTACCGAGGTGTGGGCTGGACAACCGGGATCCGGATGAGCTGGTAGTGCGCCGGACGACCATCCCCACTTTCGCCGGCGAGAGAAAGAGCGAATACTGGAGGTCGCCGAGTCCGAAGGTGCCGTCAGGGGCGCCGGAGCGTGCCTGGAGAATTGCCGCCATGATCTATCGAGTCGTTCAGTGGGGATCCGGGAATATCGGGCGCCACAGTCTGCGCCACCTGATCCAACATCCCGATTACGAGCTGGTTGGCCTGCATGCGCACAGTCCCGAGAAGATCGGCCGGGACGCCGCTGAGATTGCGGGCCTGCCAGGCGCAACCGGCATCGTTGCCAGCAGCGACATCGATTCACTGCTGGCACTCGAGCCCGACTGCGTGCTCTACATGGTCAACGGTGAGATTCGCCCGAATGAATCGGTGGCGGAAATGGCCCGTGCGCTCGGCGCGGGCATCAATGTGCTGTCCACGGCGATGGTCTTCCTCATCCATCCCCCCGCTGCGGATGCCGCCATTCGCGAACCACTTGCCAGTGCTTGCGAACAGGGCCAGTCGACGCTCTTCGTGAACGGGATCGATCCCGGGTTTTCGGGAGATGTATTGCCGCTGGCCGCCCTGCAGGTCGCCGACCAGATCGATTCGATTCTCGTGCAGGAGATATTCAACTATTCCACCTACGAAGATCCCGGATTGACCGGCGTCGCTTTCGGTTTTGGTCAGCCGGCTTCCTATGCGGCGCCCCTGGGCCTACCCGGCATCTTGGCGGGTGGTTGGGGCCCGATGGTTCGGATGCTTGCCGACCGGCTGGGTGTCGAGCTCGACGAGATCCGCGAGAGCTTCGAACGCGAATACACCGATGAAGCCTTCGACACACCCATGATGCATGTTCCCAAAGACACCTGTGCAGCGGTGCACTTCCGGGTGGAAGGGATGGCCTATGGCCGGCCCGTCATCGTCACGGAACATGTCAATCGTTTGCGCGATGACATCGCTCCTCACTGGCCCATGGCGCCGGAGGGACGACAAGGTATTCACCGCTGCACGATCACCGGCAACCCCAATGTGGAATTGCAGGCTTCGATGTCGAGCCCCCATGGTGACCACGTCATGGGCGGTGTGCAGGCCGGGGCGCTGCGAATGCTCAATGCCATCCCGGAAGTCTGCAAGCACGAGCCGGGATTGGTCAGCACACTCGATCTTCCGTACACGCCCTCCACGAACATCAATCGATAGCCTCGGCAGCTGCCGGGAGCCCTACGCATCGCCCTTCGGCGGAGGCGAGTCACCGGCCCGGCCCACCAACTCGATCGACGAATCGCCGAGTCGAATGCACCGTTCCCGATAGAGTGCACCCACCGCGCGCTTGAAGGCCTTCTTGCTGAGCCCGAGGGTGCGGCGAATCACTTCGGGCTCGCTGCTGTCGCTGAGCTCCAGTCGACCTCCCGCACTCCGCAGCGCTGCTAGAAGCGTCTCTCGGGCAGCATCCATCGCGGCCTTGCCACTCGGCGTGAGGCTCAGGTCGACTTTGCCGTCGGCGCGAATGCGCTGCACATAGCCCGTCGGCGACGAACCGACCTCGAGACGGCCACGGCCCGGCTCGTGATAGAGGAGCCCCCCGAAGCGCCCATCGACGATCACCTTGCACCCCATGTCCGTTTCTTCGTAGACGAGCAGCTCCACCGCTTGACCTTCGCGCAGATCGCCGGGCGGCTCTTCCAGAAATCGCTCGACCTTCGCAGTCGCGACAGGCCTCCCGGAGACCCTGTCGCAAAATACGCGCACGACGACCCGCTGCTCCGGGCGGACCCGCTGAAGCTGTAATCGAAACGGCAGTAGGAGATCCTTCGGCAAGCCCCAATCGAGAAAGGCACCGACCGGGCTCACGGATACGACGCGCAGACACGCGAACTCGTCAGCCCGGACAAGCGGCTGCTCCGTCGTTGCGATCGGGCGGTCCTCCGAATCCGTGTAGAGAAAGACTTCGACGACATCACCGAGCGACGTTCCCTCGGGTACGTAGCGTGTCGGGAGCAAGACCTCCTGATCGGCGCTCCCGAGCATCAGCCCCATCGGCACCTCGCGAAGGACCTCGAGCGAAGCGGTCTTTCCAATTTCGAGCATCAGCTTTGCACCTGCGCGGCCGCATCCTTGAATCAGGCGAGTGTGCGGACGACTGCGTCGCTCTGACCCACGAACTCGCCCTCCGAAGCTGGACGGAAGAAAAGGCCGGAAACAGGCGATCGAGGGGGGAAGCGTCGGAGGGACGATTGCATCCCGCCGAGAATGCTGCAAGCTTGCGCGCCATGAGCGCAGGCCCCCCGAGAAATGCTCCCGAAGCCGACCGCCCTCCCGCGGTGATCGTCGGTATCCAGCTCCAGGGCGTCTCCGACGAGGCCTTCGCAAGCTCCCTCACCGAGCTCGAGCGGCTGGGCAAGACCCTGGGTCTGCAAGTCATCGGTCGCGTGACCCAGAAGCGACGCGGCCTCGGAACGACCACCGTCGTCGGCGAGGGCAAGCTGAAGGAGTTGGCGCAATACACGGGGGGCCGGGGCTTCGTCCCCGGCTTCGCGCGGCCCGGATCCCGGAGCAGCCTCGAAGAGACGGACGAACCGGATTCGCAAGACGAAGCGGTAGAGGACTCCGAGAACGAAAGCCAACACGCAGTCACCGTTCTCGTCGACCAGGACCTGTCGCCCACCCAGATGCGCAACCTCGAGAAGGCCACGGGGGTCGAGGTGCTCGACCGCTCGATGGTCATCCTGTCGATCTTTCAACGTCACGCGCGCACCCGCGAAGCCAAGATCCAGGTCGAGATTGCCCGACTCCTCTACATGGCGCCGCGGTTGCGTGAGGCCAATGCCGGCAGTGATCGGCAGCGCGGCGGCGTGGGAGGCAAGGGGGCCGGCGAGTCGGCCCTGGAGCTCGGCCGCCGCGCTACGCGCGACCGCATCGCCGAGTTGCGACGCGCCCTGGTCGGGGTGCAACGTGAGGCCGACACCCAACGCGGCCGTCGCAGCAACAGCGCAACCCAGACCGTCGCCCTGGTGGGATACACCAATGCGGGAAAGTCGCGCCTGATGCGCGCACTCACCGACGACGCGATGCTCGTAGCTGATCGACTCTTTGCCACCCTCGACACCACCGTGCGCATCCTGGTGCCCGAGACCCGGCCCCGCATCCTGATCTCCGACACGGTGGGATTCATCAAGGACCTTCCCCACGACCTCGTCGCCTCCTTCCGCTCCACCCTGGAGGAAGCCAAGGACGCCGACCTGCATCTGCACGTAGTAGACGCCGCCGATCCGGCGTTCCGGAACCAATACGAGGTGACCCGCGAGGTGCTCACGGAGATCGCTGCGGCGGATCACCCTTGCTTGCTGATCCTCAACAAGAGCGACCTTTTGGACGTCGACCGACGCGCAGCGCTCGCCGAAGAATTTCCAGAGGCGATCTTGATGTCGGCACACTCGGCTGCGGACGTGAGCCGACTTCACGCCCGTATCCAGGCCTTCTTCGAGAGTTCGATGGAAGAGGCGGATTTCGTGATCCCGTACGATCAACAGGCCAAGGTCTCGCTGCTGCACGAGCGTTGCCGCGTGCTCTCGGAGCGGTACGAGGAGGACGGCGCCCATATCCGCGTGCGCGCGCCCGCTTCGCTGCTCGGTGGGCTTCGCCGCGAAATCTAGGGATCCAGAGCCAGAGGCCGGAGCGGTGCCGCGCCCCTCGCGCCGGCGGCGATGGCCACCGCGCATGGCGTACTCGAACGAGACGACTCAGCGACAGGGTTCCCCGTTACCGACCAAGGATAGGGGATTCGCTCTAGTGGGCGGCGAGCAACCGGGGCCGACCGCGATTGACTGGCAGTCATTGCCATCACACGGGTTGACTCGACCTCCTCCTTCGTGAGAGCCTACACAAACGATCCCATGTTGTGGCACGGCGCGCGGTCCAGACGCGTGATCGATTCCACACTCAAATCCATCGGAGGAAGAAATGCGCAGGAACAAGTTTTTTTTGATCGGGCTATTGCTGGGCGCCATCGTACTACTTGGCAACGGCTGCCCACGCGGTCTCAGCTTCCAGGCATTCTTGGAGCTCAGTGAATCGGGAGTGAACAAATACATCGGCGAATTCGATCCGGTCGTGTCAGTGGATGTCGGCGACGGCTGGGTCAAGCACACCTACGATCCCGATGGAGGCAACGGTCCGATCTGCGTCGCCGGTACGCCGTATTCGGCGTTCACCAAGGCGGGGAATCCGTCGAACCTCCTCATCATGCTGCAAGGTGGGGGAGCTTGCTGGCAGAACTTCTACTTCTGCAACATCCTGGCCGAGGACCAGGAACCGCCGCCGCCGCCCGCCGGAATCTGGGACTCCAGCTCGCCCGACAACCCGTTCGCGGATTACTCGATCGTCTACATGCCGTACTGCGACGGCTCCGTCTTCTCCGGAGACAACGACGTCGTCGACGCAAGCTTCCCGTTCGGGCCGGTTCGCTTCCACCGCGGACTGCGCAACGTGACCGCCGGCATGGATCTCGCGAGAGCGACGTTCCCGCATGCCAGCCGAATCACGATCGCGGGCTCCAGTGCGGGAGGCGTGGGTGCCGCCGCCTTCACCCCGTTCCTGGCCCGCTTCCTCTACGGCAACAACCGGCACCTCACGGTCTTCAACGACGCAGGCCCGGTTGCGGTGAATCTGGCCGACGTGGGATCAGTCGCCGCGCGGGCGGCCGACTGGCAGTTCGGGCAGTTCTATCCCGCCAGCTGCACCGACTGCGATCCGCTGGGCCAGGCCACCGCGGTCATCCAGTGGCGGCTCGACAATGACTCGACCATCCGGGAGGCCTTCTACGAGACGGACGCCGACGGAACCAATCGCTTCTTCACCAGCACCCCGACTCAGGAGATGTACCGCGATCTGATCCTGACGGAGCACGGCGCCCTCAACGACGCGCACCCGGACCGCTACAAGCGGTTCATCGTCAGCGGTGACGCTTCCCATACGGCGCTCCAGTCGCCCTTGTTCTACAGCCAGGAAGTGGACGGCGTGCCCCTCAACGAATGGACCGAGGACTTCCTGGTACCGACGCCGTTCTGGGTCGACCTGGTAGAGGACTTCATTCCGTTCCCCTGATCGGCCGCTGAATCAAGCCCTCCGCCCGGTCGAGACCGGGCGGAGGGCAGGCTATACTGGAGCCCGTGGACCCGGGCTCCAACCAGGCACTTTCGATCGCAGACACGGTCTCGATCCTCTTCGTGGTACTGCTCGCCTACGGAGTCGCAGAGGGAATCTTCGTCCACCTTCGCAGGCACGCCGCGCGGCTGCCCGAGTACCGCATGATGGGTGTCGGACTCGGCGCTACCGCACTCGCGTTCGGCGTCGTCTTCCTGCTGGTCGGGCCCTTCAATTCGACGATCGTCGCTCTATGGGGCTCACGGTTCGCACGCTGGGGTGCGGGCACCTCTCCGATGGGGTGGCTGTACGGCCTGGTCGTCTACGAGGGCGCGTACTGGCTCATGCATTGGATGGGTCACAAGGTCCGCCTGCTGTGGTGCATCCACTCGCCCCACCACGCTCCCGAGTCGATGAACATGTTCGTGGGCTTCAATCACTCTTTTCTCGAGTCGGTCTTCTACCTGCCGCTGACCTTGGGGCTGCCATGCGCGCTGCTCGGCGTTCATCCGCTCGTGTTCGCGGGGATATCACTATTGGATGTGGTCTGGGGCAACCTGCTTCACATCAGCGACCGGGTGGTGCTGCGCCGCTACGGAGTGCTCGAGCGCGTCCTTCAGACACCTTCCTACCACCGCGTTCACCATGGGCAGAACATTCGCTACGTGGACACCAACTACAACTCCATCACCCTGCTGTGGGACTATCTGCTGGGCACCCTGCAGCCCCTCGATGACGACGAGCCCGTGATCTACGGGATCACGCGCGACGTCGACACCTCGAGCTTCTGGGATGTCCACTTCGGAGATTTCGTGGCGCTGTGGCGTGACGTGCGAAGCGCGCCGACTTGGCGGGCGAAGCTGGACTACCTGTTGAAGCCGCCCGGCTGGTCTCCCAACGGTGAACTCGACACTGCCGCCGCGCTCAAGCAACGACTGCACGCGGGGACCGACGTTCGTTGAGCAGCCTGATTCAGCCGAGGGGTCACGAGAACCCATGTTTCTTGGAATCGATCTAGGTACATCGGCGGTAAAGGTCCTGCTGCTAGACGCAGACGACGGGGTCGTCGCCGAGGCCAGCGCACCGCTGACGATCCAGCGACCCCGCCCCCTCTGGTCGGAGCAGGATCCCGACAGTTGGTGGCGAGCCACGGAAGGGGCGATCGCCGCGCTACGCGAACGGGTTCCAGGTGGGATCGCCGGAGTCTCGGCCATAGGGCTCTCCGGCCAGATGCACGGGGCCACGTTGCTCGCCGACGACGATCGGCCATTGCGCCCCGCGATCCTCTGGAACGACGGCCGAAGTGCTGCAGAATGCGAGGAGCTCGAGCAGCGCGTTCCGACATCGCGCAAGCTGACCGGCAACCTCGCGATGCCGGGCTTCACCGCTCCCAAACTCTATTGGGTCGCGCGGAACGAGCCGGATGTGTTCCGGCGCATCGCGAAGGTCTTGCTCCCGAAAGACTTCGTCCGCCTGCGAATGACCGGCGAATCGGCCACCGATCTCTCGGATGCTTCCGGCACGCTATGGCTCGATGTCGCGGAGCGCCGCTGGGCACCGGAGCTCATCGAGGCTTGTGGTCTTTCGCAGCAAGCAATGCCCACTCTCTTCGAGGGACCCGAGGTCACCGGGCGACTTCGCCAGGAGGTGGCCGCAGCTTGGGGTTGCGATCGCGTTCCCGTCATCGCAGGAGCCGGCGACCAGGCGGCGGGCGCGATCGGCGCAGGCGTGATCGCGCGTGGCCGCGCCCTGCTGTCGCTGGGGACTTCCGGTGTCTACTTCGTGGCCGACGACGCCTTTCGTCCGAACCCGGAGCGCGCGGTTCACGCCTTCTGCCATGCCCTACCCGGGACCTGGCACCAGATGGCGGTCATGCTCAGCGCAGCCAGCTGCGTCAGTTGGGTGGCGCGTGTCTCGGGTGCGAAGAGCGAAGCAGCCCTGCTCGACGAAATCGCGGCGAGCGACCGCCCGAGTGAGCGCCTGCTCTTCCTTCCCTACCTGTCCGGTGAACGCACACCCCATAACGACCCTCGCGCAACCGGTGCATTCATCGGCATCGACCACGAAACCGATCGCGCGGCGCTCGGACGCGCCGTGCTCGAGGGTGTGGCCTTCGCATTCGCCGACGCAGAGGCAGCATTGCGCGACGCGGGAAGTCGGATCGATGGCGTTTCGGTCATCGGCGGCGGCGCACAGAGCCCATTCTGGGGCCGAATCCTCGCGAGCGTGCTGGATCGCCCGCTCGTCTACCGTCGGGGTGCTGCGGTTGGTCCAGCCCTCGGAGCCGCGCGCCTCGCCCAAATGGGCGTTACGGGCGAGGCCCCCGATCGCGTCTGCTCCGAGCCCCCCGAAGATTTCGTCGCCGAGCCCGAGCTCGGACTCGTCGATCACTACCGCGAACGGTTGCCGCATTTCCAGACCCTCTACGCCAATCTGAGCGAGAGCTTCCGATTGGCTTCCACCAGGCCGGCTTCGACCAGCCAGGAGAACTGATCCATGCCCGAGCCCTTCTTCCGCGACATCGAGCCGATCCCGTTTCAGGGCCCGGAAGCCCGGAGCGAGCTCGCGTTCCGCCATTACGATCGCGATCGACTCGTGCTCGGGAAGCGCATGGAGGACCATTTGCGGTTTGCAGTCTGCTACTGGCACAGCTTCTGTTGGCCCGGTAGCGACGTATTCGGTGAGGGCACCTTCGATCGTCCCTGGCTCGCGGACGGTCGAGACGAGATGGCTCAGGCGGAGCGGAAGACCGACGTCGCCTTCGAGTTCTTCGAAAAGCTCGGCGTTCCCTTCTTCTGTTTCCACGACCGCGATGTCGCACCCGAGGGCCGGGCCTTTCGCGAGAGCTGCGATCGGCTCGACCGGATGGTGGACCGGATCGGGGAACGCATGCAGGCCACGGGGGTGAGGCTGCTCTGGGGAACCGCGAATCTCTTCAGCCACAAGCGCTACGCGGCAGGTGCGGCCAGCAACCCCGACCCCGAGGTCTTCGCCTTCGCGGCGGGCCAGGTGAAGCACTGTCTGGAGGCAACCCATCGTCTCGCTGGTGAAAATTATGTGTTGTGGGGTGGGCGCGAGGGATACGAGACCCTCCTCAACACCGACCTCGCGCGCGAATCCGCCCAGCTCGGCCGTTTCATGCAGCTGGTCGTCGAGCACAAGCACCGCATCGGTTTCGAGGGCAGCCTCCTGATCGAGCCCAAGCCCCACGAGCCGACCAAGCATCAATACGACCACGACGTCGCACACGTGCACGCATTTCTCCAGAAGTTCGGCCTGGAAGGAGAAATCAAAATCAACATCGAGGTGAACCACGCCACCCTTGCCGGCCACAGCTTTCAGCACGAGATCGCCTATGCGGTCGCCAACGGAATCTTCGGCAGCGTCGACGCCAACCGCGGCGACCCCCAGAACGGCTGGGATACCGACCAGTTCCCAAACGACCCGGCCGAAATGACCCTCGCCCTGTATGAAATCTTGCGCGCCGGCGGCTTCAACACCGGCGGCTTCAACTTCGATGCAAAGCTGCGTCGCCAGAGCCTCGACCCGGTCGATCTATTCCATGCACACATCGGCGGGATGGATACCCTGGCGCTCGCGCTGATTCGCGCAGCAAGCCTGCTCGAGGAAGCACAGCTACAGCGCTTCGTCGATGGGCGCTACGCCGGATGGCGGGGAGAACTCGGCAGCAGCATTCTCGACGGCCGGCGAAGCTTGACGGATCTCTGGCAGCATGTCACGGAGGCGAACCTCGACCCCGCGCCGATTTCGGGCCGTCAGGAGATGCTCGAAAACCGGGTGCGTAGGACGGTTGGGAATTAGGTCCGCGCGAAGGCTCAGGCGGCCTGGGCACCCGGAGTCGTCTTGCACTGCAGCAGTTCGATCGGCGAGCAACCGGTGACGCCCACCAGCGCGTACTCCCACTGCTGTGAAAGGCCGACCTGAACCCCGTAGAGCACCGAGCAAACGGCCGTCAGGCGAACGAGACCCTGCCAGAAGATCACCGGGGCCCGGTTCTCCATGTCCTTGGACGCCCACACCAGGCACGCGGCAGCCATCATCAGGAACATTCCCAGCGTCATCAGTGCGACGAACTGCCCGGGCTGCGGGTCATACAGCGCACCACCCCAGGTGGCCGCGCCAACCAGGTAATCGAGCGCACCGGTGATGTAGACGAACTTCTGAAGCATGGTCTTCGTCCTCCTGGTCGTTTCGTTTCATTACACGCCGACGCACGCGGGCCGCCGGCGAAGCGTCGTCTACTCGGCGTCGAACGAGATGTGCATCTCCTTGATGCCGGGGATGAAGCTCGATACCAGGTTCCTCGGCGCACCCTCGAGCTTGGGGTTTCGAATCCGCGGAATCAACTCCTCGAACATCACCGTCAACTCCTTGCGGGCCAGGTGCGAACCCAGGCAGAAGTGCTGGCCGATTCCGAACGTGCGGTGCTGGGTCTTCAAGTCCGGCGATTGCTGCATCCGCGTCACCTTGAATTCTTCGGCATCGGCTCCGAAGACATCCGCATCGCGGTTGACCGATGGGTAGTACATCCGCACGATGTCGCCCTGCTTGACGTCCATCTCCCCGATCCGTACGTCTTCCGTCGCGGTGCGCTGCATGTAAGCGAAAGAAGGGTGGAAGCGCAGAATCTCCTCGACGGCGCCCGGGATCAGCGCGGGGTCATCCACCAGCTTCTGCATCTCTTCGGGGTGCTCGATCAACAGACGCATGCCGTGATTGGTCGCGGTTCGCGTCGTCTCCACACCGCCCGCGATCAAGATCAAGAAGAAGCTGCAGAACTCCATCTCGGTCAGCGCTTCGCCCTCGACGACGCCGTTCAACAGCGCATCGAGCACGCTGCCCTGCTTGGGATTGGCCTTGTGTTTCGCCGCCAGCTCCATCGCGATGCCGAAGATCTCGGCGGCGGCCATTCGGCCCGAATCCGGCGTGACGTCCATCGCGGGATCATCCATGCCGATCATGATGTCGACCAGCTGGGAAAATCTCTGACGCTTTTCGATCGGCATCTCGGTCAGCGCGCAGATCACGAACAGCGGCATCTCGGCCGCGACCTCGCTGACGAACTCGCACTTCCCCTTCGGAGCGATCTTGTCGACGATCTCCTTCGCGTACTCGCGCATCATCGGCTCGAGGGCGTCCACCGCTCTCACGGTAAAGGCGGCCTTGACGACCTTGCGATACTGGACATGGCCGGGAGGGTCCATGTTGATGATCAACTGACGCATGATGGCGGCGGACTCCGGATCTTCGCCGCCGGGCTGCGGGTGCGCCATGTTGGCGCTCGACGAGAAGAGGGCCGGGTTCTTTGACACGAAGTCCAGATCCTCCCGCTTGGTGATCGCCCAGAACTCACCCGTGTACTCGGTCGCGTCCTGGCGAGCGACCGGACACTTCTCGCGCAGCGTCTTCAGCGCCTCGAAGGGAACCCCCTCGCTCATCTTCCGGGGATTCATCAGGTCGAACTGATAGGGGCATTCATCACTCACGGGGCATCTCCATGCTGCCGCACCATTGCGCGCGACTCGAAGAGCTGGGGCTCCGCTCCGCTCGGCCCAGCCTCGACAGCATACAAGACCGAAGAGAATCCTCGACGAAGCCCCCGCTCTGGACGAAGCTCCCCGCATGCGAGCCATCGTCTGTCATGAATTAGGCGCCCCGCTCACGCTGGAGAACCAGCCCGAGCCCCAGCCCGGCCCCGGCCAGCTGCAAGTGGCGGTCGCCGCCGCGGGCCTCAACTACGTCGATGCACTCTTCGTGCGCGGCGAGTACCAAATCAAGCCACCGCTCCCCTTCGTGCCCGGGAGTGAAATCGCGGGCACGGTCAGCGCAATCGGAGAGGGCGTCGACGAGTTTTCGCCGGGCGATCGCGTGCTCGCCATGACGGGCATGGGGGGCTTCGCGGAGCAAGTGCTCATCGCCGCTGCGGCTGCGATACGCGTTCCCGATGCCCTGTCGGACGGCCAGGCCGGTCGGCCGCGCCGCGATCGATGTCGGCAAGGCACTCGGCGCGCGCGTCATCGCGGCCGCCTCCACGGACGAGAAGCTCGCCGCCTGTCGGGCGCTCGGCGCGAACGAATGCATTCGCTACAGCGACGAAGACCTGAAGACGCGTGCGCGTGAACTCTCGGACGGCGGAGTCGACGTCGTCTTCGATCCCGTCGGCGATGCCTTCGCCGAGCCGGCGCTGCGCGCCACCGGAGTGGGCGGCCGCTACCTCGTGATCGGCTTCGCGGGGGGTGCGATCCCGAAGATCCCCCTCAACCAGGTGTTGCTGCGCAACCGCAACATCGTCGGCGTCGACTGGGGCGCCTGGATGCTCCGCCACGGGACCGAGCAACGCGCGCTCCTGGAAGAACTGCTCACGTGGGCGAGCGAAGGGCGCCTCCACCCGAGCGAGCCCGCTCGCTACCCGCTCGAAGACGCGCAGCGCGCCATCGACGACTTGCTGCACCGTCGCATCAACGGCAAGGCCGCACTCATCCCCTAGCCCGACACCTTCTCGACCTCCACCCCGACACCGCGCGGATTGTGGCTGGGCGCGTTGTAAAACATGCGGTAGTGGAGTTGCCCGTAGCCGCCGGCGAGATGGGTCGGTTTGCAGGGTGAAACGACCGGGGCCTGTGGGCCCTGCCAGCCCTTGAACTGGTACGGCTCCCAGGCATGGAACATCTGAACCATGCCGGGTTGCATGCGATCGGTCACGATGACGCGCGCTTCGAATGCACCGTGCTGGTTGTGGATGCGAATCTCGTCGTGGTCTTCGAGCCCTCGTTCCAGCATGTCCTTCGGGTGCATCCAGACCACCGGCTCCCCCCGCTGGAGTCGCAACAACAGCTTCTGATCGCGTGAAATCGAGTGAATGCTCCAGCGCGTGTGGCCGCTGGTGAGCCGCAGCGGATAGCCGCTCAGCATGCCCGGCGAGTCCTTGTGCACCGGAAGTGATTCCCCGGCCTCCACGAACCACGGGTGATCGATCAGGAATTGCATGCGCCCGGTGAGTGTGGGCCAGCGAATCTTCTCCTCCCGGAACCAGCGATAGGGCGTCAAGGGTTCACCGGGTTCGAAGGTCGTGCAGGCCTGGTTGGCGAGCGTGTACTCGCCGGCTTCGACCACCGGCACCGCACCGAGCTCGAATGCCTGTTCGGCACTGACGTTCCCGATGACGTCACTGCGCCGAAGGATGCGATCCAGCGCGGAGAGGGGATCCATGGGGTCGAACTTGCCGTCGAGGGACCAGACATCGAAGCTGTTCGTCAAGTCGAGCGGCCGCCCCTTCGGGCCCTTCACCGGTTCGTGGATGCCCCGCGCTCGGGCGCGCTCGCTGACCCGCTTTGCCAGGCTGCCGAAGATCTCGTAATCGCTCTTCGCCTCACCGCGGGGTGTCGTCGCTCGTTCGCAGGGAACGATGTAGGGCATCGACGAGACACCGTATTTGATGCCGTACTTCTCGTAGTACGACGCGGCCGGCAGCACGATGTCGGACCAGGCGCTGCTCGTGCTCATGCGAAAATTGACCGACACGATGAGGTCGAGCTTCGGCCAGAAGTGTTCTTTCGCAGTCTGCGGCGATGGCCAGCGGCGCAAGGGGTTGCTTCCGGAAAATATGAATACACGCGGCCGTGTTCCGGGTTCGGGGTGAATCGGAATCCAGCCCTCGTCGACCGCCTCCTTCATGTACGCCGACAGATCGCGCGGAAAAGCTTCATCCTGGTGCTCCGGATCATCCCAGAGGGTGTCGTAGCCGCCGTGGTGATAGAGAAAGGGCAAGAGCGGCGTGATGGGCGAGTAGTCGGTGTATTGGGTGTAGAGATCCTCCCAATCAGAGGGTGTCAGCCCTCGCCACAGGCCCTTCGCGGCGAGCCCCACGATCTCACCGACCGAAGGCATGAAGTCCCCGCCACTCACCTCCTCCAGTCCTTTGAAGGGCCAGAAGGAGGCGATTCGAAGTCCGCCACCGGGCTTGCCCTGGTTTCCGGTGAGGGCCATCAGCAGCGCGATGGATCGCTGAAAGAGATCGCTGTGGTAGTTCTTGCAGGAGCCGAGTGAGGCGTAGACCATGGAGGCGGAAGCCTTCGCCATCTGCTCGGCGAACGTCCGCACCACCGACGCCTTCACACCGGTGGTCTCCTGCTGTTTCTCGGGCGTGTAATTCGCATTCAAGTGCTCGCGCAGCACCTGGAAGAGTGGACGCACGAAGACCCGCTTGCTATCTGCCAACGTCACGGGCCAGCGGCCGTCCAATGCGGGCCGGATCTCGCCCAGCGCCAGTTGATGGCCGCCTTCGCCTTCGCAACCCGGGGCCGGCACCATCGCGTCCGCCGCCTCATCCCATAGATAGAAGAGGCTCTGTTCGCCATCGCGGCGAAGATCCGACTCGCGCAGGTAGTGGCCGTCGTCTTCGCGAACGAGGAAAGGCAGGTCCGTCTGCTCTCGCACCGCCTCGTCGTCGAACAGCCCTGCTTCGAGAATCACGTTGGCGGCCGCCAACGCGAAGGCGGCATCCGTCTCCTGCTTCACGTTGATCCACAAGTCGGCGTGAATCGCAGTCGCCGAGAGATCCGGCGAGACCACGACCAGCTTGGCACCCCGATACCGCGCTTCGTGGAGGAAGTGGACGTCGGGAATGCGCGTATAGGCCGGGTTCGCGACCCAGACGACGATGTAGTCGGACTGGAACCAATCGTCCGCGGTTCCGTCGACCATGAAGATTCCCTGGGTCTGGACCACACCGTTCGGCATGTCGCCGACCCCCGCCCAGGAATCGATCAGTGTCGTCCCCATCGCGTGGGTCCAACGCATTTCGGAGACTGCGTCCGGCCCGTAATCGATGTTCGTCGTACCGTGGTCGTGGACGATGCAGGATGCGGGCCTCGCTCTGCTCGAGGTCGGAATGGCAGGCGCCCTTCTGGCAGCCACGCGGATTGAAGTCCGGCAGGCCCCCGCGCGAAGCGTCATAGACCGCATTCTGCTCCTCGCGCCAGACGATTCCATCCTTGACGAAGAGATTCCACGAACAGGCCGAGAAGCAGTTCGCCCGGTTGTGACTACTCTTGGCGACGCGATCCCAGGTCCACTTCTCGCGGTAGAGGTCACGCCAGTCGTCGTAGGCGACCGAATCAACTCGCAACTTGATGGGGTCCGGGTAGACGAGGCCCGGCTTCGGCCTGAGCGCATGGAGGCCGAGCGCCAGCCCCGTTGCACCCAGCCCCGCAGCAAC
>JAFDEI010000118.1 GCA_019310425.1 Deltaproteobacteria bacterium | reverse complement strand
CGTGCCTCCGAGCTGCTTCCTGACCTCGCGGATTTCTTCGAACTCGAGCCGTGTCCAGTCGAAGCGACGGTGGGGACCGATCTCCTGGTTGAATTCGGTCTCGGAGGCGGGGCTCAGCGCCTTCTCCAGCGTCGATCCCAGGTTGGCAATCTCCTTTCGGGCAGTCGCAACGGTCTCGCTGGGGTGCGTGAATGCGCGCCAGCCCGCGCCCATCAGCGAAAACGGAAGGCGAGCGATCCGTGCGACTTCATCGAACACGAGACGCTGTGGACTTGGAGCCGGACGCGCCTCCCAACCCGCCGATCGCGTCGGACTGTGCTTCGGGTCGGGCCCCATCAGAACCGAGAGGAGGTCCGCGCCCGCCACCCCGTCCGCCATCGCGTGATGGATCTTCGAGATCACCGCAAAACGTCCACCCTCGACACCCTCGACGAACCACAGCTCCCAGAGCGGCTTGCCGCGGTCGAGTTCCTCGGACATGATGCGGCCCGCGAGGCGCTTCAAGATGCGTTCGTCACCCGGTGCCGGCAGACAAGTGTGCCGAACGTGGTAGCGGAGATTGAAACGCGCGTCGTCGATCCATACCGGCCAGTTCGAACCGGGGATGTAGCTCAATTTCTGCTTGAAGCGGTCGTTCTGGTGAATGGCCGCCCCGGTTCTCTCGACGATGAGCTCGAAGTCGATCCCGCCCTGGCTGGTCGCGAGCGGACCGGCGTCAAAGATCGCGACCGCACCGATGTGCATATGGGCATTGCCGTCTTCGATGCCGAGGAAGGCCGAGTCCAACGCTGAAAGCCTGTCGTAGTGGTTGTAGCTCACGGTTCCTCCGTTCTGCGCTTTCCAGACGCGCGCTTTCGAGCGGGCGCAGCGAAAGCCTCATGCGACATTCCCCGACCCCGCCGTCGGGGCCGGATCGACGGTTTCGGGCCACCGGAACGGCCGCTGCGTGCCGACCGGCCGCCAGCGATGGATCCGGCCGCTCCGGCGATCGGCGCACGCGAGCGCCGCAGCGCTGATGCGCGCGATCCGCAGGTCTCCGAAAGGCGTGCCAAGGCCACTGTTCACGATCAAGGCGACGGCCAGATCGCGGCTGGGATCCGCCCACGCGCCCGACCCCCCGAAGCCGAAGTGCCCGAACCCGCACCGCGGAATGCCGCGCGTCGTGTAAACACCGTGATAGCCGAGACGCCAGCCCATCTCGAACGGAATCACGACTCGGCGACGCGGTGCCGGCTGCCGTTCGGAGGCGAGCTCGACGGTCTGGCGCGACATCAGGCGAACTCCATCCAGCTCGCCGCCCGCCGCGAGTGCCGCATACATGCGCGCGAGGGAGCGAGCGGTGAACAAGCCGCTGGCTGCCGGGATCGCGGCGCGCAGCGACTCCGGCCCTCCGAAGTCGAACGAACTGATTCCGCGCGGCACCAGGGCATCGAGGAGGCTGCTGGGATCCAGCTGCAACCCGATCGCACCGAGCACCCGACGCGAGCCAGCCGCGACGGATTCCACCATGCCGCCGAAGTTCCGCTCCAGCGCAGTCGAGTCGACCGCAAGACGCTTGCCGGCCCAGACGAGCTGCGCCGCGCGATCGAGCGCCTCTTCGGGAGCGCCAACGTAGAGGCCGTCGAGTTCCAACGGCACTGCGATCTCGTCGCGGACGAGCTCCGGAAAATCTCTGCCCGTCACCCTGCGCGCGATCTCGCCAACGATGAAACCGTAGGTGAGGCCGTGGTAACCGGTGCGTTCGCCGGGCCGATGGATCGGCTTCGCGCGCTCGATCGCGCCGATCATGTACTCCCAATCGAGCATCCGATCCGCGTGATCGATCATCTGGCGGATGTGATAGAGCCCCGACTGGTGGCTCATCACCTGGCGAATCGTGATCGCCTGCTTGCCCGCCTGCCCGAACTCGGGCCAGTGGGTTGCAACCCGGTCGTCGTAGTCCAGCAGGCCGCGATCTCTCAGGATGTGGATAAGCGTGCTCGCGACTCCCTTCGTGGTCGAGAAACTCGGCGCCATGGTTTCGGCCAGCCAAGGGGCACCCTTCGCGTCGCGCTCGCCCCCCCAGAGGTCGAGCACCGGCTCGCCGCGATGGTAGATGCAGACCGCCACACCACCGCCCGGGTTGCGCAGAATGCTGCGGAGCACGTCCGACACCGGCCCGAATGCCGGATGATGCCACCCGTCGATTTCGTCATGCCGCGACCGACGGGATGAATCCGACCCGAGACAACTCGCCGCGAATTCGCGGATTCTGCTTCCGTCGAAGCTCATCCCTCCCTCTTACACCTCCTCGCTCGCGGAGTCAAAGTCGAACGATGATGCCTCCTGCAATCGCGAGCAGCACGTTCGCGAATGCGTAGGTGCCGACGTAACCGAGCATCGGAGCCATGCTCTGAGATTGGCCACTGACCTGCTGGAGCGCCGCCGTGCTCGTCATCGCGCCGCTGATCGCACCCAACAGGAGCGCAGCGTTCATCTTGAACAGATAACGCCCGAGGATGAAGCTCAACGTCACCGGCACCAACGTAACCACGATGCCCGCGAGCGCCAGCGTCGGGCCGACCTTCGTAAACGTCTCCACGATGTCGCGCCCCGCAATGATCGCGATGCCGGACATGAAGAGCAACAAGCCGAGCTGCGTGAGCACGTAGCGCGCGCCTTCGGGCAGGCGGCCAAAACTCGGGCGATAGGAGTTGATCAGCCCGAAAATCAGGCCTGTGAGCAGCACGCCGCCCGCGGAACCCAGCCCGATCTGCGTCGCACCGAGCTTGAAGCTCACCATGCCGACGAACACGCCGAGCGCGATCCCGAATGCGAGCGTCACGAGGTCGGTGTGCTGGAGTTCGCTCTCCGCTTCACCGAGAGCCTTGGCGAGTTCGTCGAGTTTCGAACGCGGGCCCGTCAGCAGCAGCACGTCGCCGATGTGAAGTTCGAGATCCGAGCGACGCGGCATGCTGACACCGGAACGCGTGATCTCCGTGAGCCACACTTGATGCCCGCCACCGAACGGCATCTCGGCGAGTGTCTTGCCCGCGACGTCGGAGCGCGTGACGACGATGTTGCGGGATTCGACCGAGCGGTCGAGAACGTCGTTGTCGACCACTTCGGGCCCCAGGCGATCGCGGCAGATTTCGTGGGTGTCGTGAAGACCGATCACTGCGATCACGTCTCCGACCTCGAGCCGCGTATCCGCATCGGGGGTGAAGACCTCGTCCCCCCGCTTCACCTTCTGGAGTTCTCCCGGAAAATCGAAGCGAGGGTCATTGAGTTCCTCCGGAACATCCCGATCGATGCGATAGGCGCGAATTCGGGGCGTCTCGTCGGGCGCTCGCAAATGCACCTGATCCGGGCTGATCCCGAAACCCTTCTGCTCCGAAAGCGTGCGCGCCTCCTCGACAATGTCGATCTTGAGAACACGCGGGAGCAGGGTGAGGAAGAACATCAGCCCAGCCAGCCCGAAGACGTAGGTGATCGCATAGGCGGACGAAAGATTCTCGAGCCCGTCCGCAACCGAGTATCCCGCCGGCATGGAGGTCAGGGTGCTCATCGCATCCTGAGCGGCGACGAGCGTCGGCGTACTCGTCAGCGCGCCGGCCAGCACGCCCGCAGCCAGGCCCGGTTCGAAATCGAAGAACCGGCCGGCCTCGACCGCCAACATCATGGCACTCGCAGCGGTCAGCAGCGCGAGCCAGGCATAGCGCGAACCATCGTCCCGAAAGACGCGGATGAACTGCGGCCCGGCCTGCACACCGACGCAGTAGATGAACAGCAGGAAGCCGATGTCGTGTGATGCGGTGGGAATCGCGAGCCCGATGTGGCCGAACAGCAAGCCCACCAGCAAGACTCCGGAGACCGCACCCACCGTCACGCCGGCGATCTTCAGATTCCCGACGAGCAGCCCGAAGCCGAGCATCAGGAACAAGACGAGCACCGGGCTCGCCAGCAGGATTCCGTAGATATCGAGTTCCATGGATGAAGGTCGATGATGGAACCGATGCAGCCTCTCGGCAAGGACCTTCCCCGATTCCGCGCCGCCTGCCCGAGGGTGTTACCCGACGAGACCCCGGAATCGCTCGAGCAGTGCCGTCAATTCGTTCTGCAAACGCGCCGGAACTCGGCCCTCGAAGTGCGCGGCCAGCCCGTCGAAGTACCAGAGCTGCTCCACGGGGCCCGCGTTGAAGCGATCGAGGGTTTCGACCCCTTGGGTTTCGATATCCCACACCAACGCGTTCAAGTTGTGGAGCTTGTCGCAAGCCGCGACGAGCAGGCTGCGCTCGGATGCGGCGGCGAGCTGGGCGTGATAGCGCTGCTTGCGCTCGCGCCAGGGGCCCTTGGTGGCACCGGCTTCGTCTTTCCCGGTGTCACTGCAGTCGCGGACGATCGCAAGTGCACCCGCACCGAAACGTGTCTCGATTTCCTCAGCGCGATCGCGCGCCTCGGCGGGCGTTTCCGCGTCCTCCAGCGAGTCGTGGAGCAGCGCCGCGACCGCCTGTTCGGCATCGCCGCCATGCTCGAGCACGAGACCCTGCACCTGCAACAGATGACTGATGTACGGGATCTGCGAGCCCTTGCGAAACTGGCTGGCGTGCCAACGATGCGCCAGCTCGGTGGCTTCGACCAGCCGCGCCTGAGCGTGCGAATCCATGGGGCCCCCGTTTCGGCTCGGGTCGAACCCGGGCTGCCCCACAGTATTCCACAGCCCGGAGCGAGAGCCAGGAGCCTGAAACGGCCAATGCGCGGCTAGCGGCGACGCCTGGTAAATCCAAGTCCCACCAGACCCAGCAACAGGAGCGGGGCCGTGCCTGGTTCGGGCACGACACCCACCAGCTTTGCGGAGTCTTCGCGGCTCGAATCGTAATCGTCGCCCACGCTCGTCACGCGAACGCCGACCAGCTGCTCGAAGAAGAGGGCGAGCGTCAGTGCCTCTGTCTCGTGCGACAGAGAGAACTCGGTCGCTCCGATGTCGTCCTTGCCCATCCCGGAAGAGCCGAATTCGATGCCGATGTCACACGGGCAGGGAGTGCCCCCGCCGTTCAGGTTGGCGCCCATTCCGAGATCGATCACAGTGCCCGTCGTAAAGCCCGTCACGTCGTCGCCGGTTACCGACAGTCCCAAGAGCAGACGTGAGTCAGCAATATTCAAGAACAGGGCACGCAGGTCACCGGCGCCTTTCACCAGCTGCAATGCTCCTCGAATCGTCCCATCGCCAACATCGTCGGAGAGCGTGAACTCGACCTCGACATCGCCCCCGGTGAAGGGCACGAGCACAGCCGAGAAGGTATCGGCCGATGCAGCCGAGTAAACACACAGCGACATCAGATTGACCAAGAGAGCCACGAGGACCGGGTTGTACGGACGCACGAGAACCTCACCTGCGCCGATCCGCTGCACTCGCTGATGCGCGAAATGGAGGAACCGGCTGTCATAGGCGGTGTGGTTTCGAAGTCACGAATGTGTCGGAAGACGAGAGCGATCCATCTATGGGTCTCGAAAGGTGATGGCAAACAGCCCCGGTCGAGGTGATCTTCGCTGGCTGTGAAGAGCGAATCCAGGCGACCCGATCGACGCGCAGTGCGACGGCGCGGGCGATGTGCACCCGCGCCGCCGGAGCTACGGCATCACGATGGAAAAGAGGTCCACCACTTCGGCCGGGTCGTTGGCGCCGTCGCTGCCAATCTCGAAGGCTCCGGCGCCGAGGTGTCGAAGCTGTCGACGCAGGCGCCGAGGTATTGAGCAGGATCTCGCCCGCCAAATGGTGGCGGTGGATGGAAAATGAACACACCAGTCGTGCGGCGCCCTCTCACCGCCCCTCGAGCAGGTCGCCCAGCGCGCGCTCTTCGAAGCGCGCGTAGAGCTTTGGCGCGAGCTCGCCCCAGAGCAGCGCGCTCTCGGTCTCGTCGGAGGCCGCAAGAACTTCAGCCAGGTCGCGGGCGTCGTCCGTGGCCAGGTGGTCGCCGAGGCCGAACTCGAGGAACGACCGTTCGCGCCCCTTGACGCCGAACTTCACGAGGTCGCCGAGGGCCTGCATCAGCAGCAGCGTGTAGGGTCCCTCCCAGGTCTCGAGGATGGCGGCGTCGCGCCACAGTCTGGGCAGGGCGCAGAAGCGCTCCTCGATCCCGTTGCCGCCGAAGACCATCATGGCCTCGTAGACGTGGGCGGGTGTGCGGCGCGTAACCACAGCCTTCGAAACGCTCACCAGCAACCGTGCCCAGAGCACGCGGTCGGTGTCGTCCGGACGCTCGAGGCTGGCGATCCAGGCGTCGACGGTGGCGAAGGCACCGGCGGCGGTCCGGTCTGCGGTCTCCGAGAGGTGGCGGAGGGATGCGGCGAGCAGCGGATGTTCGGAGAGCCGGCGCCCGAAGGCGTGGCGAAAGTCCGCGTAGGCGTGGGCCTCCCGGGACGCGCGCCGGGTGAAGGCCGCTGCCGCCACGGCGTTGTGGATGCGACTGGTGACCAGCACCGTCGCCACGACGTTCTTGAGACCGCTGTCTACGGCGCCGACCGGCCATCCGATGGCTCCCTCGAGATCGACCTCGGCAGTCGGCAGCGCCCGGGTTCCCAGCTTGTCCTTCAGCCGCAGGATGCGGTGGCCATTGGGTTCACCGTCCCAAAGCCGCGGCACGCAGAAGAGCCCGATGCCGCGGTGCCCCGCCGGACCGCCGGCCACGCGACCCGTCACGAGCCAATAGTCCGCGGTGCAGTTCGAGCAGAACCATTTTTGTCCACTCAGGGTCCAGAGGCCGCCGGTCGCGGGCTCCGTGCGCACGGCATTGATGGCCGCGTCGCTACCACCCTGGATCTCGGTGATGAACTGCGCTCCGTGGATCCACCGGCCCGGGTCGGCCTGCTCCAGCTGATCGAGTACGTCGCGGCTGCGCCGATCGTTGCCGTGGGTGCGGAGCGCACGAACCAGCCCGTCCGTGCAGGCCGTACTGCACGTCACCCCTGCCTCGCCGTTCTGGTTCAGCAGATAGACCACGGCGTAGCGCGCGCGCTCGTCGAGGTCCGCCCTCCAGAGACCGGAGCCGTGGATCTCCGCCAGGCTTCGCCGGGTTTCGGAGGGGAGCACCACCTCCGCGGTGGCACGGTTGTAGGGGCCTCGTTCAGCGACGAAAGGCAGGTTCTCGCGGCGCTCCACCACGTCGGCTCGCTCGCGAAACCGCCCGGCCGCAGCCGCCCCGAAGTCGCGCACCCAGTCGAAGGCCGCCTCGTCCAAACGCGATCGCCGGAGCCAGCCCAGGAGCAGCGAATCCTCCTCGAGCCAATTCCCCTCGAGCCCAGCCAGATAGCCGTCGAAGCAATATCCCGTCGGAGAGGAGTGGTCCATGATCTCCCTCGCATTCAACTCCGGCCTTCATGATAGCGGCCAGGTGCGTGCAACGGTTTTCGCGGTTGCCAGCCCGAAGCGCAAAGCCGGAATGAGGGTGTCCACCTCGCCATACAGGCGTTGCTCCTCGCGGGCAGCGACGAGCAGAAGAAGCACCCGCCCCCCGAAGTTCGTGAGCGGCGAATCGATCGCAACGGCCCCCCTCGGCCCGACTCGCTACGTTCCGGAATTCCGCGTTGCACGCACCAGGAAGATTTCGGCAAGGCCCGCCACATTCTTCCCTTCTACACCAGGGTCGCCGCCACCAATGAGCAAATGGCCCCGATTCAGGATCAGTTCGCAAAGGCGCAGATTCCGCGGCTCTATGTGGCGAACTCAAACGCTGCCACGGGCCCACTGCGCGCAACGCGCAACCGAGGAGAATGATGTCGTTCGATGAAGACACCGCAGTTCATGCGGGTGGTCCGGGGGTCTACAGTTGTGAGATCAGCCCTAAGCACTGGGTTGTCGCCGGGCCCAATGGCGGATATCTCGCCGCGCTCTTGACCCGCGCGGGTGAAGAACATCTGGCCGATCAGACACGTCAGCTTCGAAGCCTGACAGTGCACTACTTGCGGCCGCCCAAAGCGGAACCCGCTCGTATCGAGGTGACGACCGAACAACTCGGCCGCTCCGTCGCCTATTTGCGACTCACCATGATCCAGGCCGAAAAGACGGTCCTGTTGGCCACCGGGGCCTGGGCGACCGAGCGTGAAGGTTTCGCATTCGACAGTTGGACGAAACCGCAAGCCGATGCGCCGGAATCGTGTTCGCCCCTGACCGCAGTGCGGGGGGCTCCATCGGTGCCGATCCACCAACAGTGGGACATCCGAAGCGCGACCGGGGCCGTCTTCGGAAGCGGGCAACCGCCGGATCTCAGCTGGTGGATTCGCCCACGGCTACACCGTTCACTCGATGCCCCCATGATCGCCGCGATCGCGGACGCACTCCCGCCGCCGATCTTCGTGACCGAAGTCGGGCCGATGGCGATTCCGACGATCGATCTCACCGTACACATACGTGCGGAACTCCCCATGGTGAAGTGGGAGCCCGGAGACTGGGTGCTGACTCGCTTCTCGACCCGCTACGCGAGCGGCGGCTTTCTCGAGGAAGACGGTGAGCTATGGACGGCGGATGGAACTCTCCTGGCGCACAGTCGCCAGCTTGCGCTCAGCATTTGAGTAAGCCGTGGTTCAATAGCGCTGGAACCGGTCCGGCTCGACCTCTTTCACCTCGGCCCTCGCGCGCATGCGCTCGAGACGAAGCAAGGCGCGTCCTCGGTGGCGCCCGTCTTGGCTCCGCCGACGACGAAGCTCGAATCGCGTGCCCGACGCGTGCGGCGCTCGCGCCCGTCACCCCGGCGCCGGGCCTGATGACCGCGGTTTCGCTGCGG
The DNA here is from genome assembly GCA_019310425.1 of Deltaproteobacteria bacterium. Taxonomy (GTDB): domain Bacteria; phylum Myxococcota_A; class UBA9160; order UBA9160; family SMWR01; genus JAFDEI01. The sequence goes on along the minus strand of JAFDEI010000118.1, from coordinate 2,817 downwards.
TAGAGTCGGGACACGATGCACCCTCCGCCCGATTCCGTCTGCTACATCGACACGCGAATCTACCCTTGGCTGCCATGAGCTACGAAACCCTGGAGACCGAACTCGACGACGGGCTCTTCACCGTCACCCTGAACCGCCCCGACCGCTTGAATGCGTTCACTACGAAGATGCTCCACGAACTCCTCGATGTGTTCGAAGAGATCGACCGCAACGATGCGATCCGCGTCGTGATCGTGACCGGTGCGGGCCGCGGCTTTTGCGCCGGCGCGGATCTCGGCGGCGGAAGCGCCACCTTCGACAACAGCGAGCGGGAAGCGGCGAGCGAACATCGCGACGGCGGCGGCCGTGCGACGTTGCGCATCTACGATTGTACCAAGCCCGTGATCGCGGCGATCAACGGACCCGCGGTCGGCGTCGGAATCACGATGACGTTGCCGATGGACGTCCGCATCGCAGCCGACAATGCGAAATTCGGCTTCGTGTTCGCGCGGCGCGGCATCGTGCCCGAGGCGTGCAGCAGCTGGTTCTTGCCGCGTGTGGTCGGGATCTCGCAGGCGATGGAATGGGTCGCGACCGGCAGGATCTTCGACGCCGCCGAGGCGCTCGCGGGCGGCCTGGTGTCGCGCGTCGTCGCGCCCGATGCGTTGCTCGATACCACGCGCGCACTCGGGCGTGAGATCGCGGACAACACCAGCGCGGTCTCGGTTGCATTGTCGCGGCAACTGCTCTGGAAGATGCTCGGCGCCGACCATCCGATGGAGGCCCACAAGATCGATTCGCAGGCCATCTATGCGATGGGGAGGTCGGCCGACGGGCACGAGGGCGTCGCGAGTTTCCTCGAGAAGCGGCCGGCTGAATTTCCGTTGCGGGTCTCGAACGGCCTGCCCGACTTCTACCCATGGTGGCGCGAGCGAAAATTCAGCGACTGATCGCCAGCTCAGCGCTGCACGCCACTCGTGTCCGCAGACCGGGAGCGCTCGACATGGTCGACACGACCGACGGCCCTGGCCCCATACGGCCCCTGCCGATTTGGGCAACGAGTTGGAGTCGCGTAACCCCCTGGAATCGTCGATTGTGGTAGGCCGCCGGGGAATCGAACCCCGAACCATCGGGTTAAAAGAACGACCCAAACCCTAGAAGTAACGCATACTTACATCTCCTGCCTTGCAAGCGACTGCAAGGGGCGGCACTGGGCTGCACCGGTGACGGCCCACGGCCCTATACGGCCCCTCTCTCGCGGGCCCCCCTCGGTCCGGCCTGGCACTGTGCCCCTGCTCTCTTCCTCCTGGCCTCGCCAGCCCGGCTAGGGCTGGCCCGGGCCGAAGGCCCGGCTGCCGCACCCGTCCAGGTCCCGGCCGAAGGCCGGGCTTCTTCTCTCCGCTTTCGCGTAGGTCCCGTCTCGGCCTCTGCCCCCGGCTTTGCTGTGGCTCCTCTTCGCTGTGTTCCGCACGTTCGAGTCCCCGTGGAGTGCTGGCGGGTAGGAACTCCCCGACCTCGCTCACCTGCGCCGCCTGGCGCTGCCTCCTGTGGATCTCGCAGGGCGAGTGCCTCTGAGCCGGGAGCCGGAGGCCCCCGGTACCCTCCACACACGACTTCGGACGCGGGAATAGCGTGCTCTCGCGCGAATTGGTGTCGAAGCACGCGATAGACACTGTACGGTGTATTCCTCCTATTACCTCGGCGCGCCAATTCGCACGGCGTCCGCCTCCCACGAAAGCCCCGTCCTAGAGCGCCCGGGCGACTGAACCCGCCCGCCGTCGGGCTGCTTCCTCCACACTGCGGCGCGTTGCCACACCGCCCGAAGGGATCAGAAGCCGGACGACCCCTCGCGCGGCCGCTCATCGCCTCCCAGAGGGAAACGGGCTGAGTCACCGCTGGCACATGCTATGCACAGTCTTGGAGTGCATTGGTCCGGCATATGCGAAGATGAAGCAAGGCGCGAATCTCGGAGGCAAACATGAGTTGGCTGCATCCCCTCACTCCTCAGCTGGTGATCGTAGCCGGCCTGTTCGTGGCTTTCCCCTGGATGGCCTCATCGCAATCGGAACTCCTTGATCCGCTTGCGCCACCGCGACACAGCCATCCGACGGCCCTGGCGGCGCAAGTTGCGACTGCAACGGGCACAGGTTCTTGCGGCTGTCTGGAGGGTGACGTCGTACTCGATCGCGACTGCGATGGGAGCGTAGTCATCGTCTCAGGAAGCACCGTTGACCTCAATGGATTCACGATCCACGGCTCCGTAGTCGGGTCGGAGTCGTGCGATGGCGGCTTCGGCCTCCAGCGTGGCATCACTCTGCGAAATGGCACGGTGCGCGGTGGGCACGTCATTCTCGGCGACGAGGCCTTGATCGATGGCGTGCACGTGACCGAGGGAACAGGGTTCGTCGTCAGCGAAACGGGCGGTGTGATCCGGAATAGCCGATTCACAAACAACGTGATCGCCGTGGACCTCTACTTCAATGATGGCGTCACGGTTGAGAACTCCTATTTCGAGAACAACCTCATCGGCGTCCTCAACGGAAGGGGCGACGATATTCTGATCGCTGGCAACACCTTCTACGAGAACGATCGCGGCGTTTCGCTCTGGGACGAGGACAACGACGGGACAAACCGCAACGTCGTGCGCGACAACGTATTCGAGTCGAATCGGGTCGGCACCCGGATCTTCATGCAGTGGTGCGACGGTTTCTTTGCGCCCTGTCTCCAGGATATCCAGGTGACCGACAACGTCTACATCGACAACCGCTCGGCCGGCATTCTGGTCGACAGCAACCCCTGCTGGTGGTGGGAGCAGTGGGGCGACGAATGTCCCTTCAT
>JAFDEI010000300.1 GCA_019310425.1 Deltaproteobacteria bacterium | reverse complement strand
TGATGCGCGCGAAGCTCCGCTGGGGGGAGCGTTGATCGAGACGCTGCGCATCGAGGGGATGGCGATCGTCGAGCGGGCGGAACTCGAATTCGCCGCAGGGTTGAACGTGCTGACCGGCGAGACCGGCGCCGGGAAATCGATCGTGCTCGGTGCATTGGCACTGCTCGCGGGGGGGCGTGCCACGGTCCAGACGGTTCGCGACGGTGACGAGGAGGCCGTGGTCGAAGCGGTGTTCGACACCTCGCGACTGCCCGACCTCGAGAACGAGCTTGCCCAACGCGGCATCGAATGTGATGAGCACGAACTCATCGCGACGCGCACATTGTCGCGCGCGGGCCGGAGTCGCGCGCGCATCGGGGGGCGGCTCGTCCCGGTCGCGACGCTCGCGGAGGTCTTCGCGGGCAGGCTGGAGATCTCGAGCCAGCACGGCTCCCAGGCGCTGCTGCGACCCGAACACCACGGCCGCCTACTCGACCGCAGCGCGGGCATCGAATCGGTACGCGCGAAGGTCGCCGAGGGCTTTGCCGCGGTACGAAGGCTCGACGAGGAACTCGCGGTCTTGCGTGCCGAAGCCCAGGAGCGCGCTCGCCGGCAGGACTTTCTCGGGTACCAGGTCGAGGAAATCGATTGCGCGAATCTGGACGTCGACGAGATCGAGCGGCTGCGCGCGAATCGCTCGCGGTGGGCCCACGCCGGGCGGCTCCAGCAAGAGGGGGGTGGAGCGCTCGAGGCGCTCTCCGGAGACTCCGACGGCCATGACGGCGGAGTGACCGACCGACTCGCGCGCGTGGTGCGCACGATCGAGGGCCTGACCGCACTCGACGCCGAGTTGGGACCGATGGCCGAACGATTCGCGGGCCTGCAGGACGAGCTGCGCGACGCGGCCTTCGACCTCGAGCGCCACCTGAGTGGGATCGAATCCGACCCCGCGCGTCTCGCCGCGGCCGAGGATCGTCTGCACCAGGTCGAGCAGCTCCAGCGCAAGTACGGCGAGAGCGTCGAAGCCGTGCTCGCGTTCCGTGAGCGAACCGCCGCAGAGCTCGCGACGTTCGAGGGCGCGGAGGAACGCGAAGCCGAGATCATCGCCGAGCGCGCGCAGCGGGTCGAAGCGCTTACGAAGGATGCGAAGCGGCTCAGCCGCGGCCGAGCAAAGGCTGCGCGATCGCTCGTGCAGCAGGTCGAAGCAGAGCTCGGCGAACTCGCGATGCCGCAGGGACGCTTCGCGGTCGAACTCACGCCGGTCGATCCCCCCGAGGGAATGCCATGCGGAGCGGGAGGCGCCGAGTCCCCGGCCTTCGTCTTCTCTGCAAACGCGGGCGAGGCGCTGCGCCCGCTACGTGCGGTCGCGTCGGGTGGCGAGCTGTCGCGGGTTTTTCTCGCGCTGAAACAAGCACTGCGCGAGTCCGACGCGGGCATGGTGCTGGTCTTCGACGAAGTCGATGCAGGCATCGGCGGCCGGGTGGCGGACCGGGTTGGCCGCATGCTGGCCGAACTCGCCGCGCACCACCAGGTGCTGTGCATTACGCACTTGCCGCAGATCGCCGCGTTCGCCCAGAACCACTTCCGCGTCGAGAAGCGCGAGGTCGACGGTCGCACACAGACCCGCATTGCGCGGGTCGATGGCTCCGACCGGGTTGAGGAAATTGCCCGGATGGCGGGCGGCGAGTCGATCGGCGAAGCGACCCTAGCGCACGCTCGGGAGCTTCTGGCGTCACGCAGCGTTCTCTAGCTTACGCCGCCCGCCACGGCGGAAGGGGTCAAGCCGTCTCTTGATCCTTCCGATTGATTTCTCGTGTACTGGGGCGCACTTGTGTGCGTCCGGTCACAGAAAGAGCGGGTGAGGCGGCCGATGAGCCAGAAGAGCAATGGAAGCAGCGTGGAGCATCCTGAAGTCGGACCGGTCCCCTCGGGGGCAAGCATCACGGTGACCCGGGGGTTCTACGAGGGCTTGGTGATCCCGGTCGACCGCGAGTGGTTCGTGATCGGCCGTGGGCGTTCGGCGGACCTGGTGTTGTCGGAGCCGACGATCTCGCGGGCTCATGCAGCGATCGGATTCGAGAGCGGGGAGTTCTTCGTGCAGGACCTTGGCAGCACCAACGGCACGGGCGTGAACGGGCAGCGGGAGCCTCGAACCTCGCTTCAGGACGGGGATCAGGTCCAGCTCGGGAAGCTGGTGCTCGAATTCACGCGGATCGAGTAACGAAAGCCTTGGGGGGCTAGTAAAGGATGGAGCGGTATTCCCTGATCGTGGTTACCGATGAGACGTCGCCGATTCGTCGGTTCGACATTCGGAAGGACCTCGTTCAGCGAGCGATATGGGGTGCCGCGATTGCGGTGGTGCTGTTGCTGGTCGGAGGCGTGGACTATGTCCGCATACGCGCCGATCAGGACGAGTTGCAGCAGTTGCGGGCGGCGAACGCCGAGCAGCGTGAGCGGATCGATCAGTTCGGTGAAACCTTGAGCGAGGTGGAGGCGAACCTCGTCCGATTGCAGAGCTTCGAACGCAAGGTCCGCATCATCGCGAACCTGCCGGGATCTGTCGCGACGGGCGGCGAGGACGTGACCGCGGTGGGTTCGGCGACGACTGGGGATCTCGAGGCCACAGCCGAAGGCGGGCAGACGTTGGCCGCGCCGGGTGAAACGAACGGCGCCGATCCATTGCCGGCGGAGGAAGGCGACAAAGCCGAGCGGCATTCGGCGGCGGGTGGAATCGGGGGTGACGAAGCCTCCTTCGCGGACCGCGTGAGCATCCTGCAGCGCGACGCGCAGCGTCTCGGGCGGATCGCCGGGAAACGCGAACTCTCGCTCGCGAAGCTGCTCGATGGACTCGAAGGCAAGCGGCGCCACCTGGCTTCGACACCCGCAATCTGGCCGACCAAGGGGTGGTTGACCTCGCGCTTCGGCAACCGCGTCTCGCCGTTCACCGGCGCGCGCCAGTTCCACGGCGGGATCGATATCGCAGGCGCCCGCGGCACCGACGTGATCGCACCGGCCCGCGGCAAAGTGTCCTTCGCGGGCAAGCGCGGCCCCCTGGGACGTAGCGTCACGATCGAGCACGGCTATGGCATTCGCACGACCTACGGCCACAACGACGAGCTGTTCGTGAAACGCGGCCAGGAGATCGAGCGCGGCCAGGTGATCGCGTCGCTCGGCAGCACCGGACGCAGCACCGGCCCCCATCTGCACTATGTGGTCGAAGTGAGTGGGAAGGCCGTCAATCCGCTCAACTACATCTTCGACTGAGTTCGTCTCGCTGCGCGTTGGCCGCTCTGCGGCCAGAGCTTCTGCCCGACGTGTGATTCGCTTTCAATGCCGAGGGTTTGCCGCGCTGCGGCCGCTCTCGTACACTGCGCCTCCGAGCCCGTCCCCCCGGAGTCTCCGCGTTTCCCATGGCCGATTTGCTTCGAAAGATATTTGGCAGCGCCAACGACCGGCTGATCAAGAAAATCACGCCATTGGTCGAGCGCATCAACCAGCTCGAGTCCGAGTTCCGTCCGCTATCCGACGCCGATCTGCGGTCGCGCACTGCTCAGTACCGCGAGCGCCACGCCGCCGGCGAAATCCGACGCCGATCTGCGGTCGCGCACTGCTCAGTACCGCGAGCGCCACGCCGCCGGCGAATCACTCGACGACCTGCTCCCCGAGGCGTTCGCGACGGTGCGCGAAGCCGCGAAGCGAACGCTCGGTCAACGGCACTACGACGTCCAGATGGTTGGCGGGATCATCCTGCACCGTGGCTCGATCGCGGAGATGAAGACCGGTGAGGGCAAGACCCTCGTCTCCACACTGCCCTCCTATCTGAATGCGCTCACGGAGTGCGGCGTCCACATCGTGACAGTGAACGACTATCTCGCCCGTCGTGACTCGGAATGGATGGGTGCGATCCATCGCTTCCTCGGTCTCAGTATCGGTGTCGTCGTGCA
>JAFDEI010000006.1 GCA_019310425.1 Deltaproteobacteria bacterium | reverse complement strand
CTCGACCCCGATCACCCGCTGAAAATCGCGCACGATCAGCGGGTATGGGTGCGGCCCCATCACCGAGCCGATGCAGTAATAGGTCGATTCGACGTTGGTGACCCAATCTCTCAAGGCCTCGTTGGTCGCGTCCTTGAGCGTCTTCGAGCCACTCGTGACCGGATGAACAGCCGCACCGAGGAGTTCCATCCGAAACACGTTGAGTGCCTGCCGTTCGACGTCCTCGGCACCCATGTAGACCTCGCAATCGAGCCCCATCAACGCACATGCCGTCGCTGTGGCGACGCCGTGCTGGCCGGCACCGGTCTCGGCGATGATCCGTCGTTTACCCATCGTCCGCGCGAGCAGGCACTGACCCAGCACGTTGTTGATCTTGTGCGCGCCGGTGTGTGCGAGGTCTTCGCGTTTCAGGTACACCGCCGCCCCGCCCAGGTCCTCACTCATCCGCTTCGCATGGGTGATCGGAGTCGGCCGCCCCGCGTACGACGAGAGCAACCAGTCGAGCTCACGATTGAATTCGGGGGTCGCGCTGATCCGCGGGTACTCCGAAACGAGTTCGTCGAGCGCCGCGATCAGGGTCTCGGAGACGAAACGCCCACCGTAGGGCCCGAAGTGCCCACTCTCATCGGGCTCGCTCTTCAATCAAAATTCTCCGCTGCACGTACGGCCGCTATGAAGCGCGCGACCTTCTCCGGGTCCTTTCGCTGCCCGGCGTCCTCGACACCCGTGGCGACGTCGACGCCCCAGGGCAACAAGTCACCGAGACTCGCCAGCGCGTCGGTGACGTTGTCAGGGTCGAGTCCGCCCGCGAGAATCGCGTCGATGCCCGTCTCGATCAACTCGGTCGCCTCGCTCCAATTCCAGGTATTGCCACTGCCCCCGCCCTCGGTCGGATGATCGAGAAGCAGGATCGTCCCGGGGTATTCCTCGGCGGCCGCAACGTCGGCCCCTTGAATCGCCTTGATGACCGGGAGGTCAACCTCCTCGACCTCCTCCTCGGACTCGGAGCCGTGGAACTGCACGCGCTCGAAATCGACCCGGCGTAGCACGCGCTGGATCTCGTCGTGAGCGGCGTCACGAAATACCGCGACACGCTCGATCCGACCGCTGACGCGGTTCGCAATCTCTTCGGCCGTGGCAAGGTCGAGGCAGCGCGGTGAACCCGGTACGAAATTCAGACCGATCAAGTCTGCGCCTGCCTCGACGGCCACCTCCGCATCGTCGGCGTGGATGACCCCACAGATCTTGACCCGAATTCTGCCGCTCACAATTTCCTCCGAAGTTTCCTCAGTGCCGACCCGACGTCCGGTTCGCGCATCAGCGCCTCACCGACGAGAAAAGCTGATGCTCCGCACCGCTCGAGTCGTTGGATGTCGCCGTTCGTGAAGATGCCACTTTCTGCGACGAGAACGACCCCCTCTGGGATTTGCGCCGCCAATCGCTCCGTCGTCGCAAGATCGACCTCGAAGGTCGCGAGATTCCTGTTGTTGATCCCCACCAGATCCGCCCCGAGGCGGAGCGCCGTCGCGAGCTCTCCCTCGTCGTGAACCTCGACGAGCACGTCGACACCCAGATCCAGCGCGTAGCCCTGCAGCGCCCGAAGCTCAGCTGATCCGGCGGCGCCGTTGAATGCCGCCACGATCAACAACACCGCGTCCGCGCCGCGCGCGACAGCCTCGTCGATCTGATACGAGTCGACGATGAAGTCCTTGCGCAACACCGGCACTGGGGTCGCCGCCCGCACCGCCTCGAGATGCTCGAGATGCCCACCGAAATGGTGTCCGTCGGTCAGGACGGAGATCGCGGCGGCACCGGCATCGACGTACGCGGTCGCGATCGCGACCGGATCGAAGTCGGCGCGGATCTCGCCTCGACTCGGTGATCGCCGTTTCACTTCGGCGATCACGCGTGGTGACGGCCCCGAGCGCAGCGCCTCCCGGAAGCCACGGGGTGAATCGCTGCGTTTTCGCGCTCGCGCAGCCAGTTCGCCCGCCGGGACCGCGGCCCGCGCGGCGGCCACTTCATCCCGCTTCCGCGCCAGGATTTCATCGAGGATCGTCACGTTCCGCTTCCTCGGATCATCATGCCGCAACGGCATTCGTCGCCTCGACGAAATCGTCGAGGCGCTGTCGCGCGGCACCGGAGTCGATGCTCCGCTGCGCGAGATCGATTCCGCCGGCGAAGTCTTCCGCCGCACCGCCGACCCACAGAGCGGCAGCCGCGTTCACGCAGGTGATGTCACGCCGTGCGCCTGCTTCACCATCGAGCACTCCGCGTAGAATCGAGGCGTTCTCAGCCGCATCTCCTCCCGCGAGTGCACCGCTCGCCGGCCTCGGAATGCCGTGCTCCGATGGGTCGAGTGTCATCGTGCTCACAGCACCGTTCGCGAACAACGCCGCCCGGGTCGGGCCGGTGGTGGTGACTTCGTCCAGTCCATCGCTGCCATGTACCACCAGCGCACGTTTGGCCCCGAGCTCACCCAGCGCGCTCGCGATCGTCTCGACGAGCGGATCGCTGTAGACCCCGATGACCTGGAATCGCACGCCCATCGGATTCACGAGCGGCCCCAGGCAGTTCATCATCGTCCGGAAACCGAGCGCCTGGCGCACCTTTGCAACGTGCTTCATCGCAGGATGAGCCCGACGTGCAAAGAACAACGCGATGCCGACATCGGCGAGCACCTGCGCCGAGGCGGCCACCGGCAAGTCGACTCGGACACCGAGCGCCTCGAGCACATCGACACTACCGGTTCGGCTCGAGGCGGCGCGATTGCCGTGCTTCGCAACCGGCAAGCCGGCACCCGCGACAACGAATGCGGCGGTCGTGGAGATATTGAAGGTATCCGCACCGTCGCCGCCGGTCCCGCAGGTGTCGACCGTCCGCGGGTCGCCAATTTCGGCCGTCACTGCGTGTGCTCGCAGCGAACGAGCAGCGGCGACGATCTCACCAACGGTCTCTCCCTTCGTGTGCAGCGCAACGAGCAACGCGGTGATCAGCAGTTCCGAAGCCGCACCCGACATGATCTCGTCGAACGAGCCTTCGAGGATGTCGGCCGGAACCTCCCGACCCGCCACCGCCGTCTCCACCGCCTCGCGCAGACTCATGCGGCCCTTCTCGACTCGCAGAGAACGAGGAAGTTCCGCAGCAGATGCTTGCCGACGCTGGTGAGAATCGATTCGGGGTGAAACTGAACCCCCTCGATGGGAAGCGCGCGATGACGCAGCCCCATGATTTCGCGATCCGCCGTGCGCGCGGTGATCTCCAGTTCGTCCGGGAAGGACTCCTCCTCGACCACCAACGAGTGGTAGCGCGTCGCGTCGAAAGGCTGTGGCGCCCCCGCGAAGATCCCGCGCCCATCGTGCTCGATCGACGAGACCTTGCCGTGCATGATCGAACGCGCGCGCACGATGCGACCACCGAATGCCGCTCCGATCGCCTGATGACCCAGACAGACACCGAGCAGAGGTAGCTCTCGTGAGGCGCAAGCCCGAACGCTGTCGAGTGAAATTCCGGCTGCGGTCGGCTCGCCGGGCCCCGGCGAGATCACCACCCCGATCGGCTCCCGCTCGAGCAGTTCGTCGATCGTCGCCTGATCGTTGCGAACCACGTCGACCTTCGCTCCGAGTTCTCCCAGATACTGGACGAGGTTGAAGGTGAAGGAATCGTAGTTGTCGATCATCAACAGCTGCATCGTCGCTCGTCCGTCACCTGCAACCTTCGAAGCAGCCATTCACACAGCTCATTCGATCCCCTCCCGCGAGAGGTCGATCGCCTGAACCAGTGCACCCGCCTTGTTGAGACATTCCTGGTATTCCGATTCCGGGTCCGAGTCGGCGACGATGCCCGCGCCGGCCCGCAGGAAGATTTCTCCTTTGTTGATCACGAGCGTACGAATCGCGATTGCGGTGTCCATGTTCCCCGAGTAGTCGATGTAGCCCACACAGCCCCCATAGGGGCCACGCCGCTGATTCTCCAGCTCATCGATGATCTCCATCGCGCGCACCTTGGGCGCACCCGACAACGTCCCGGCCGGAAAGGTCGCGCGCAGCAGGTCGAGCCAATCGAGTCCCGGCCGCAGCGTCCCGGTCACGTTTGAAACGATGTGGATGACGTGGGAGTAGCGTTCGATCACCGCGTACTCGTTCACCTCGACCGAACCGATCTCCGCGACCCGGCCCACGTCGTTGCGGCCGAGATCGACCAGCATCAGATGCTCGGCTCGCTCCTTTGTGTCCGCCAGCAACTCGGCCTCGAGCCGCTCGTCTTCCTCGGCATTCGTGCCGCGCCGGCGAGTACCCGCAATCGGCCGTACGTCGATCCGGCCATGGTCGAGCCGCACCAACGCCTCCGGCGAAGATCCGAGGATTACGGGCCCCTCGCAACGCAGAAAGAACAGATACGGGCTCGGGTTCACGAGCCGCAAGTGGCGGTAGATCGTGAACGGATCGACCTGGAGCGGTATCCGAAACTGCTGCGACAGCACCACCTGGAAGATGTCGCCGGCCTCGATGTACTCCTTCGCCTGCTTGACGACATCGTGGAAGACTTCGCGTTCCATGCTGCGCTGCACGTCCATCGGCGCCCGCACCGGTTGCGCAGGCGGCGACAGATCGAGCGGAGTACGCATCTGTGCCAAGGTCGAGTCGATCGCAGCAACGGCTTCGGCGTAAAGAGCCCCGAGTTCGGCGCCCTCCCCCACTTCGACCTGCTGAACGATCAGCGCCGAATGTCTCACATTGTCGTACACCACGACCGTCTCGGGCAGTGAGAACCAGAGATCCGGTACACCAATTTCGTCGGGGTTCTCGTCCGGTATCTGCTCAACGAAGCGCACCCAGTCGTAGCTGACCATACCGACCGCGCCGCCGACGAAACGCGGCAGGGAGAGATCATCGGGGACTGCCGGGTGCAGACGCGCGAGCCGCTCACGCAGGATTTCGAGCGGATCGCCCTCGACCTCGAAGTGCTCGGTCTCTCCGTTCTCACTCCATTCTGCTGCGCGACCACGAGCCCGGAAGATCGCGCGCGAGCCGGTGCCGATGAAGCTGTAACGCGCCCACTTCTCACCACCCTCGACGGATTCGAGCAGGAACGAGGTTCGACCGTCATCGAGTCGCTGGAACAACGAAAGCGGAGTGTCGAGATCGGCCATGACTTCGCGCACGACCGGAATCAGGTTCCCGCGTGTCGCGAGTGCCTCGAAGACTTCCAGGGAGGGGCGATGCAACTCGGCCTCGGGCAGGGTGCGTTGGGCGCGTGGAGAAAACCCTGTAATTCCGTGTTGTTATCAAACGCCTCAGAGAGAGTCAAGCAAGCTGATGTCGCCGGTGCCGAAGCTCGTCGGACCGGTCTTCTTCAGATCGTCGCCGAGTCCGAGGAAGGTGTAGGTCAGGTTGAACCGGATCCCTTTCGAACGACTGTGCCCGAGTTGGAAGCCCGCCGCCCAACAGCGACAGTCCGAGACGTATTCGATGCCGCCGATGTTCTTCAACATCAAGCCGTCCTCGAAGGTGTAGGCGCCGCGATAGTGGATCCACCACTGATGCGTGATTGCAATGCGGGCGTAGGCACTGATCTGGTTGATCCGCTCGACCCGACTCTCGAAATTGTCGAAGCGCTCCGACGAGTTCTCGAAATCCTCGAAGAACTTCGGGGTCTTCCTCAGGTACCGGTAGCGGAGCGCGAATTCGTGGCCTCGATCATGGAGAAAAGCAATCTGGGCGGTGGCCTCCGAAACCGCGACGCCCTCGGGGTCGAAGCCGAAATTCGCGAGGATGCTCGTGCGATCCAACGGGTACGCGGTAGCGCCCAGGTAGATGGGCCCGAATTCACCCTCTTCCACGTCGACGCCATTCGACAGGTAGACGTCTGCGATCAGCTGCGCCCCCTCACCCTCGACCCGCGTGTAAAAGCGATTGCTCACGCCGTACGTGAAGCCGTTGAACTTCCGGACGCGGTCCGCGTCGTCGAGCATCACGTTCCCGAGTTCGAGCTGCCGGATCCGCTCCTGCGGCACTGCGGTATTCGGCACGAACAGCGGATTGTCATCCTGGTTCGAACCGAGGTCGGAAATATATCCGTATGACAGATGCGGTTCGATCAGATGGGTCAGCCCACTCGAATAGTGCCGGCGGAGCCGCGAACGCAGGTCGACCTGCGTGGTCAGCAGATGCCGCTGGTTCGAACCCATGAAGTGCGACTCGTAGAAGGTCTGGTGCCAACCGACTTCCGGGTAGACCTCGACATAGTCGCTGATTCGGAACGGCACCGCGAGACGCGGATGGATATCGATGCGGTGGCCGTCGTCCGCTAGCGGCTCACCCTCTTCGAAGCGGCCATTCAGCTCGAGGCCGCCGGAGCTGGTGGTCGCATCGTCACCGTGCGGATCCGGATCGCCCGGAAAACCGCGCTCGCTCGAGCTCGGCAGGGCGTCGATACCCGTATCGATGAATGCCGCATTCGCGTAGTACGCCGCGTCGAGGCCGTCGTACTTGTCGACGGCTCGGCGCCGCGGGGTGAAGAACGAGTACTCGAGACCGAGCGACGGGACGATTCGATCGAGGATGGGAATCGAATCCGCTACCACAGCCGGAAGCACCACGGCCGCGACAGTGGGGAGCCGCTGCAGCAGGAAACGGTCGCGGTCCTGGTCGTTCGGGTTCTGCAAGTCGTTCGAAAAGACGAGCGCCGTCAGCGCACCAAACCGGCCGTCGGCCGCAAACGACCGGCCCAGGAAAGCGGTCGAGACCAGGAAGCGGTCGTCGTCCTTCTGCGGGAGGTCGTTGAAGTCGGACAGATACTCGTTGTCGGAGATGGCGGCGAAGTCGCTCTTGAACCGCAGATCCCAGGGCAGGAAGAAATCCTTCTCACCTTGAATGGCCCAGCGTTCTCGCCCAAACGGATCCTCTTTCGAGTCGGGGTCGATGCTCTGGTCGTAGACGAAGTGCCCGGAGATTTCCCCCTTCGAACGCTCACCGAAGAGGTATTCGACCGCGAGATCAGCCGTCGGGCCACGCTTGCTCATCCAGCCCGGTGTGGCGATCACGTTCACGCTCTCGTGCGCGGCCCAGAAGACCGGGAGCCCCAGTTCGGCGCCATTTCGTCCGCTGAAACCGAACACTGGAAACAGCAGGCCGCTCTCGCGCTCGGTCTTGAGCGGATAGGTCATCCAGGGCAGCCACACGACGGGTACGCCGAGTATTTCGAAGGTCGAGTTGCGCGCGGTCCCGTAGCCACCGACATCGATCTGGGCACTCTCGGCCTTGATCGCCCATGGGTCGCGATCGTCGGGATCGGGACATTCGCAGGTCGTAAATCTCCCGCGCTCGAACGAGTAGGTATCGTCGCTGTGCTTGACGATCTCCTCGCCCTGCAACCGGAACTGGTCCTTCTCCGAATCAAAGGCGGCCCCGAATAGAATGCCGCGCTGAGTGTCGATATTGAACTCGATGAAGCGCGCGCGCAGCACATCGTCGGAGGTCGAGAACACGATGTTCCCGGTCGCCGCGCCGCGACTGATCTCGTGGTTGAACACCATCCAGTCGGCGGTGAGTTCGGTGTCCTTCGAGCTGATTCGGACGTTTCCGCGCGCGATGTAGAGGCTGCGCCTCTGCTCGTATTCGACCGAGTCGGCGGTGAGTTCGAATGTCTGACTCTGCCCCGGGAGACTGGCCGCCAGGGCTCCGGGAACGCCCGCCACCAGCAACCAGGCAACGACTCCCGCGACCATGCCGATCTTCCGCGACACCCGAGCCTCCGAATGGCCTCGAACCGATCGCCTGCCGTGCGTCCGACGCGAACTCCGGGCAGCACATCGCAGGCCCGGTGAGCCGGGTCCACGCTAACAAACGGGCTTGCGACGGGTCAATCCACTCGCGCGAGGATTCGGACTATTCGGTCAAATCGACCGCGGCCGACAGGGTGTCGACATCGGCTGCGAAGAGGCAATCGTCCTCCATGCGGACGATCTTGCGGTCGATCAGGTGGTGCAGTGCTCGATGGGTCTCGAACATCGAAAGCCCCGCGTCTCTCGCGAGTCCGCGCAGGCTGATCGGGATTCGTATCCCGTTTTCCGGGTCGGGCTCCGAACGACGCACCAGGCCCCGAACGACGGGTCGCAGCAGGTCGTCGACCCCGAGCGCGGACAGCCGGGTCTCGGCCTCGATCAAGCGCGAAACAACCACCCGCAGCAGCCGGATCGCGATCTCGGGTTGCTCGAGGCACATGGATTCGAGGGTCTCGCGATCGAGTTCCAGCACCCGCGTTGCACGCACCGCGACCGCGCGAGTCGTACAAGGACGGCCGAGTACGACGCCGAGTTCACCGAAGAAATCGCCCGGCCCGACCCGCGCCACCACGCGACTCGCCCCGACCCCTTCGCGAACCAACTCGATCTCACCGCTCTGGATTACATAGAGCCGATCGCCGGCGTCGCCTTCGTCAAAGACGGTCTCACCAGGCTCGACGGTTCGCTGAAACGAACTGCGGACCCGAATCGCGGTCGTCTCACCTTCGCTGGCACCCAATTACCGCCCTCCCAAGGGGCGCGACCCCACGCACGCGCGGACTCCCCCCCCCGGGTACTTTTCGACGGTTCCTACGGCCGGCTTTAGCGGGACACCGCAACCGATGGCGGGAGCACGCGGAAGGCCCCCTCGACGCGCGTTCTGCCCTTCCCGGCCTCGGTCATGTAGCGCCGACTCCCGTCGCGGCCGCAACCAGCTCTTCGAGCTCCTCGGCCTCGACCAATCCCACGTGGCGGGAATCGACCGACCCATCGGGTCGGACGATCACCAGGGTCGGAAACCCCATCGCGCCGAATTCCCGGGCAAC
This sequence comes from Deltaproteobacteria bacterium, assembly GCA_019310425.1. GTDB lineage: Bacteria > Myxococcota_A > UBA9160 > UBA9160 > SMWR01 > JAFDEI01. The sequence continues at coordinate 57,783 of JAFDEI010000006.1, read as the reverse complement.
GTTTTCGTCCCCGATCACGAGCGAATAGCTGATGCCGTGTTCTTCCGCCCAAGGCCCGACGACTTCGGCGCCCTCGACGTCGACCGCGACGCCGATCACCATCACCTCGCCGGCTGCCTGGTGGGTTTCCCAGAATGCGTTCAGCTCGGGAACCTGGAAGATGCACGGCGGGCACCAGGTCGCCCAGAAATCGACGATCACGATCTTGCCGCGGTAGTCGGCGAGACGAACCGGCTGGCCCTCGAGATCGGGCAGCGTGAAGTCGACGTACTCGGCAGATCCCGCATCCGGGCCGGTGGCGTCCGACTCGCCCGGTGTCTCGGCGCCACAGCCCATGAGTGTCGCCGCAGACCACACGAACAATGCGGCGAAAAACGGCTTCCAGGCCCTCACGTCTTCATCCTCCCCTCTTGCGACGCCACTGTTCCGTCTCGCCATGCAGATCACTGAAGTGCGTTTTCGATGGTATTGACCCACTCCGACATGAACTGGAACTGCCGGTTCAACAACGTCAGGCGATCGGTGACGAGCAGCGCCCCGACCGCCACCAGGATCAGGCCGGAAACGATCTCGAACACTCGGAAATGGTGTTTGATCCGGTGGAAGGCCTCGAAGAAGTACTCGATGCTCCAACCCGCGATCAGGAACGGGACCGCGAGCCCCCCCGAGTAGATCAACAACAGTCCCACGCCTTGCATCATCGTCTCCTGGCTGCCGGCGAGCGTGAGGATCGTCGCGAGGATCGGCCCGATGCAGGGCGACCAGCCCAGCGCGAAGCCCGCACCGATCAGCAACGAGCTGACGAAACTATGGTGGTTGATCTGGAACTGGAAGCGGGTGTCGCGATACAGCGCTCGGATGGGAATCAAGCCGGTCATGTGCAGACCGAACAGGATGATCACTACGCCCGCGATCTGGGAGATGCCGATGCCGATGCCGAACACCTGCATTTGCCAGGTGCGGATGATCTGCCCCGCCGCCACCGCGCCGACGCCCAGGATCACGAATACGATCGAGAATCCCGAAACGAAGCCGAAGCAGGCGCGCATCACCTGGCTTCGCATCCGCGCATCGTCCGCGCCCTCGCGCATCTCTTCGACCGAAATGCCGGAGATCAGCGAGAGGTATGCGGGCATCAAAGGCAACACGCACGGTGATAACACCGAGAGCAGCCCAGCCGCGAACGCGAGATAGCCGTGGGAGCCGAGTTCAATCATGCGATTGACTCAAGAATCGCGGGTCATCCCCACATCCGCCACACCTGCCCCACGGGGACAGGTCGCGGCACCAAACGCCTCGCATCCGAGCCGACAACACTCAGCCGACGAACTCGACTAGAAGCCTTCTTCGATCTCTTCAGCGACGATCTGGTCGTCCCGCCCGTAGCCGGGTCGGCGGCCGACGAACTCGAGCTTTTCCTCCCCTCGGATGATCGAGGGCGTGATCACGTAGTCGCCACGTACCGCGGGCATGATCACCGCATCCTTCACGTCCGCGTCGCCGCCGGACAGGCCCCAGGCCATCCCGCCGAGCACCAGGCCGAGCGTCGCGTACACGAGCTTCGCCGGGGCATAGAGCAGGCTGCCAAACGCCGCCCCCACTCCAACACCCGCTTCTCGCGCAGTGTCATTCGCTGCCAGTCCCGGGCTTGCCTGGAACGCGATCGTCAATGCGACGAGCATCCCCACCCGGCGAAGGCCCTGACGCGCTCCACCCAAGGAATTCACCGAAATTGTCATGCTTTCTCCCATCATCTTCGCCAAAGGTCGCCAAGATCCGGAGAGCACCATCGTTGGTGATCCCGTCCCGATTTCCCGTTGGCCCCCTAGGGATGATGACGCTACAAGCGAAGCTGAGCAAGGCGAAGTGGCGAATCGATCAGAAACGCTTGTCGGTGTCGAGCAGCAATGTGACCGGGCCCACATTTACGAGTTCGACTTCCATCGTGGCCTGGAAGCGACCGCGAGCGGTGCGCGCACCGAGCAATTCGGCGGACGCGATCAGTCGCTCGATCAGCGGCGCAGCCTGGTCGGCCGGAGCGGCGTCGCCGAAGAACGGTCTTCGCCCCTGCCGGGCGTCGCCGAACAACGTGAACTGCGACACCACTCCGAGAGTGCCGCCGACGTCGAGCAGCGAGTGGTTCATGCGCCCGGCATCGTCATTGAAGATGCGCAGGCGAACGAGGCGTCGCGCGAGTTCGTCGGCCTGTCGGGCATCGTCTTCGCGCCCCACCCCGACGAACGCGAGCAGGCCCTCGCCCATCTCCGAGATGCGCTCTCCGTCCACCCGGACTTCCGCCGACGAAACCCGCTGTGCGACCGCGCGCACGACCGGCGCCTCAGATCGCATCCTGGTCGGCGAACCGACCGCGGTAGTGAGATTCCCCCTCGGTGCGCATCAACACGATCTGGCACAGACGAACCCCTGAGTGGATCCGCAACGTCCGCGCCGAGACATTGCTCATCTCGAGGACCTGGCGGTTGGCAACCCCGGGCTGCACGAACGCGGAGGTCACGTGGATCATCAGACCCAGGCGCGCGAACCGGCTGCGACCTTCGAGAAATCCGCACAGGTTCGGCGGCAGCTCGATGCGCTCCCGGGTGATCCCGTGGATCGTCGAACCGGGAGAAAGGTCATACGGGCTGGAAAGGGATTGGACCTGGGTATGGTCGCGGAAGTCCGCCCCGTTCTCGACTTCGATCGGACCCTCACCCATCTCGATCACGCGAATCTCGTCACCGAGGGTCAGGTCGATCGAAGCCGCACCGACTTGATCGCGCGAGAAGGGTGAGAGCTTCAACCGCCCGGCATCGATTTCAGCAAAGATGGCATCACGCGTGAGCACGGACATGGAACGCTGCATGGTACCGTACGCGCTGTGCGGCACCCCTACTTCTCCCTCCCCACTCCGATCGTCATCGGCCACCGCGGCTGCGCGGGCAGCGCGCCGGAGAACACACTGTTCGCTTTCGAGCGCGGCCTCGCCGCGGGTGCCGCGATCCTCGAATCGGATGTCCATCTCACGCGAGACGGCGTGCCGGTGCTGCTGCACGATCCGGATGTCGATCGGGTCACCGATGGCAGCGGACCCGTCGCGAACCTGCCGCTGAACGAATTGCAGGAACTCGACGCCGGATGCCGTTTCAGATCAGAATCGGGACAGGATTTTCCTTTTCGTGGACAGGGACTTCGGGTGCCAACACTCGAGGAATCGTTGAATGCATTCCCGGGGGCTCGCTTCAACCTCGAGATCAAGACGCCTGGAGAGGCTGCGATTGCAGCAACCGCGAGCGTCATCTCTCGGATGGAGCGCGCCGCCCTCACCCTGTTGACCGCAGAGAGCGGAGAAGCCATGCGGTGCCTGCGGCGCCACCTGGCTGAACGAAGGCTCGGCATCGCACACGGCGCGAGTACCGAAGATGTTCTCGCAGTGATCCAGAGTGCAGCGGACGGATCGCCGCCCGAGACACCCGCAATGGTGCTCCAGATCCCACTCGAATTCGCGAACCGTCCGTTGGTCACGGAGGCACTCATCGCACATGCGCATAGACATGGAATCCAAGTACACGTCTGGACCATCAACGATGAAGAGGAAATGAGTGCGCTGCTCGACCTCGGCGTCGACGGCATCATCACCGACCACCCCCAACGCCTCGCAGACCTGATCGAGCGACGGCGCACGAGAGCGGCCCATTGAGCGACCCCTCGCCGCCCTCGAGGTTCTTCGTCGAGCATGTCCAGGCGTTGACCAAAGCGGCCCAACACGGTCCGATCTTGGACCTGGCCTGCGGCCGGGGTCGCCACAGCATCGCTGCCGCCGAGGCTGGATTTCGGGTGATCGGAATCGACCGCAACCGCGACTCCCTGGCCGGCCTGCAATCGCTCGCCCGTTCACGCGGACTGGCGCTCGAAAGCATCCGGGCAGACATCGAAAACCCGGCGGAAATCCCTTTGAAACCAAATTCTTGCGGCGCAATCCTGGTGTTTCGCTTTCTCTATCGCCCACTCGCTCCGAAGATCGAGGCCGCGCTGGTCCCGGGCGGCCTGTTGCTCTACGAGACCTTCACGCTCACGCAGCTCGAGTTCGGCGCCGGACCGCGAAACCCCGCCCATCTGCTTGGCGCCGGTGAGCTGCCGACCCTGTTCACTGCGCTCCGAGTGGCGTCGTTCTATGAAGACGTGGTCGGAAGCGAACGTCCGACCGCCCTCGCCCACCTCGCAGCCTACAAGCCCAGCTAGCGACTCGCTGGCGCCGCTTCGAGCTTGGCCAGCGCCCAGCCCGCGTGCTCGGCAAGCAGCGCGTCGTCGGACCGGGTCCAACGCCGAACCAGCGGAAGCAGCTCGGAGCATCCGGAATTACCTGCCACGATCAGCGCGTTGCGGATCAGCCCGCGGTACTTGCTTCGCCGCAACGCGGTGCCCTTCGTGGCCGCCCGCCAGCGGGCCTCGTCCAGCTCGAGAATCCACCGCAACGACGGCTGCAGCCACTCGGGTCGCGGGCGCAGGCGGGCGCGCAATCCGAGCGGATCGTCGGGAATCTCGCGACCCCGGCGCCGATTCCACGGGCAGACCTCCTGGCAGATGTCACAGCCGAATACCCGATCACCGTGGTCGCTGCGCAACCCGACATCGATCGCTCCGCGCGACTCGATCGTCGTGTATGACAAGCAACGCGTGGCGTCGAGCAGGTAGGCTTCGGGGAAGGCGTCGGTCGGGCACGCGTCCAGACAAGCGCGGCAGCTGCCGCAGTGGTCCGGCTCGGGAGTGTCGGGCTCGAGTTCCAGGTCGGTCAGTACGACGCCGAGAAACAGATAAGAACCGAGCCGCGGATGGATCAGACAGGTATTCTTGCCCTGCCAACCGAGCCCGGCCCGCGCCGCGTAGACCCGCTCGGACACAGGACCGGTGTCGCAGAACGAGCGCGTGCGGACCGGCTCGGACGTCAGCGTCTCGAGCGCGGCTTCGAGCGCGCGCAGTCGCTCCCACAGGACTTCGTGGTAGTCCTCGCCGCCGGCGTACCGCGCCACTCGCACATGTCCCGGGAGCGGTTCGTCACGCGGGCCGGGATCGTAGACGAGACCCACGGCCACGATGCTACGAGCGCCCTCCAGCACACGCCGCGGGTCGACACGCTGCTCGAGGCGACGCTCGAGATAATGCATCTCACCCGCGTATCCGCGCGCGATCCAGTCGCGCAGGAACTCGCTCTCGCGCGTCGGCTCGGCGCGCGAGACACCCACGAGATCGAAACCGATCGCGAGCCCGAGGCCCCGGGCTCGTTCAGCGAGATTCTTCGCGGCACTGAAGGAAGATGCAACGGACATCGCAGGCCCCTTGCACGCTACCGCCCGCCCGCATCGGGTCAAGGCGACACACGAAGCGACCCCATTTCCAGCGACCCGGCTATCATGGCCGACTTCAGCCGCTGATCAGGAGGACCCTCAATGGCGCGCATTCACTTCCCCGATGGTTTCCACTGGGGCACCGCGACCGCTTCGTATCAAATCGAGGGAGCCGCGCGCGAGGACGGCAAGGGTGAATCGATATGGGATCGATTCGCCCATACCGAGGGGAATATCTCGAGTGGCGACACCGGCGATGTCGCGTGCGATTCCTACCACCGCCATGCTGAAGACATCGCGCTGATGCGCGAGATGAACCTCAACAGCTACCGCTTCTCGATCGCCTGGCCCCGCATCCTGCCGGAGGGCGACGGCAGCGTGAATGCGAAGGGAGTCGACTACTACCGCCGCCTGGTCGACGACCTGCTCGCGGCCGGGATCCGGCCCTTCCCCACGCTGTATCACTGGGATCTGCCACAGGCACTCGAGGATCGCGGGGGCTGGCCGAATCGCGACACCGCTGGGCGCTTCGCCGACTACGCCCATATCGTCGCGCGCGCGATCGGTGACCGCGTCCACGACTGGATCCTCTTCAACGAGCCCCAGGTCTTCACCTCGCTCGGTTACGGCTTTGGGATGCACGCCCCCGGTCGCCGCGACCGCGACGCACTCCTGCGGGCCAGCCACACCGTGAACCTCGCCCAAGGCGAGGGCTTCCGCGCGATCAAGTCCGAGTACCCCGAGAGCCGGGTCGGGACCGCGTTCAGCATGGCCCCGTGCGAGCCCGCGGGCGACACCGAAGCCGATTCGGAGGCTGCCGAGCGCTGGCACCGCTACACCAACTGCTGGTTCCTCGAGCCCGCGCTGCTCGGCCATTACCCCGACGCGTTTCCGGGCGGCCTACCCGTAGAACTCATGGGCGTGCGGGACGACGACCTCACTCGCGCTCGCACGTAGCCGCCTGCGAGGGCGGGCCGCTCGGTCTCGATGCCCAACACGTGATGGCACAGGGCGGCGAGCAGGGGCCGAGGACGGACTTCGGCTGGGAGGTCTGGCCCGACGCTCTCTACGACATGTTGATGCGCGTCACCGCGGACTACGACCGCCCCGTACTCGAAGTCACCGAGAACGGCTGCTCCTACTCGGATGGCCCCGACTCGAACGGTGTCATCAACGACCAACGCCGGATCGAATTCTTCCGCGGTTACCTGGCCGCCGTCGCTCGGGCGATCGAAGGCAACGCCGACGTGCGCGGGTACCACGCCTGGACCCTACTCGACAACTTCGAGTGGTCCGAGGGGTACCGCCAGCGCTTCGGCCTGACCTACGTCGATTTCCCGAGCGCCGACCGGACTTTGAAGGCATCGGGCCACTGGTACGGCCAGGTCGCGGCCGACAACGGCTTCGAAAGCTGAGGAAGACCCTGTGGAAAAGAAGCTGCTGTTCTTGATCGGCCCACCGCGTTCGGGGTCCACCCTGCTCACTCGGATGCTCGGAGGCCACCCGGAAGTCTTTGCACCCCAAGAGCCCCACCTGCTGACACCGCTGGCGCATCTCGGCTACTACGCCTCGGTCGAAAAGGCCCCCTACGACGCGGCGATCACGCAGGCCGCAATGCGCGAACTCGTCGGCGCCCTGCCAGGTGGCGAGAACGACTATCTCGACGCACTGCGCGCGTGCTCCGACACGCTCTATCAGCGGCTGCTCGCACCGAGCGGGCAAACGCGGCTGCTCGACAAGACCCCCGCGTACGCGCTGGTGCTCGACTTCGTCGCGAAGCTCTACCCGAGCGCACCCGCCATCGTGCTCACGCGCAATCCCATCGCGGTGTGGTCGTCATTCGGGAACTCGTTCTTCGACGGCGATCACAGCGCGGCCCACGCCCACAACCCGCTGCTCGAGCGCTACGTGCCCGCGATCGCACGCTTCCTGCGCGAACGCCCCATGCCATGCTGCCACGTTCGCTACGAAGAACTCGTCGCCGACCCCGACACCCAGCTGCGGCGGATCTGCGACTTCGCAGACCTCGAATTCGACCCGGAGATGATCGAGTACGGCGGTCGGCCCGAGGGGCAGGAACGCGCCGTGGACGGACTCGGCGATCCGATCACGGTTGCGAAGGAAACTCGCCCGACCACGAAGTCGATCGAGAAATGGACCTCGGACCTGGCCGGCAATCCCGATTCCGTTGCGCTCGCACGCCGGATACTCGACTCGCTGCTCGACGAGGACCTCGCGACCTGGGGCTATTCCCGGCAGGAACTCAGCTTGCAGCTCGATTCGGTCGATATCGACGGCGCCCGCCCGAAGCGCGCAGCCCTGACGCGCTACACCGCACAACGCAAGCTGCTGGTGCTGCTGCGGCGGAACATCCACCACAACGCGTTCGGCCGACTGATCCGGAAGTTCCGCACCGCCTGCGACGTGCTGCTGCGCTGAGAGGGCCGCGCACCCGGCCGGCCGGGCGGCTCCAGCGGGCAATTGCTATATCCCTGCCTACTGATGGGCCGGCGGATCCTCCTACTCCTGCGCGAAGCGGTGCGTCGTTACTTCGTCGCGGGCATTCTCTTCTTCGCACCGATCGGCATCACGATCTGGGCAATCGCATCGATCGTCGTCTGGCTCGACAACCTGATCCTGCCCAGATTCCTACAACTCGTGATCCCAGGGCTCGAAGACCCGCCGGCGCTGCCGCTCGTGGGCATGCTGTTCACGTTCTTCGTCATCATCGTGCTCGGCGTGATCGCGCGGCATTTCTTCGGCACCGAATTCCAGCGCGCCTGGGAACGCCTGCTCTCTCAGGTGCCGGTCGCGCGCAGCATCTACGCCGGAGTAAAACAGCTCCTCGAAGCGATCTTCAGCAGCCAGCAGGGGCAGCGCTTCAACCGCGTCGTGATGATCGAATATCCGCGCAAAGACGTCTTCGCACTTGCGTTCGTCACGGGTGAGGCGAGCGGCGAACTCCAGAGGAAGACCGGCTCGAGGATGATCAACTGCTTCCTGCCGACGACGCCGAATCCGACCTCCGGATTCTATCTGCTGGTTCCCGAGGAGGAGATCATCAACCTCGATCTGAGCGTCGAGGACGCGTTCAAGATCGTGATGTCTGCCGGCCTCGTCACGCCGGAGTCCGCCCGCTCGAAGCACGAAACACGCGAGGCGGGCGAGAGCGAGACGCCGGCTCCCTGAACCGGCACCGTCACGGAATGCATCAGCGACTGGCGACGTTCGAGACGAATGAGCGGAAGTCGGAATGCATCAGCAGCGACAGCGTATCGCCCGACTCGAGCATCGAAAGCACCTCCGGGTCGGACATCAGACGCTTCAGCTCCGGATCGTCTCGCAGTCCACGAATTCGCGGGCCGATTGCGCGCAACGCGCGCTCGGCGAGGTCTCGAAACGCGCTCGGATCATCGACCACATCGCGCTCGATCACACCGAGTGACGCGAATCCCTGCTGCAGATCACGATCGTGCATCACATCGATGAAGCTGCCGCGGTTGAGCGCCGCATCGACGGCCCCGGTCTCGACATAGGTCCAGAACAGCTGGTCCTGCTGCAGCCTCGCGATGTGGGGGTTCTCGAGCACGGCCTGCAAATCAGCGAGGGAAGTCGCGGGGCGAGCCACCAACCGGGCCGCCACGCGCGCGCTGGGGCCAGCGTCCGAGAGCGCCGCCGTGACGCCGGCCTCGACCAGGTCGCCCGTCACGGCTGCGGCCCGCGAATCTCCGATTGCGGGCAGAAATTCAGCCTGTCCACTCGAGCGAAGCGCATCCAGCCAGATTGCGAGCAGACACAGCAACAACAACACCAGACCGCCGCGAGCGAAACCCAGGCAAGCCCCGATGAAGCGGTCACGTGCGCTTCGAGCACCCGCCCGGTGCCGTTTTTCATGTCGTTTCAGCAGTGCCGAAAGCCAACCCATCGCGATGTAGGCCAGCACGAACGACACGGCACCCATCAGTGGGGGACCGAGCAGAGCGGGGAGATCGAGCTGCGCTGCAGCCTCCGCGCCGAATGCTCTCGCGCAGCCAAACCCGACCGCGTACGCGACCAGCAGTGAAAGCAGACCCATTCCGGTCGCGAGTCCGCCCCGCAGCAGACCAGCCACCGCAAAGCCCGCGAGGATCATCAGCGCGAGGATGTCGAGCCACATCTCGGGAGTACCATCGGCTCGACGTCGGGCCCCCTTGAAGCCGGAGCGACTTCAGTCGGAAACGAGCTCGAAGCGCTCGAACAAGGCGACGCGGCGCACTTCCGTGTCGGTCCCGAAACGCTCCGAGGCGGCGCGAACCTCCTCCTCGAACAGCTCGAGATCCTCGGGTGAAGTCGCCGTTCCCGCCGCCGGCTCCGAGATCGGGACGAAGAAGTCGTCGAAATGATGGGGCACGACGATTCGCGGCCGCAACAGCTCGATCAGGCTCGGAACGTAGTCCGGAGCACGCCCCGGGATCGCAGCCAGCAGTACGTCGACCTCGATGCCGGCATCGCGTAGTGCCTCGAGCGCGGGGCGATCGACGGCCGCGCTGCTGGTCACGTACACCCGCACCCCACTCGGCAGGTGCCTGATCAGGTAGCCCCGCGCATCGCCGAGCTTGAATGACAGCGCGTGAATCGGCCCGACGGGCGGCTCGAGCACATGGCCAGTGAGCGGCACGCGGCCGAACATGACGGCAGCATGGCGGCTCGCAACGACGCGGATCTCGAATGGCCCGACATCGATTTCATCGCCCGGGTCCAACAGGCGGGTCCGTTCCCCAGGCAGCCCGTAAGCCTGCGCGATGGCAACCGTGGTGCCTGAACCCACGATCGTGGCACCGATTCGATCGGCGATCCAGGGGCTGTCGCCGAGGTGATCGAAGTGACTGTGACCGATCAGGATGGTCCGCGCGGACACAGCCTCCGGCGCTGGCCCGCCCGGGTCGAGCCAGCGCTCCAATAGCCCCTCGTCCGGCCGGAAACGCGTGAAGAGTGTCGCCAGCAAACCCGGCCGGCTCAGATACGGATCGTGCAGCAGTACCGTTTCGCCATCGGAAACACTGAAACCCGCGACCCCGAGCCAGCGCAGCGCCAGACCCGGAACGGCGTCTTCGGCCGACGCGCCGACCGGCACGAGCCAGGTGACGACCGAAAGCAAGAGCCCGACAATTCGCAGCAGCATGCCCGATTCCTTCCGTGACTGTCCGATGCGAACTACAACACAGCCGCGCCCGCCAGGAAAGCGCGATGCCGCACACTGGACACTTTGCGTCCAAGGCTCCCGCGTTGTCGCGTAAAACGCTCCGCGCTGTCCTCTCCCTGTCGGTCCCCCTCGCAATTCCGGCCCGCACGCAGGTAGAATCGAGGTTCGCTGACCGGGGGTGACGATGGACTCCAGATTCTTGATCGGACTCGATTTCGGGGGTGGTGGCGGCCGTTGCCTCGTCATCGATGTCGAGAGCCGAGCAATGACGGTCGCGTTTCGGACCTGGACCTTCGAGAGCCCCTCCGATCTGCCGACCGCGTCGGATGTCGACGCCGAACGATGCTGGGAACTGCTCTGCGAGTGCGTACGCGAGGTCCTGGAGCGGTCGGGCGCCAAGCCCGAGCAAGTCGTGGGAATCGCCGCGACGAGCATGCGTCATGCCAGCGCGGTGCTGGACTCAGACGGCAACCTACTGCTCGCGACCTCGAACCGTGACGCACGCGGACTCGCCGAGGCACTCCGCCTGGGCGCCGAATCCGGCGAGGAACTGCACCGTCGCACCGGCCACTGGCCGAATCCCGTCCAGGCCGCAGGTCGACTGCTCTGGCTCAAACAACAGGCGAACGCCGGCTGGGACCGCGCGGCGACGCACCTGAGCCTCGGCGACTGGCTTGGCTTCCGCCTCTGTGGCGAACTCGCGACCGATCCCTCGCAGGCGAGCGAAACCCTGCTCCTCGACCTCGCCGAAGGCGATTGGGCCTGGGATCTGATCGATCGTCTCGAGCTTCCGCGCAGCCTGTTCCCAGAGGTATGTACTCCGGGCAGCCGACTCGGCGAACTCGCTGAACGCGCAGCGGCCGATCTCGGCCTGCCAGCGGGTATTCCGGTCGGGGTCGGCGGCGGCGACACACAATGCGGCCTGCTTGGCGCTGGGGTCACACGGCCCGGCGAGATGGGGGTGATTCTCGGAACCACCGCGCCCGTCCAGCTCGTCGTCGACCGCCCCTTGCTCGACGACTCCGCACGGCTGTGGTCGGCACATCACATGATACCCGGGCAGTGGGTCATCGAGAGCAACGCCGGCGGGGTCGGAACCGCAGCCGAATGGGTGGCGGGGCTGCTGTTCCCCGACACGCCCTGGCCCCTCGGGCACCTGTTCGCGGAAGCCGAGTGCTCGCTTCCCGGAGCAGCCGGAATGGTGTCGACTCTCGGCGCAGACGTCATGGACGCGCGAAAGCTCGGCCTGCCGATCGGCAACCTGACACTCAGCCCCATGGGCCCCGGCGATTCACGCGAGCGCCGACAGCACCTCGCGCGTTCGATCGTCGAGGGCATCGCGTTCGGCCTGCGCGCAAACATCGAACAGGCCGAGGCCGTGGCGGGTTGCGCAGCGACGCGTATCCATGTCGCCGGCGGCCTCGCACGCAGTGCCTTCTTCACTCAGACGCTCAGCGATGTGCTCGACCGCCCGGTCGACGTCGGCGGTACTCCCGAAGCCACCGCGTTGGGCGCGGCGATCTGCGCCGGTGTCGCGGCCGGGGTCTACCCCGACCTCGCCGCGGGGGCCGCCGCACTCGCCACCAGCGACCGCAGCTGCGAACCGACCGCCGCTGCCACGATCTACTCCGAGCTCTACGGCGACTGGAACGGACTTCGCCTCGCACGGGCCGAATCGGATGCCGCGGCTTCGGCGCTCGCGATCAAGGGGCTGCTGTCCCAGCCCCAACCTGTCAGACAGGCCGAAACCTCGAATGACGCCAGACCCAGAATCCTCGTCACCGCGGAGATGGACGAAGCTGGACTCGCGGGATTGCAGCGAATCGGCGATGTCGAGCATGTTCCTTTCAAAAAGGCGATGCGCCTGCTCACCGGTCGCACACTCGCAGAGGCACTCGCCGGGGTCGAGGTCTTCGTAACCGAGATCGACGTCGTCGACGCCGTCGCACTTTCCGAAGCAGACGATCTGCGCATCGTCGCCACTTGCCGTGGCGATGCGGTGAATGTCGATATCGCGGCTTGTAGCGACCTCGGGATTCCGGTGCTGAACGCGCCGGGCCGCAATGCCGACGCAGTCGCGGATCTGACGCTCACCTATCTGCTGATGCTCGCCCGCAGGATGCCGGAGGCCGCCGCATTCCTGCGCGAGCCCGGTGGCGAAGCCGGCGACATGGGCCGAATGGGTCGTGCATTCAAGCAGCTTCAGGGCCGCGAGCTCTGGCGCAAGACGATTGGGCTCGTCGGCATGGGGGCCGTTGGGCGCAAAGTGATCGAAAGGCTGCGTCCGTTCGGAGTGCACTGCCTGGTACACGATCCGTACGTCGATGCGGACCGAATCCGACTCGCCGGCGCCGAGCCCGCTTCACTCGCGGAAGTCCTCGAAAGGAGCGACTTCGTCTCGCTGCACGCGGCGGTGAGCGACGAGACGACCGGAATGATCGGCGCTGCCGAGATCGCGCGAATGCGCGCGGGGAGCTGTCTCGTCAACACGGCACGCGCTGCCCTCATCGACCAGGACGCGCTCGTCGACGCGCTCGAGGCGGGCCATCTCGCTGGTGCGGCAATGGACGTCTTCTCCGTCGAACCACCCGCTTCCGACGACCCGCTGCTCGCTCTCGACAACGTGATCGCGACCCCGCACATCGGCGGCAACACCGCCGAGGTTGCATCACACCAGGGTCGCATCATCGCGGCCGACCTCGAACGCATGCGCGCGGGGGTTCCCGCGCTGTGCCTGCTGAACCCGGACGTGCTGGCCGACTTCGACTGGACGCAGCCGCGAACGCCACCAACCGCTGAGCAGAAGAGGCGGCTGCTGCAGCGGCCGCCACCGGCCGTTACCGACCTCGAGAAGAAGGGCCATGCGAGCACGAGGACGAGTGCCGCTCCGGCAGCCGCGCCGAGCGCCATCGGCCCCTCGTCCCCGATACCCGACAGCAACCTCGTCGAACTGCGCAGCTCGATGGAGCGCGTTCTGACCGCCTTCGCGCACGGCCTCGTAAACGACGAAGCGCTGCGCGAGGCCGGCTCCGGCCGCGAAGTCGTACTCCATTTCATCATCATCGACCTCGACCTGGAGATCCATTTCGGTTTCGCGCCTGGCGGGTTGATCGGCGGAATCGGGGCACCCGACGACCTTGCCGACGTGCAGCTGAAGATGCGTGCCGACATGTTCGACGGGATGTTCACGGGCCGCACCAACCCGATGCAGGCCGCCATGGAGGGGGATATCTCGTTCAGCGGCGATACCGCGAAAGCCATGACCCTCACCGAAATTCAGGCCGACATGGAGCGGGTCTATCGCGCCGCGATTGCCGAGGTCGGCGAACCCGGAGATCTGTCGTCGATTCCCCGGCCGGACGAATCGGGCCCCGCGACCGGGGCCACGCCCGCGGATTCCGCCACCGTCAGCGTGCGCACGGGAACGCCAGTGAGCGGAATTCCGGCGAGTGACGCACGACACCAGCTCGTCGAAATCGTGAACGAGCTCTACGCAACCCAACTCATCACCGCGACCGGCGGCAATGTCAGCGTGCGCACGGGAACGCCGGGGGAGGCCTGGATCACGCCGAGCCAACTCTTCAAGGGCGACCTGGCTCCGGAGATCCTGGTCCGAATCGGCATGGACGGCCGCGCACTCGATCCAGCCGCCCGTTCGCCTTCGAGCGAGGCTCCGATGCACACCGCGGTGTTCGAGGCCAAGCCCGAAGCCCAGGCAATCATCCACTGCCACGCGCCGAACGCGACCATCCTCGCCAATACGGGCTTGCCCTTTCTCCCGATTTCGACCGAGGCTGCCTTCCTCGTCAACATCGGCCGGATCCCGTTCGTGATGCCGGGTACCGCCGATCTCGCGACTGCCGTCGTCGAGGCGATGGGGGACGGCTGGGCGGTGCTGATGCAGAACCACGGTGTGCTCGTAGCCGGCCGGAGTCTGCGCCGGGCGGCCGATATGGCTGAAATCATCGAGCGCACCGCGGAGGTCATCCTCGGTTGCTACGCGGTCGGTCGGGAACCACCGGTGCTCCCCGAAGAAACCGTCCGAATCCTGTCGAAAATGGGCGACCTGATGGCCTGACGCCCCCCACGGGGAGACCCAGGCACCGCCCGCGCCGCGCTGAGCGTACAGCTCCGCGTAAAGACCCTGTCGCGACAGACCGATATCCATGCCGCATACGTGTGATTTGCATCGCCTGGGGCTGGCTCGGAATGATCGGCAAGAGCGTCGGAAACTATCTGTTTCTAGAGAAGATTGGCGAGGGGGGCGTCGGCGAGGTCTACAAGGCCACCGACCTGCTCCTGCATCGTCCGGTCGCAATGAAGGCCCTGCGGGCGGATCTCGCCTCCCAGCCAAAACTCTTGGAGCGCTTTCGCACCGAGGCGCAAACCCTCGCGCAGCTGAACCACCCCAACATCGCGACCCTCTACACCCTGATCCACGAGAACGACGCGTTTTGGATGGTGCTCGAGTATGTCGAGGGGGAAACCTTCGCGGAGATGATCCGCCGTCTGGGTCGTCTGCCCGTGGCCTGTGCCCTGCCCCTCTTCTTCCAGGCCCTCGAAGGAATCGGCTACGCCCACGCACGCGGGATCATCCACCGCGACATCAAGGGCTCGAACATGATGCTGAACCAGCAGGAAGTCGTGAAGGTGATGGACTTCGGCATCGCCCGCGCACTCGGTTCCGACCGGCTCACGCGGCATGGCCACATGGTCGGAACCCTCCAGTACATGTCGCCCGAACAGGTTCGCGGCAAGGACAGCGACGCACGATCCGACATCTACTCACTCGGCATTCTGCTGTTCGACATGCTCACCGGCTGTGTCCCGTTCAAGCGCAAGACCGATTTCGAGCTGATGCAGGACCAGATCGCAAAGTGTCCGCCATCGCCGCGCACACTCGAACCGAGCATTCCCGAGGCGATCTCCGACGCCGTGCTGCGCGCACTGGAGAAAACACCAGCCGCACGCTTCGCCTCGACCGACGAATTTCGCGCAGCACTCGAAGCCGGTGCCGAAGGAATCACTCTCGAGCGAACCACGTCGATCACCGGCGAGCGGCCGCGACTCGATCTCGACACTCCCGCGGCAATGGTCGAAGCCACGCACGTGATGACCGGATCCGGCCCTGCATCGGAAGCCAGAACGACCGACCGACCCATCCCCGCGCGAACATCGGCATCGAAGAGCGTAGGCGACACTCAGCGCAGCCCTGCCGAGCCTGGCCGCGGCGCGCCCCGGTTCAGCTGGCAAACCACCTCGATCGCTGCCGCAATCCTGCTGCTCGCCATCGCCGCAAATGTGCTGTTCGCTCACCGCCGCGATGTGATCGAGACCGCGACGAATCCAATTCTCGGGGCGGACTTCGAACACCCCGCGGTGGCGCCGATCGAACCGCATCCGCCGCTCCCGGCTCCGGCGGCCACGCTCCAGGGCAGCGATCGATCCGGCAACGCAACCGCAGCCGCGGCTCTGGCCGAGATCGTCGTCTCCGAGGCGGAGCGGCAGGCGAAACGACCCGCCGCTCCGCCCATCGGCAACGATGAAGCAAAAGCGGCGACGAATTCCGATCCGCCTGCGTCGAAGCAGGCGGCGGCGAAGACCGAATCGAAACCGACGACGAGATCGAAGAAGGCGTCGACACGGAGCAAGCCGCAGTCCAGCGGCTGGAAGACACATCAAGAACCAGCCGATGAGGCGCCGAAGGAGCAAGGGTGGGTCATTCGAAGATAGTCGCGTTACTGCTGATCGCCGGTCTCTTCAGCGGCTGTGCCAGCGTGCGCTGGACCTTCCAGAAGGCAATTCGCAAAGAGGGAACGGTCAACAGGTCGCTGCCCGACCTGGTGTGGGAAGAGTACGACTGCGAGACCCAGAAACGCCCCTTCTTCATCGTCGAGAAGAACGAACTCGTGCCGCCGAGAATCAAAGCCGGCGGCGAATTCAACCACCGGATGGTCTATGTGATGTGCCCTCCCGGACCGACCGAAGTCGTATCGGGCCTGCTCTCCACTCGGATCCGATTCAAGGGCGCACCCATCGTCCACTCGACCGAAGAAGGCTATGAGATCCTGCCCGGGCGTTGGGTGGTGGATGCGTTCGTCGAGATCCCGGAAGCTGCCGAGCCGGGTGTCTACGCCTACGAGGTCGCGTTCTCGGGCCGTGGGCTCGAATTCGAGAAGATCCTGACCTTCCTCGTGAAGGCTCCCTGACCGCCTCGCGGTCTTCACATCACTCTACCGCTCGCGACACCCGGTCACGCGTTAGAATCCAACCACGATGCACGACCACCGCGGAGACGGAGCAGCCAATCAACGCCGGCTGATGCTCGCGCTCGCACTGGCCGCGAGCTACATGGTTGCCGAAGTCATCGGCGGCTTGTGGACGGGTTCGCTCGCGCTTCTCGCCGACGCCGGCCACATGCTCTCCGACGTCTTTGCGCTGGCGATGAGCGCGGTCGCAATTCGTATCGCGCAGCGCCCACCCACCGCGAGCCGGACCTACGGCTACTACCGCAGCGAGATCCTCGCTGCGCTCGGCCACGGCATACTGCTGGTCTGTGTTTCATTGGCGATCTTCTGGGAGGCCTGGGAGCGGATCGGCCAGGTACGCGAAATCATGGCCGGCCCGATGCTGGTGGTGGCCACTGGCGGCCTGGTCGTCAATCTGATTGGGCTGGCGATCCTGAGCCACGGCAAGCACGAGAACCTGAACGTGCGCGGTGCCTGGTTGCACGTGTTGAGCGATGCGCTCGGCAGCCTCGGCGCGATGGCTGCCGGATTCGCGATCTGGGCCTGGGGCTGGAGTTGGGCCGACACCGCAGCATCGATCACGATCGGCCTGCTCGTGATCCACTCTTCGTGGGCACTTCTGCGCGAGGCTCTCGACATTCTCATGGAAGCTGCGCCCGCCCACATCGACGTGCCCGCGATCCACCGCGAGATTGCGAGTCTGCCAGGCGTCGAAGCGGTACACGACCTCCACATCTGGACCATCACGAGCGGACTCGTCGCACTATCGGGTCACGTGGTCGCGGCCGATGATCAGGCGCACGGCCCGTTGCTCCAGCTGATCTGCGATCACTTGCACGACCATCTGGGCATCGACCACACCACCATCCAGGTCGAGGCGAGTGATTTCGAAGAGCCTGGCTCGGTGTGCGCGGATGCTTCCGCACTGGCCACTCGATGACGGGCAGACGAATCCTCAGAAAGACCAAAGTAGTTGCAACGATCGGGCCCGCATGCGATTCGCTCGACACACTGAAGGCGATGATCCGGGCGGGGATGAACGTCGCCCGCTTGAATTTCTCACACGGCACCCACGCCGAACACCATAAGCGCCTCGAGATGATCCGGCAGGCCGCCGACGAATCTTCCGCGAATATCGGCATCATGCTCGACACCCGGGGCGTCGAGGTTCGCACAGGGCGACTCACTGGGGGCATCGCGGACCTCATCACCGGCGAGCCGTTCAACCTGTTCAGCGACGACCGTTTCGGCGACGCCTCCGGCGTGTCGGTCTCCCACCGCGAATTATTCGAGGAAGTTTCCGAAGGCGTGGCCATTCTTCTCGACGACGGCGTCATCGAGCTGCGGGTGCGAGAAATCGCGGGCGACGTGATCCGCTGCCGGGTTGCACGCGGCGGGCGCCTCGGCGATCGAAAGGGGGTGAACGTCCCGGGCACATCCCTGAGTCTCCAGTCCCTGACCCCCGAAAACCGCGATGACCTGCTCTTCGCGATCGAGCACGACGTGACCTACATCGCCGCCTCGTTCGTCCGCAATGCTGCCGACGTCCTCGACATCCGGCACTTCCTGCAGGATCGCGATGCGCGGATTCCAATCATCGCGAAGATCGAGAACAAGGAAGGGGTCGAGAACCTGGATGAGATCATCACGGTCGCCGACGGGACGATGGTCGCACGCGGCGATCTCGGCGTAGAGATCCCGCTCCAGCAGGTTCCCATGGCTCAGAAGAAGATCATCCTGGCGACCGTAATGAACGGCAAGCCGGTGATCACAGCCACGCAGATGCTCGACTCGATGCAACGGAATCCGACACCGACACGCGCCGAAGTCAGTGACGTCGCGAACGCGATTCTCGACGGAACCTCGGCAGTAATGCTCTCCGGAGAAACGGCGGGCGGTGCCTACCCGGTGGAGGCGGTCCGGACGATGGCGATGCTCGCACTCGAGGCGGAGTCGTCGCTACCGGAATACGGAGTTCTGCAACACATCCTGCCAGAACCGTCGAATCTGATGACGGAAGCGATCAGCCAGGCCGCCATGACGATGGCAACCCACCTCGAAGCTGCGGCAATGATCACTCTGACCGAGAGCGGATTCACCACCCGGTCGATCTCGAAATACCGACCACCCTGCCCGATTCTCGCAGTCACCAACTGGCCGGAAGTCGTGAGCCAGCTGTCGCTGAATTGGGGCGTGCCATGATCGAATTCGCGGTTCAGCGCGGCCGCGAACTCGGCTGCCTGCAAGGCGGCGACGTGGTCGTCGTCACGACCGGGATCGATCGGACTACGGGCAGCACCGACACCATTCGAGTGATCACGCTGGACTGACGGGCGGCCTGCCTAATTCTTGTTCAGCCACTGCCCATATGACGGGCAGCCAGATCACGCTGGAAGCCCGAATCACCCGAATACGCTGCCTCCGCGCCTGCCGAACTGGGTCGAAGCTGGCACACAGTTTGCTTTCCACTACCAGCCGAGCCTCCACACTCACTTGGACGGATGTCTGCCGACGATAGGGGAAATGCAAATGAACATCGGAATTCGCAACTCGCTGGGAGCGTTGGCCTTCGTTGCCATGCTGCTGCTGTCGCAGGCCGCATTCGGCCAGGACGCAGAAGTGGTCGCAGAGGTCGTCATCGAGGAGGTCGAAACCATCGACACCGGTGACACGGCCTGGATATTGACCTGCTCAGCACTCGTGTTGATGATGACCCTTCCCGGCCTGGCGCTCTTCTACGGTGGATTGGTCCGCTCCAAGAACGTGCTCTCGATCCTGATGCAGTGCCTGATTTCCGCGGGTCTGATGGGAGTCCTGTGGATCGTCGCCGGCTACAGCCTGGCATTCGGAGAAGGCAACCAGTTCATCGGTGACACCAGCATGCTGCTGCTATCGGGCATCACACCTGATTCCGTTTCCGGCACGATCCCGACCTATGTCTTCGTGATGTTCCAGGGGATGTTCGCGATCATCACACCCGCGCTGATGCTCGGCGCGTTCGCGGAGCGGATGCGCTTCGGGCCCTACATGGTCTTCATCACGATCTGGCTCTTCCTCGTCTACGTCCCGCTCGCCCACATGGTATGGGGCGGCGGCTGGATCGGCGCCGACCTCGGCGCACTCGACTTCGCGGGCGGCCTGGTGGTCCACATGTCGAGCGGATTCTCCGCGCTGGTCGCGGCGATCTTCCTCGGCAAGCGCAAGGGTTTCGGCGTCCAGCCGATGCCGCCGCATAGCGTCCCGCTGACCGTGATCGGCGCGGCGCTGCTCTGGGTCGGCTGGTTCGGCTTCAACGCCGGCAGCCAACTCGCGGCCGACGGCACCGCAGGCCTCGCCTTCCTCACAACCAACACCGCTGCCGCCACGGCCACGCTGTTCTGGGTGCTGATCGAGTGGGGCCACCGAGGCAAGGCCACCGTACTCGGTGCCGCAACCGGCGCAGTTGCAGGCCTGGTTGCAATCACCCCGGCCTGCGCGTTCGTCGCACCGGGCGGTGCCCTCCTCATCGGCTTCGGAGCCGCGGTGATCTGCTATGGGGCCGTCACGATCATGAAGCCCATGCTGGGCTACGACGACTCGCTCGACGTCTTCGGCGTCCACGGCGTCGGCGGCGCCTGGGGCGCCATCGCAACCGGCCTCTTCATCGCCGACTTCGCGATGCCCGAGGGCCTGAGCCGCGGCGATCAGATCCTGAAGCAGCTCACCAGTGTCGGCTTCACCGCGGTCTTCGCCTGCGTGATGACGATTGTGATCCTGATGGTGCTGCGAGCGGTGATGGGCGACCTGCGCGTCGACGAAGAAGCCGAGTCGATGGGCCTCGACCAGGCAGAGCACAGCGAGAGCGCCTACACCTGATCTACCGGACTTGCGCAGCACCTGCCGGACCAACGGCAGGTGCTGCGCAAGCGTGCGGCAACTCTCGTGCAACTCGAGCTCGCAGCGATCAAGCAAACCAGCGATTCCGCCGATTCAAGAAAGGTCGGGGGAGTCCGAAGATGTTCGAGCGCGCAATCGCATGCATCGCCTCGTCGCTGCTGATCGCTTCTGCAGCGGTCGCAGAGATCTACCGCTGGACGGATGAAGGCGGCACGGTCCACTTCACGCAGGACTTGAGCCAGGTACCGTCGCAACATCGCGAGTCCGCCGCGACGCCGGCCAACGCCAACAATCGGATCCAGATCTACGATTCCACCAGCGTCGAGCCTCGATCCAGATCCTCTTTCGGCTCGAGCAGCGTGATTCAGATTCCGTTCGAACGCCGCGGTTCGCTGATGTGGGTTCAAGCGACGGTAAACGACCGCACCCGTGTCCCGTTTCTCATCGATACCGGAGCCAGCGGAGTGTCGCTACCCGCCCAGATCGTTGCGGACCTCGGGATTCCGATTCACGCGGGGACACCCCGGGTCACGGTGAACACCGCCAACGGCCTCGTTCGGGTACCGCTGATCGATGTCGATTCGGTTCAGCTCGGCCCCGCACGCGTCGAGAACCTCAGCGCCACGGTGAATCCGACCATGAAGGTCGGGCTGCTCGGCGGGAGTTTCTTCAACAACTTCCACTATTCGGTCGACGCGGCAGCCGGGGTCATCACACTGATGCCGAATGATGCGGTTCGCGGTGGAGCAGCTGCGGACCAGTGGCGCGAACGCTTCCGAAGCCTGCGATCGTCGATCGACCGACTCGAGGGCTACCTCGGGTCGCGAAATATCACACGCGACCGCAGACGCCGGGAACTCGAGGGAAATCTGGTCTCGATGAAGGACTCCCTGCAGGACCTCGAGATCGAAGCCAATCGCGCACTGGTTCCGCAGTCGTGGCGCTGAGCCGTAGCTCCGAGCGAAGAGCGCTGAAGCAACGCGTCAAGAGCGTCTTAGCGCTCAGCTTCGCTGCGCTGCTGTGGGAAGCGGCACCCGCGCATGCGGACCTGTATCGCTGCATTGGACCCGATGGCGGTCTGGTCTTTACCGACAACGAGTCGATATGCCCGGGGGCAGCCACGTACGAACCTTCCGGTGCACTCCAGACGCACCGTTCCGAAGCACCGCCTTCTCACGCCGCCGATTCACCATGGGTCAAGCGTCGCCCGAACCTCTCCCCCGCAAACGAACAGACGGCGATGAGGCATCACTGGCAGGAGAAGAAGATCGTGAAGGAACGCGAGCTACGCGTGCTCGAGGAACGCAGCGAGTACCTCTCGCGTTTCGTGACGGGCTGCAATCGCGGCGCAGTTGTCGTCGGGCGCGACGAAACAGGTATCAAGCGAACCGTCTCGTGCGACAAGATTCGGGCCGAATACCAGCAGAACCTCGAGCGGCAGCAACCGATCCGCGAATACCTCGACAGCGGCCTGCAACGCGAGTGCCGCAGGGCAGGCTGCCTACCGGGTTGGATTCGCTGACACGCAGGCGCACGGTCACCCGATCAGCGCCTCGAAGATCCGAAAGTTCTCGCGTTCTTCGGGTGCGATCTCGCCGTCGGATTCGATCACTCCCTCGATTTCCTCGAGAAAGATCCGCCGGTGTTCGGGAGGCACCAATGTCGGGTCGATCGACTCGATATCGGGAGGTACTTCGAGCCAACCAGATACCCTCACCTGCTCGTCGTCGTCCAGCGTGAGGCGTCCGATCAGGTTCTTGACGAAATCTCGCTCCTCGGGCCGGATTTCGAGATCCGCCCATGCGAACGAGCACACGAATTTCATCAGGCGCATGCGCTCGCGCTGATTCAAGCGATCCAACATCGGCTTTCTCCATGTTCACTGCTTGCGTGTATTATGCCACGACCCGACACCGCCTACGACGAGGAACCTCGAATGCGCATCGCCGCTGCCAGCCTGGCTCTATTGCTCGTCACCGCCCCCGCGGCCGCGATCACGCTGAGCCCGGGCGACCTCGTCGTGATCGACACCAATGCGAAGGCGATCGTCCACGTCGACCCCGATACCGGCGCGCGACAGACGATCTCGAAGTGGGAACGAAATGGGGTCGCGAGAATCGGGTTTCCGTGGGACATCAAAATCGACGAGCAGGGGCGCATCCTGGTCGCCGACATGAACCAGGGCGCGATCGTCGAAATCGATCCAACCACCGGCACGCGCACGCGCCTGACCGACCGCAACATCGGTAGCGGCCCCCCGATCGGTGCCATGCGGGGCATCACACCCGATGGCGCTGGAGGCGCCTACGCGGCCGAGACCAAACCCCACCGCATCCTCCATGTCGACCTCACCTCCGGTGCACGACGCGTCGTGACCGGAGACGGCGTGGGTTCTGGAGTGCCGCTGATCTTCCCACACGAGATCGCGCTCGAGATCGTGGGAACACTACTCGTTAATTCGAAGGCCAACTCGATGGTGATTCGGGTCGATCCGAAGACCGGAGATCGATCGACCGTCTCCTCGAACGAAGTCGGCACCGGACACCCGCTCAAGGCACCCTTCGGGATGGCGCTGCTCGCCGACGGCAATATCGCGATCAGCGATCGCAAGAACGCCGAAATCGTCTTCATCGATACCGAGACCGGTGACCGCCGACTCATCGCTTCAGCTGAACGCGGCGAAGGGCCGGTGCTGAAGGACCCTTGGGGAATCGAGCAGTCCGCCGACGGCAACCTGATCGTGGTCGACCTCGGAACCTGGGCCGTCTATCGCGTAGACCTGAGCAGTGGCGACCGCAGCGCGATTTCCTCGAAAGACATCGGTACCGGCGACAAACTTCGCCTTCCGCGAAATGTCGCAATCGTGCCCGGGGCTGAACCCCGAACGGATCCTCAAGCCCGCATCATTCTCACAGCAGCCGCAGCCACCGTGCTATTCGCTCTCGCATTCGCGGCTTTCCATTGGCGAAGATCCGCGAGAACGGAGAACCCGGCATGAGCTACTCGGATATCCGAGTAAATATCGATGCTGGGGTCGCGATCATCGAACTACACCGGCCCGAGGCATCGAATGCGTTCAGCGGTCTGATGGGTGAAGAACTCGGCCGGGCCTACCGCGAATGCGACGAAGACGACGCGGTGCGCGCGATCGTCCTCACCGGCGCCGGCAAAGCGTTTTGTGTAGGCGCGGACATGAGCGCAGGCGAGGAGACCTTCGCGAAACAGGATCCGGAAGGCTTCAGTGCGGCGGGTGTCGATCCGCCCGCATGGATGGTGCGCAAACCGGTGATCGCAGCGGTCAACGGGCACGCAATCGGCATCGGGCTCACGTTGGCGCTCCAATGCGACCTCCGAATCCTCGCCACAGAGGGGAAATACGGCGTGCTCCAGGTCAGACGCGGCATGATGCCCGACGGCTACTCGCATTGGACGCTTCCACGCCTGGTGGGAATCGAACGCGCCGCAGACCTGCTGCTCACGGGCCGAAAACTCTCGGGTGAAGAGGCCGGAACGATCGGCATCGCGAGCCGCATTCTACCCGCCGCAGAGGTGCTCCCGGCCGCGCGGGTCATCGCGGCAGAGATCGCCAGAGCGACGGCCCCGCTTTCGGTCGCGATCGCCAAGCGCTTGCTGTGGGAGAGCCCCGGACTCAGCTGGCAGCAGGTCGGGCACCGCGAGACCGAGCTGCATCATCACCTGATGGGCCGCCCCGATGCAATCGAGGGCGTGATGGCATTCCTCGAACGCCGGACCCCGGAGTGGACATCGAGCGTCACGAAGGACTGGCCCGAGTGGCCCGACTGAGGCTCACCCCGCCAGGTCGCCCGCCTGTCGCCGGCTCAGTATCCCCTCGGCGTACATCCATCGCAGCGAGTCGCGAAACGTCTCCGCCACGGGCCGAAAGCGGATGCCGAAATCCTCGAAGACCCGCGAGTCGTCGCAGGGCACTCCGCGCGTCAACGTGACCGTTGCTTCGTAGGTGAGCCCGATGTCGAAGCCGATGCTGCGCCGGACGGCATCCCCGACACGCCCGATGCCGCGAAACAAGGCGCCCGAGAGGTGAAACTTGCGCAGCCTGCGACCGGTCAGTTCGTTCAGCGTGTCGGTCAGTTCCGCAGTATTGAGGAAGCTGCCACCTGCCATGTAGCGCCGCGGCCCACGGCCCGGCTCCATCGCCGCGAGGTGCAAGGCCGCGAGGTCGCGGACGTCGACGATCGGAATTCCACCCGGGACGATCGGGATGATGCCCAGTTTCACGAATCCCATCAGGACTTCGATCCCGTCAGCCAGGGTCGGGTCGCAAGGCCCCCAGACGCTTCCCGGATAGACGCAGACGATCGGGGCACCGGCATCCTGGTGATGGCGGGCGATTCGCTCGGCCTCGGCCTTCGACCGCGCGTAGGCGTCCTTGGGGCACTTCACTGCTTCGTCCGGGTCGAAGCGGTCGCCCGCCGGCGGGAACAGCGCCGAAACGCTCGAGACATGGACGATCGGATCGAGCTTCGCACGCAGAGCCGCGTCGAACACGATCTCGGCACCACGCACGTTCACGTGCATCATCTCGTCGTCGCGTCGCCGATCGAGTGTAAAAACCGCAGCCGCGTGGACGACCGCGTCACAGCCCGACACGGCCCGTTCCACCGCCTCCGGGTCCGTGACATCACCGACGACCTGATCGAGACCCCGGACTCCGAGCGGATCCAGCGCCCGCCCGACACGATCGGGGTTCCGAACCAGCAAGCGCACGTCGTGCCCCGCCGCCGAGAGCGCCGCCACGGTGTGGCAGCCCACCATCCCGGTCCCCCCGGTCACCAGGATTCGCATCGCCCCCCCCGCATCGTTACGACAACGTCGTCGCCCTTCACGTCCGCTCCGCCCCCTGGATCGCACGAACTACATCCAGCCAGCGCCCCGCGTCGGGAGCGTAAACCGCGACCAGACTCAGTCGATCGGCGAACGAGCCGCAACGATCGAGCAGTTTCCCCGCAATCTCGTGGGGTTCACCGACGACAGCGATCGTCTCGAGTACCTCGTCGTCGATCAAGGCGGCCATCTGGAGCCAGCCCCCGGTCTTCGACAACCGATTCAGCTCGAGATGCAGATCCCCCCAACCGTGACAATCGAGCACACCCCTGTAGGCGGGCGTCGAGCCATAGAAGGACAACTGGGCACGAGCCACGTTCTTCGCGTTCTCGAACTCCTCATCACGCGTCCGTCCCGACGCCGCAAAGCCCCGCTCGAGTGCGGGCAAGGTCACCTCTTCGATGAATTTCGGCGTGTGGAACGGATGCACGAAGAATCCGTCCGCCACCTCTCCCACGGCCGCCGTCATCTTCGGCCCGATTCCCGCCACGAAGATCGGCGGCAGCCCATGGGGGTTCGGCCCTGGGTTGAAGACCGGCGTCATCAGCGTGTGGGTGTAGAAATCACCGCGAAAATCCAGCTTGGCGTCGTCGTGCCAGCTACGCCAGATCGCCCGAATCGCGAGCACCATCTCGCGCATTCGATCGGCCGGGCGCGACCACACGGCGCTGAAGCGGCGCTCGATATGGGGCCGGATCTGCGATCCGAGGCCGAGAATGAAACGACCGCCGGATTGCAGCTGCAGGTCGTAACCGAGGTTCGCGAGCAGCATCGGATTGCGCGCGAACGCGATCGCGACCGCGGTCGCAAGCGTGAGCGACTCGGTGTGTTCCGCCGCGATGGAGAGCGGCAGGAACGGGTCGTGCCGACCCTCGAACGTGAATCCCCCGTCGTAACCGAGTTCCTCGAGACCCCGCGCAACCGCCCCTGCGTCGTGCGGATTCGAAACCAGGATCGAGCTGTCCACCTTCATACCACCCCCGTCCTTTCCGGCTCCGACTTCGGCCGCAGTGAAATACGGACGGCCGAGTCTACGCCATCCGGCGGCGAGCGAGAGAATCCGAAGCGCGCTTCGTCGATTCAGCCAGCGCACGGTCGAGCGCCTGCCGGGCCTGATCGACCGCTTCCGGGTCGGAATCCCGCGGCACGACGACCGGGGCACCGAAGTGGAACGCGACGGCCGCGAACGGCAAGGGCAACATCAACCGGTCCCAGCTGCCGATCCGCAGGGCCGGCCGAGCGGCGACGCCGATCGGTACGATCGGCGCCCTAGCCAGACGCGCGAGCCCGATGATGCCGGGCTTCGATACACGAGCAGGGCCACGAGGGCCGTCAGTGACGATCCCTACGGTGTCGCCCGCGGTTTGGCGATTCAGCAAGGCGCGCAGGGCAACCACTCCGCCGCGTGAACTCGACCCGCGCGGCGGGTCCGGGTATCCGAGTCCCTCGAGCACTGCGGCCGCAAGATCCCCGTCGCGGCTACGGCTGATGGCAACCGCAATTCCACTGTCACGAAATCGGTGTGCGACGGGCACCAGGCCTCCGTGCCAGGTTGCCCCCAGGCTGCGCGTTGCACTCGGCGCTATGCCTTCGCTGCGAACCCGCCAGCTCGCCCCCAGTAGTCGCAGCAGCCCCGCGACGACACGACCCACGAGCACCAGACGACGCCCGCTCAAAAGAGCGAAGTCTGACGCCCGACGCCTTGCCCGCTCGAGCTCTCCGATGATTTGCCGCCGGAGCCCTTCCCCGGCTTCGGCTTCGACCGCGGCGCCTTCTTGGGCACCAATCTGAGCTTGCTGACCGGTTTCGGTGCCAGCCGCACACCGCGGGCCGATACGCCCATCGGTACCAGCTTCGCCAGGTCGAACTTCCCGCTGCGGATCCGCTGCCGCGGTGCACGGACATAATCGAGCATCAACGTGCCGCCCTCACCTTTCGTCAACAGCAGATCGACCTTGCCGGCCTTCTCCTTGACCAGCCGATACTCACGATTTCGGATGAACTTGTGAACGTGCACACGCTTGCCGAACGCGTTCTTCTGTAGGTCGCGGTAGATGACGATGAATTCGAGTCCGACCTCTGGATCGAATACCTCCAGGTAGAGCAACTTGCCCGACAACAGCAGCTTTTCGGGCGGTGTCATGATCCGGTAGACGCCGTCGTCTGTAATCGCGAGGACCAGGTCGAATTCGCTGACTCTCATCTCTCGATTCCCGCTCTTCACCGCCGTTCCGAAGAATCCCGACTCACGGTCGTACATCAGCTTGATCGTCTGTTGCGCGACGGCCTTCTTCTCGATCACCTCGAAGCTCGTATGCTGCGTGCGACGCGGATACTCGCCGCCGAAGCGCTCGATCAGCCCCTCGAGGTAATCGATCGTCGTGCCGGTCAGATCGGAGAGCAGCTTGTCGATCTCGGCAAGGCGATGATCGCACTCCTCGATCTCACCGCGGTTCTGCTCGATGTCGAACAATGAGATCCGACGAATCCGCAGCTCGAGCAGGCGCTTGATGTCAGCGTCGACCATCTGCCGAATAAAGAGCGCCGCATGCTCCTTCATTCCACTCGCGACTGCGCTCTTCACCGCCTTCTCGGTCTTGGCCTTCTCGATCTTCTTGTAGACACGCTTTTCGACGAAGAGCTGTTCGAGCGTGAGCCAGTGTTTGCGATCCGTGATCCGACGCTGCTCCAGCTCGAACTCAGCACGAATCTGCTCGCGCAGCTGCGCGGTGTGGCCCACGAGCACTTCACTGACCGTCGTCTGCACCGGCCGGTCGCCGCGGATGAGCACCATGTTCGAAGACACCGACAGGCCACAATCGGTGTAGGCGTAGAGCTGGGGAATCACCTCGTCGGAAGTCACGCCCCGCGGCAGCTTCAGCTCGATCTCGATCGTGTCGGTGGTGAAATCGTCGATGGATGCGACCTTCACACGGCCCTTCTGCACGGCCGCCTCGATCGAGGCAATCAGACTCTCGCTCGTCGTTCCATATGGAACTTCGCGAATCACGATGCATTTATCGCCGGCCGCTTCGATCTTCGCCCGAATCTCGACCTTTCCAAAACCGTCTGCATACTCCGACGCATCCATCTGCCCGCCCTGCGGGAAGTCCGGGAACAGGGCGAACGGCTCTTCGCGCAAGCAGGCAATCTGCGCCTGCCAGAGTTCGACGAGATTATGCGGCAGGATTCGGGTCGCCATTCCGACCGCGATTCCCTCGGTGCCGAGCATCAGCGCCACCGGCAGCTTCGCGGGCAGGAAGACCGGCTCACGGCTGCGCCCATCGTAACTGTCGACGAAATCCGTGAGGTCGGTGTTGAAGATCGTCGCGAGCGCGAGTGGCGTGAGCCGGCACTCGATGTAGCGAGCCGCTGCGGCGGGGTGCCCGGTCAGAACGCTGCCGTAGTTTCCCTGCTTGTCGATGAAGTAGTCCTTGTTGGCGAGCACCACCAACGCGCTGCCGATCGAGGCATCGCCGTGCGGGTGCAACTTCATCGTCTCGCCGATCGTATTCGCGACCTTGTGATAACGACCGTCGTGCATCTCGAACAGCGTGTGGAGAATGCGCCGCTGGACGGGCTTGAGCCCGTCGCGCACATCCGGAATCGCACGATCGAGGATCGAATAGCTGGCGTAATCGATGAAATTCTGGCGCATCAGGGAGTCGAGCTGTGCCATCCCGCCTCTCCTAGACGACGCTCGTCACGAGGTTGTCGATGATGAACGCCTTGCGCTCGGGCGTATTCTTGCCCATGAAGAAATCGAGGCAGTGGCTCACTTCGCTGATGTTCTGGACACTCACGGGCGAGAGCCGCCCCTCGTCGCCGATGAACTGACCGAATTCGTTCGGACTGATCTCTCCGAGCCCTTTGAAACGCGTGACCTCGGCGCCCCGAATCTCAGCCTCCGCCGATTCTTTTTCGACATCCGAATAGCAGTAGCGGGTCACCTGCTTGTTCCTCACCCGAAACAATGGCGTTTCGAGGATATAGACGTGGCCCTTGATCACGAGGTCCTCGAAGTAGCGAAGAAAGTAGGTGAGCAGCAGATTGCGGATGTGCATGCCGTCGACATCGGCGTCGGTCGCGATCACGATCTTGTTGTATCGCAAGCCCTCGACACCTTCCTCGATGCCGAGCGCGCGCATCAGATTGTAGAGTTCTTCATTCTTGTAGATCGCGTCGCGCTTGAGCCCGTGGCAATTGAGCGGCTTCCCCTTGAGCGCGAAGATCGCCTGAGTGTAGACGTCGCGACACTGGACCATCACACCACCGGCCGAATCGCCCTCGGTGATGAAGAGCGACGTCTCGGAACGCCGCTTCGCCTTGGCATCGTCGAAGTGGAACTTGCAGTCGGTCAGCTTCGGGATTCGGATCGCGACCTTCCTGGCCCGCTCTCGCGCCTCCTTCTTGATCGAAGCCAACTCCTTCCGGATGCGCTCGTTCGTCTTGATCTTGCCGACCAGCCGCTCGGCAGCCTCGGGGTTCTTGTGCAACCACAGCACGATCTCGTCCTTGACGAGCGGCACGACCCACGCTCGGACCTCGGTCGAACCCAATTTGTTCTTGGTCTGGCTATCGAAGACTGGATCCTGCAGCTTCAGCGCGATCGCCCCGATGATGCCGTCCCGCACGTCCTCGCCCGCAAAGTTCTGCTTCGCGAATTCGTTCACTCCCTTGAGAAAGCCCTCGCGAAACGCGCTCTGGTGCGTGCCACCGTCGTTCGTGTACTGGCCATTCACGAAGCTGTAGTAGGTCTCGCCATAGCTATTGGCGTGGGTGATCGCGAATTCGATCCGTTCGAGGCGACAGTGGATCGGATCGTAGAGCGGCGGGTCATCGCCGATTTCCTGGGCGAGCAGGTCGGCCAGCCCACCCTTGCTGTGGAAACGCGTGCCGTTGTAATGAAGCGTGAGACCCGCGTTCAGGAACGCGTAGTAGTTCAGACGGTGCGCGATGAACTCCTCGTTCCAAGCAAAATCGGAGAATATCTCGCGGTCCGGGGTGAAGCGCACCCGGGTGCCGGGCGTTGCATCCGCGTCCCGACCCGGCTTGTTGGTCTTCAGACGCCCACGCTCGAAAGTCGCCTTTCGGCTCTTCCCGTCCCGCCAACTCGTCACCTCGAAGTCGGCCGAGAGCGCGTTCACGGCCTTGCTACCGACACCGTTCAGGCCGACGGAGAACTGGAATACGTCGTCGTTGTACTTGCCACCCGTGTTGATCTGGCTGACGCAATCGACGAGCTTCCCGAGCGGGATGCCCCGGCCGAAATCACGCACAGTGATCGAATCGCCGTCGCGCTCGACTTCGACGCGCCTGCCGCAGCCCATGATGAATTCGTCGACTGCATTGTCGATCACCTCCTTCAGCATCACGTAGATGCCGTCGAGCGGATGGCTGCCGTCGCCCAGACGGCCGATGTACATCCCGCTGCGCAGACGGATGTGCTCGAGCGCGTCCAGGGTCTGGATCGCCTTCTCGTCGTACGCGACCTTCGTTCGTGCCATGGACCTCTTCCCCCCTCCCGGGCGGAGAGATGCCGCGGAATCGCCCCATATGCAAGCGGATCGACCGGCGGCCGCTACCGCGGCGAGCGAGACGCTGTTTGGATCCGGCCCAGCGCATCCGCTGCCTTTAGCCCCGGGCCGCCTTCTCCCGGCTTCCGGCGATATGGAGTCCGACGAGTCGCGAAATCAGAATCGTCAGATACAACGAACCGGTCACAGCTTCGAAACTCGTCAACGCCCCGGCAGTTTCGCCGGCGGGCACGAGGTCGCCATAGCCCAGGGTTGTGAGCGTCACGAAGCTGAAGAAGAACAGCCGCGGATAGACCCCCACTTCAGGCTCCCACGGCCCCCAGTTTCCGGCCTCCGGGTTCGAGACCACGAATGATCCGGGTGCGAGGAACTCGACCAGCTGGTACAGGCCGGCGAACGCGACCCCCAACATCAGATAGACCACAACGCCGCCGACGATCGTGTCCGTCTCGACACTCTGCTGGCGCCAGACGTTGACCAGGATGCAGCCCAGAACCAGAAAGAGGAATACGACCGATGAAGCGTGGTTCAGCACCACCCAGACCGGCATGTCGCTGATGACTTTCATCACCGCCGCCGACTGAGCCAGTACCGCTACCACCGCAACGACGATCACCAGTTCGACGCGCGCCTGCAGCCGCCGGACCGCCTCTACCATCGCAGCCACGATCGCGAGCTCGATCGCGAACTGCAGCCCCGCACCGACCGGAGCGATGCGGGGCACGATCAGTGCGGTCGCCAACAGACCGAGCAGGCCGGTGTAGCTGGCAGAAGTCGGGATCAGGCGCATACTCGAAACCCCGCGGTGGACGACAGCCGGAGCATAACGGCAGACGGGCGGATCCCGAAAGCAAAGTTGATACCTTCTCCAGGCGGCTGCGACCGGCGTCCGCTGAAACACCGCCCGTCGCAGTCCCGAACACGGAGGTGAGGTGAGGACGATCGGCCGATCGGGGAGGCAGCTCGGAATCCTGCTCGCCCTGCTCGCGCTCATCGGGTCGGCGGGCTGCGGGCCACCACCGCCTCCCAATATCCTGCTCGTCACGATCGACACGCTTCGCGCGGATGCGGTCGGGGCCTACGGGGGGCCGGTCGCAACGCCTACGCTCGACCGTCTCGCCCGCGAAGGCACCCTCTTCGAACAGGCGATCGCGCCCGCTTCCCAGACCACGCCGAGCCACGCGACGCTCTTCACGGGCCAGGAGGTGCTGCACCACGGCGCGCTCCGCAACGGCATCCCGCTCGCCAATACCGCCGAAACCCTCGCCGAGGTCTTCCAGCGCAACGGCTACGCCACCGCGGCCTTCGCCTCCAGCTTCGTGCTCGACCCGCGCTTCGGCTGGAACCAGGGATTCGACCACTACGACGCAGAATTTCCGCGCAGCGGCGAAACACTGCGCAGCCGCGGCGGCCAGTGGCGCAAGTACGAGTTCGACGGATTCGATCGACGCGCAGCCGCGACCAACTCACGCGCCCTGCCCTGGCTCGAATCAGTCGACGAGCCGTTCTTCCTGTTCGTCCACTACTTCGACCCGCACGCCCCCTACGCGGCACTCCCCGCTGGCGCCGCACGGCTGCCGAGCGGATTCGCTCGCGCAGCCGCCAGTGAACGAATCGAAGCGTTGAGGAAGACACTGCCTGGACTGACGCTCGAAGCGCTCGTCCTCGCACTCCGCAATTACCAGGCCGAGGTCCTGGCGGTGGACGCGGCGCTGGGGCGCCTGCTCGCGGGCCTCGAGTCGCGCGGGCTCGGGAATCGCACCCTGGTGGTCGTAACCGCGGATCACGGCGAGGGGCTCGGTCAGCACGGCACACTCGATCACGCACCCAATATCTACGAGGAACAACTCCGAGTGCCGCTGCTGATTCGCTGGCCGAAGCATGTTCCTGCGGGGCGACGGATCGCCGAGCCGGTCGGGCTGATCGACCTGGCCCCAACGATCGCGGCGGCGGCCTCGCTCGCATTCGACGGCCGACCAGACGGGCGATCACTCCTGGCGGCGCTCGAGAGCGGAAGCGTGGCCGAGCCGAGACCGATCTTCGGCCGGCGCCGAAACTACCCCCGGCCCTACCAGGGGCACCGCGGAACCCTCTTCTTCGTGCGCGACGGTTACTGGAAACTGATCCGAGCAACCGAAAATGAGGACGAGCTCTACGATCTCGCCGCGGATCCGAGCGAGCGCAGCAATCTCTTCACCACGCAGCCCAACGTCAGCGAGCGGCTCGCAGCACTGCTCGACGAGGCGCTCGCGCGCCATCCGGACCGCACCCTCGAGGTCGCACCGAGCACGGAGGTACGACGCGGCCTCGAAGCGCTGGGCTACGTCGAATGACACGGCCCGACATTGGCTTCGGGTCCGATGAACTGGCCTGGAGCCAGTCCCGGCCACACCGGCAAGCCGCAGCCGGCGCTCTACTCGCCGCCGTCTTCGATCTCGTCCTCGAGTACGATCGTGAAGACCTCGTCTGCGCCTTGGTAGCCCCTTCGCACCAGCGCGCTCACGTACTCATCCTCGCGATCGACGATGTCGGCCCAGCTTCCGGGCTCACCTCCAGCGAGCTTGATCGTCGCGCGTGACCCGACGTGGAGCAAGCGTCCGTTCACCTGGATCCGCTGCCCCTCCGAATCAACGGATTCGAGCCTTCCGGCCACGATCCAGCGATCCTCCTCGGCGGTTGCGGTTCCCGCCGCCACCACCAGCGCGGCGACGATCGCCAGGGTTCCGATCCACAGACGAATTCGCATGCTGCGTCCCCTTCTCATCGTTCTCGCCACGATCGGACATTCACGCCGCTGGAGGCCGCGGTGCCCGGGCAGTCGTTGACCATGTCGCCATCACTGGTGATGATCAGAACCCGGTTGGCACACGGGCCACCGCCGCCACCGCCGCCGCCGCCACCACCGCCACCGCCCTGGTTGATCTGGCCGACCGAGACCCGCGGTCGCGTCGGAATGCCGCTGCCGATGGCCTTTCGACGCTGCTCGATCGCGACCCCCGGAGTGCTGCTGAACAACCCGGTGCCGCAGTCGAGGTCGAATGCATACAGGTATGCGCTCCCCGACGCGTCACAGATATCGGCTGAGTTGGCGGGATCCGGGGGCATGAAGGAGCCCGTGAAGACGGTTCCGAGGAAGATCACACTATTGGTGATGAACTTCTCCGCATCTCTGGCGGTCATGAAATAGCCACTGGTGGTGGCATGCATCTGGGAACATGTGAGAACCGTCCCGTCGTCGAGATCATCCAGATCACTTTCATCGAAGGAATCGTTGATCGGATGCGGATCGACCGAACCCGACTCCGTCGGATTGACGTCCTTGAGGACGTAGTAGTGATTGTTGTTCGTCGCATCATCATCGCCGTACATCGCGTCCGGCCCCTTCGGGCTCTCGCGCTCACCCGCACCGAAAGCGATGACCAACCTCCCCTGCCGCAGGACTCCCGTCGGTGGGAAGAAGAAGCTTTGATAGTGCACCGACGAAGAGTAACTGCTCCCGAGCTGTTCGTTCGGCAGCGTCGGCTCGAGGCTGGTCCCGGCGCGGAAGATCCGCCGGAACGGCCAGTTCGGCTGCGCCACGTCCTTGTTGAGCGAGACGTTGTTGATCGGGTCGTCTCCCTGCGCCGTCACGACCCACTTCCAGAGATTGCCGCCGAGGTCCCCGATGTAGATCACGTCGGCATAGCCGTCGAAGTCCAGATCGAAGACGGCCGGCGCGGAGGCAAACGCATAGTGGAACTCCTTCACGCCCACCTGCGGGGTCCGGGTGCTCGAGAGTGCGGACGCACTGCTGTCGAACACCTTCTTCGCCAGCACCTCGCCGGTCGTGATGTCGACCATGTAGATCGCTCGGCCGTAGGGCATGAATCCCGCGTCCGACGACTCCTTGTAGTCCGAACCGTTCGGATCGCCCCAGGCGTGGTAACCCGCGCCGAAGATCGCGACCCAGCGGTCGTAACCGCGCGGGTCCGCCCCGCCGTCCACCTTCACGCGGACGCGTGTGATGACCGGCTCCGACCAGGTGTAGCCCATGTGGTCCGTCTCGGATCCCGTGTCACTGTTCTCGGCCCAACCACAGTACTCACAGGGGAAGCCCCAGAGGTAACGCGGGTAGCGGGTGCTCGTATCACTGGCAGCCGTGGTCGGCTCGGTGATGTCGATCGCGGAATAGGACATGCCTCCGTCGCGCAGGCCGACCATCAGCACGGTTCGCCAGCGCGCCTTCTCGAGGTTGTCCGGTGTCGACAAGGGGTTCACAGCGCCCATCTCACCCGCCGTCACGTCGCGATAGAACCACGCATCCGCGACGATCGGCGAGCCGTCGACCGTCTCCATCGTCCGCGGGAACGAATCCACCTTGGGGAGATTCTTGATCTTCGTTCGGACACCGTCCGGAATGAAGCCCATCAGTTCCTCGCCCGTGCCGCGGTCGTGGCGCGGCGGAATGAGGGGCGTGATGCCGTCGTCCTCGTAGTCCTGCCAGGTGCCGGCGTGGAAGCCGTGAAGGAAACCGTCGTTGGCGCCGGCGTAGATCACCCGCGTCCGTTTACGGTAGTAGCGCGCAAACTCCCGATACGACGCCTCGTTGATCGGAGCGTTCGGCGAGCCGACGACAGCGGGGTTCGAGTGGAAGATGTCACCGAGATAGATCTTCTTGCCGGCGTCGTTGACCCGTGGCGCGCATGGCGAGCTGCCGAATTCGCAGCCACGCATGACCTCGTGGAGCGCCTCCATCATTTCGATCGCCGTCGGAGAGCCCAGGGAATCGTATGGAGATACGAGGTCGTCCGCCCCAACGGCGAGTTCGTGCAGGATCGCCCAGACCGCTTCGGTCCCCGAGGCGGGATCCAGTTCGTACGGCTGCACCAGGAAGTCGGTGCCGCCGAACCCGATGAATAGCTTCCGATCGGCGGGATCGGGGACCTCTTCCGCGGCATCCCAGAAGCCGTCCTCGAACGTTCGCAGCGAGCCACTGTCGCAGGGCGGCGTCGCAGCGATGTCCGAGCCCGTCGCGCAGGTGCCCGTGGGCGTCAGGATGTCGCCCGACGCCGAGAACTCAAAATTTTTCAGGTGGCCTTCCCAGAAGCCGGAATCGTCCTTGGGCAGGAAGTAACTCGAATAGAAATTGTTGCCATCGGTCGTGCGGCTGGCGGGAACCGTCGCCGAGGTGAAGGACTGGGCCTTGTCGATCATCTCGGTGATCGCCTCGATGATGTCATCGGCCAGGGCGTCTGCATCCGAACTCTCGAAATAGCTGCCGTTGCCGCGAAGCGCGGCCTTCTCTGCGGTCGTTACGACGCCGGTCAAGGAGGAATCGAGCGAGTAACCGACCGTGTAGGTGTCGATCGTCTGCACGCCCGGCATGTCGTCTTCGTCCGGCCGGAAGTCCCAGCGGTTCATGAAGTAGGCGATGTCGTCCATGTACGCGGTCTTCGTGCCGCTCGGCGTTTCGTCCTCGTCCGCCGTACCGATGGCATCGGCGCGGTAGTGATCTCCGATCAGGTCCAGGAAGTCCGAGTAGCCGATATCGGTGTGAGTGTCGATTGCCGGGGTGGGGTTGAAGTGCGCGTTGATCTTGTCGTCGTTGTCGGTGAAATCGTCACCGGCTGATTCCCCGTCCGTAATGAACAGCACGAAGTTCTTCTGGCACGGGTAGAGCAACGGATCAGGCGCTGCGTCGCTATCCGCGTCATCGGTCGGATCGAGAGGGACCGGGCCGACGTAGCGGCCTCCGACATCCTCGAGATTCGGGGGGAAGGAGTCAACGTCGGCGTCGTAACCCGCGAGCGCGTCGTAGAGCGACATGTCGTAGTTGTAGACCGGGAACGTCACGCCGGTGGTATTGCCCTCCCAATCCCGGCCCTCGGGCAGTTCGTCCACCTCGCGGCTCATGAAGTAGCTGTAGAGTTGGAACATCGATTCGGCGAGCGGCGTCTGGGCGTCCGGGGCCGAGGTGCGGATCACGCGGCGCAGGTGGTTCTCGTGCGTGTCGGTGCTTCCGTGAAGCGAGTAAGTCTTCTGCGTTACCCCGTCGGACTCGAACCAATCCTCGATCGGCACGGCGACGTAGCCCCCATTGTCGTCGCCGGACTTGCCCGCGAATCGGAACTGCGCGAAGCCGAAACGCACATTGCCGACTTGATTCACCTCACAGATCACCGTCCGAAGGATCAATGTGAGAGCCTGGATTCGGCTCCTGCGATAAGTCTCGTAAGTCGAGGTCTCCGACCCGATCAGCGTCACGCAATCGGTCTTGGTGCGGATGCCGTCGTTGCCCACGGTCGGCGCAAATGTCCCCGCCCGAGCGGTCGCGCCAAAGGAGCTGAAGAGGAAGTCGAGATATTCGCCGCTGATATTCATCACCTTGCCGCCCGGAGTCGCGGCGAGCGGGTCGTTGCCGTCCCAGAGCGACCATCCCGTTGCATCGGTGCCGCAGATGTCCGAATTCTGGATCTCGAGCGTCATCGGATCGATGCGCGCGGCGAGGGCTTCGCCCACACTCGTAATTCGCGAGACGATCTTCGCAGCCGTGCCCCTGATAGCGTTGCTGGCTTTGAGGTGGTAGTAGAGGTCGCGGTCGCCGGCTTCCTGGATTCCGTCACCGTCGGCGTCGTACCAGAGATGATTTCCCTGCCAGTCGACGACTGGTTTCATTTCGCTGTTGGTCTGGTTATTCCAATTGGTGTCACTCTGCGTTGGATCGGGGAAGCGGTAGTACAGGTCTTCTTCGCCGGCGTCCTGAACACCGTCTGCATCGATGTCGTTGTACATCTCGCTGCCGTCGGGGTGCATGATCGGGAACAGTAGTTCCCACCATTTATCGGTACCCGAGCGGTAGCGCATGGTCCTGCCGTTCGTGTCCTTGTAGGAGAACCGCTTGGCGGTGATGTAGATCTTGTACTTGCCCACACCGACCGTGTTGCGAAAGTACTCACACTCCGTCTGCTCGCTCGCGGGCTTGGTGACACCGCTCTCGACGATCAGGCTATTGAAATCGGAATGCCATACCTGATTCGACATCGAACTCGAGTTGTCGACCATCAGCAGGATGTTGGGCGGGACGCTGACGCGAAAGAGATCTGTGTCGCTCGCGCGTCCGTCCGGGCCGGGAAAGAGCAGCGCGAGTGCGAGGGCCGCGAGTGCGGTCGAGCGCGGGGTCGAGGGGATCCGGGGGGTCGATCGGGTGCCGAACATGATTTCTTCCTCGAGGTGCGTTGAGGGCTCCTCTCATATCGGCCGTCCTTTCGGGCAACTAGAGCCCGAAGTGAGGGGCGAACGCCTCAATCACTGAAACGCCTTCTCCGCTCGGCCCTCCGGGATTCCGCACAACAGTTGCGTGTGCGTGAGCGACGAAACCCGCCTGACCCGCAGTTCGCAGCGCTACAGCGTCGCGCATGTGCAACTAGGGGCGAATCGCGTCAATGAGAGACGCTCGCGGTCCGTCGGGCGCCGCTCGCTGCGAGTCGCTCGAAACATCAAGAATCTCGGCCGTCCGGCCGAAACTAGCTGCGTGGAGTCCTTGACCGGCCGCGTTCGGCCGAGGGGTCCCCCGGTGCTGGAGGATGAGTGTGGAGACACGACGGCAATCAGGCATGACCCTGATCGAACTCGGGATCGTACTCGCGATCGTCAGTGCCCTGGTCGTGGTCGCACTGCCCGCCTTCAACGGAGCCATCAGCAACCAGCGGTTGAAGGGAGCCGCGCGCGCAGTCGCGGACGCGTTCTTTCTCGCGCGCTCGGAAGCGATCCGAAGCGGCAACACGCATCTCGTCATCTTCCAGCAGAGCCTGGGTGCCACCGATCCGATCGTCATCGTCGACGATGGCCTGCCCGCCACTGCGAACTGCACCATCGACGCGGGTGAAGTCCGGCACTCCATCACCGCGGTGAACGGTGTCGTGTGGGGCACTACGTCGACGCTCGCAAACGGCACCGCGGCGCCCTACGACTCAGGCGCCGCATCCGGCGAGGTCGATACCGGCTCGAGCTTCACCGACGCGTCGCTCAGCGCCAGCAATCCCGCCACCTGGGTGCTGTTCCAGCCCGATGGAATCCCTCGTCTCTTCACTCCGAACGCCGGAGCCTGCGACGCGATCGGCCTGCTCGGGCTCGGCGGTGGCGCGATCTATCTGACGAACACGCTCCGGGACTACGCGATCGTGCTCTCGAATGTCGGAACCACGCGAACCCATGTTTGGATTCCGAGCGCCGGCCAATGGAAGAAATGATGCGAGCTTCGACTCATATCGAGCAGCCACGGCTGATGTTGCGCGGAGTCCGGCACGCCGGCGGATTCACTCTGATCGAGGCGATGATCGCGATGACGGTACTCGCGTTCGGCTTGCTGACGCTCGCGGCGATGCAGCTCCAGGCATTCCGGCAGGGCTCGGCCGGCCGACATAGCCAGGATGCCTCAACAACCGCGGGAGCCTACATCGAGCAGATACGGCGCATCCCCTGGAGCGAGCTCGACACCGCCGAGGCGATCGGAACCTGGACCAACCCCTCATGGAACGGCGCAGCTTCGACTGTCAACCGGACGGTGAACGTCCCCGGTGGCGGGGGTACCACAACCGAGCACTCTTACAATATCCAGTGGCTCGTCAGCGATGTCGTCGTCGGGGGCAACCCGGATCCGTGTCTGCGCGACGTCTCGGTTCGCGTGAGCTGGGAGGAAACCGACCGCCCGGCCCCCAAGACGCTCGAGCTGAAGACCCGGCGATTCAACTGGGGAGACGCCAGTTGTTGAACCGCGACCGACAGCGAAATTCCGAGGGCTTCAGCCTGATCGAACTGCTCGTCGCGGTGGCGATCACGTTCATGATCATCCTCTACACCACGGCGACGTTCACCTTTCAGCAGCAGACCTACCTCAACGTCGAGCAGATCTCCGAGACACAGCAGAACAGCCGCGCCATCGGATCGCTGATCGAGCGCGACATCCGCAACGCGGGCTTCATGGTTCCCCCCGCTGCGGCAGCTTGCGGTGCCGACGCCGACGACGGCAGCGACCAGCTCTTCTTGAGCGATGCAGACGCGATCCGCAACATCGACGAGCTGACCAGCACGCTGGCTACGGGTGATCTCGGTGCCGACGTGTCCAGCATCGTGTCGGGAACACCCGATGTGGTCTCGGTGGACGACGTCGTGATCGACGGACAGGCGACCTACGACATCGACGCGGACGGCACCACCGACAGCGATTTCCAGGTCGGTGGCGGTGCAATCCTGGTCGATACCGCAAACACCGACCGCGGCGTGCGCTGCGGCAGCATCACCGCGATCAAGACCTCCACGCCTCAGAATGTCAGCGTCAACTTCCTGAACGATTTCGGCGCAGCCGCAACGATCGGAGAGAACCTCATTCTCGTGCCCGCGCATGCCTACATCCAGAGCGATGGCCCGCCGCCCCAGTTGCGCCGCAACGGCCAATTGATGGCGACCAACGTCGAGGATCTTCAGGTGGCGTATTTCTACGATGACGACGAAGACGGACAGGTCGATGCCGGCGAGTACCGCGGCACCTCGACAGTCGACTACGACCCGTCAGCTTCCGTAGGAGAGAATCTGAGAGAGATTCGATTCAACCTCATTCTCCGTACCGGCTCCGACGACCTGCACCGCCCGAACAACGCCGGAACCGGGCAGCAGACCGAAAACCGGGACACCGACATTGCCGGAGACGACGGACGTCGACGCCGGCTGCACACCACGACCGTGCGCCTGCGAAACATCCAGGCGGATTGAGGTTGGACATGGAACACCTGGACCGGAAGAAGCGGGAAGCAGGCTCGGCCCTGCTCGTTGCGATGATCTTCGCCGTATTGATGGGCATGATCGGTTTTGCATCGCTCGACACGGTCATGCGCGACCGCCAGTCGGCGGGCTTTCAGAATCTGTCGCGCTCGGCAATCTACGCGGCGGATGCGGGCATCGCAGATAGCCTCAACATCCTCCGCAGCGAGATCGTCGGGAACGCCCTCGCCCCCAACGACTGCCTCGATGCCACACTTTCCGACACCAGTCTGGGCGACGGCGTGTCGTATCGGGCCGACCCGAACGCGCCGACCAACGAGATCTGCATGATTGCTTCCGCCGAGCCCTGCGCCGAATTCGATTCGAGCATCGAGCAAGGGCAGGCGGTCTACCTCTACACCGTCTGGAACATGCGCGTGCAGGGGTCGGCTCCGGGCGGCGCGACGGCTCACCTCCAGGCGAGCGCCGAGCGTTGCCACGCATTCAACAACTAGTGGCCGGATGCCACGCAAGCTCGCGGAGGGGAAGTCCGCGTGGGAGAATCAGGATGGCCATCCATCGCATCGTGCTCTCGAGCGTGCTGCTGATCGTCACTCTCAGCGGCTGCGGCTCCGACGACGTGACCGTCATCACTCCAGGCCGTGCCATGGGAGCCCCGCCGCCCGCAGCCACGACCGAGACGACTCGAGCGGAACCCACGGAGACGACGCCCCAAGCACTCGGCGAATCACGAAAGCCGGCGAGCGAAAGGCGGACCGACCGCGGCAACCAGGCTCCCGTGATCGTCGGAATCGTGATCGAGCCGTTCGGCGAGGTAACCGTCCGTCACGACATCGTCGCGAAACCACGAGCGAAAGACATCGAGAATGACGAGATCGAATTCCGCTACACCTGGCGCATCAACGGCGCCCGTTCCTTCGCGGATGAAAACACGCTGCCGAAGAGTGAGTTCCGTCGCGGCGACTGGATCGACCTCACCGTCGTGGCCTCGGATGGTAGCTCTTCGAGCGAACCACTCGAGAGCAAACCGTTCGAGGTGACGAACGCAGCACCCACGATCACCTCAGCGCCGGGCGGCTTCGACGAACAGGGCGCGCTCCAATACCAGGTCTTGATCGAAGATCCGGACGACGAGAAGGGATTCGAGTATCGACTGGTCGAAGGCCCCGGAGGCATGCGGATCGACGCAACCAGCGGACTCGTTTCCTGGCAGCCGAGCAAGCAGCAGACCGGAACGCATTCGACGCGGATCGAGGTCGTCGACAAGAAAGGCGGCAAGGCCTGGCAGTCGTTCGACCTCGAGCTCGACCTGGTCTCCGGCGTGGCCCCGGCGGCACCGTCACCGAACTGATCCCGCTGCCTGGGCGACATCGAGAGGAATGATATGAAGCGGAATTTCGAGACGATTTCCCTGGCATTCGCGTTCCTCCTGACCCTTGGCCCGCTGAACGCTGCGTCTGCGATCGCATCCGACGAAGAAGCGATCCGAGAAAAGGCGAAGGCCTTCCTTGCTGCCAAAGCCGACGACTCGCCGGATCGCTTCTGCAGCGCCTGGCGCCGGCTGAAGCTCGGCATGCCGTTCGCCGAAGCGGAAGCCCTCGGCATCGAGATGAACGGCAGCTGCACGCCGGGCAAACCTCAGTCGTTCCACCAGCCCTATATGGATCTGTACTTCGACGCGGAATGCCGCGCCCTTCACGGTGCGACCACGATCGACTGCTGACACACGCCTTGCGCCCCATCGAGTGGCGACACCTCGCGCGGAGATCCCCCCCCCACACAGACCCGGCCTGACCCATCTTGCAACCCGCCTACTACCACCATTCGAAACAGAAGTAGTCGCCGACCGTCGCGATATTCGTCCAGCTACTTCCACACCAATACGTGAAAACGGCGATTGGTCCGCAACTTCCACCAGCCGACGCCGAGCGCGACCCGCAGGGAATTGTGGTTGTCGATGGGAATGGTGCAGTAATTGGCGAGCTTCTCGCTGCGCGAAAAGTCACAAGTCTGCCGCAGACACAGTTGCGCCAACCCGAGGTTGTGCGTTTCGGGAAGTGTCCAGATCCCCGTGACGACACGCCACGGAAAGAACAACCGGAGCAGCAGGTATCCGACCATCCGGTCGCCGATGAAGATGCCATACGGCAGGTACGATCGACGGCGCAGCGCACGCGCAGCCGTATCACGGTCGCGCGCATGGGGGGGCATGTAACGTGCAGCCAGCGACGCGAGCAGGCCCACGAGCGCTTCTTCGTCGTCGGGCGTCAGGAAACGAACGCGTGCGGGCGAGCCGTCGCTGCACTCCACCGCCCGATCCAGCCACGACCCGCGCTCGCGCACCCCGCGCATGAAGAGCGACGCGTACAGCTCGTTGAACCGATCGTAGATTCGGAAGAT
Organism: Deltaproteobacteria bacterium; assembly: GCA_019310425.1. Lineage (GTDB taxonomy): Bacteria > Myxococcota_A > UBA9160 > UBA9160 > SMWR01 > JAFDEI01. Next base: position 14,579 of record JAFDEI010000006.1, on the reverse strand, counting down.
CCAGTGATCGCTCTCGTTCAGCCGATAGATCCACTCCTCCGCTGCATCGATGAGGCGTGCATACGGGCTGGTCTTTTCTGGCATCGCCGGAGCTTCCGAAGGATCGCGGGACACACCATTGAATCGGTCCTCCACCTGCGACTGTCAAGCGCAATTCCGTCAGGCAGCAACGTCGGATCGCCCTTTTGGTATCCTGCGGCGCCTCCCGACGAGCGAGAGGAACCATGATTTTCCGTTGCGAGCGACCATGACCGACCAGCCTCTCGACCAGCGCCGCCGAGCCGCCCAATGCCTGCGGGAGCTGGTTCACGAAATCACCACAGCCGACGCAGACGACGGCGATTTCGCCGCAATCGCCGCGGCGCTGGAACCACTGCGGGACCGCCTGGCGAGTAGCCCGCGCATCACGCTCGCGGTCGACGGACTCCACTGCTTCGGTAGAATCGAGCGTGTCGATGGACGCAAGGTCTTCTGCAACGCGTCGCTCGACGCCGCAGGAACGGTTGTTGCGGAAGCCGAGGGCGTCTACCTACGCGTCGACCCCAACCGCTACTGATCCTGCGACACCCACGCGCATGCCCACAACGCATCGAGCCAGCGGGCTATCTGATGCCAAAACCCCGCACACTCGACTCATAAGTGCGTCAGCGTAAGCCACAGGCCGCCGCCGAGGTTTTCGAAGAAATCTCCGCCACCCGACGATCGCGCACCGCCACCTTCCCACCATGAAGAACCTCTGCGCATGGTGCGGCATGGCAATCCCTATCGGGGACGGCCGCCTGCGCGGCAAAGCCGAATGCAACTTCGGCATGTGCGCCGTCTGCCTCGCGGCGAATCTCGCCAGCGACCCGAGCCCGATGGGGCAACGGGAGGTCGCGCGAGCCCGCCGCATGCGACGCTGCGGCAGGAGCCTGGTGCACATCGGACGCATCCTCGGCGTACCGCAGCCCACCGTCGTCGCGGCACTCGAAGCCGCCTAGAAGCCCGACCTAGACGCCGCGCTCGATCTGCCGCGCAAGAGCACGGAAGGCCTCGCTCGCGCGAATCGATCCCAGTACCGACTCGACCGTCTCAGCCACCGGCTCGTATTCGCGCACCGGCGGCGGGGGCGCGAGCTCCACCACCTCTTCGGGGTCGCGCCGCGCGAGTCCGAGCGAGCCATCGCCGGTCACCTCCACGACCCACCGCCCCTCGCCGAGTGCGCGATAGGCCGCTTTGCCGTAGCCCTCGCCGACCGTCTCCCAGTCGACATCGATGAGGCGTGGATCGATCGACATGCCCTCACCCGGTGGCGTGCGGTCGTCGAATAGCCGGCGGATCCAGAGCCGCCCGTCGCGAACCACATAGTCGACATAGATTTCGCGGCTGGGATCGAACGGCGACTCGAACGACTTCAGTTCTCCCTCCGCGGTCCGAATCACGACAGACAACTTTCCGTCGGCTACCACGAGCTCCGTCACCGCGGTTCGCCGCACGGCTTCGTCATAGCGACCGCGGAGTTGCTCGTAATCGGCGGACAACTCCATCAGGCGCTCACGATAGACGTCCGCGGCAAGGCTCGCCTCGAGCAGCCGATGCGCAGCGAAGGCCGCGAGCGCAACGAGTACCAGCAAGGTAAAAGAGAGTGTGCGGGTCATCGGAACGGGTCTCCCAGATCAGGGAGGGGGACCGACCCAGGGTAGACGATTTCTCACGTCGCGGCCGTTGACGCCGACCGGCGGGTACCCTAATCAGAGATCATGGATCGGATGCAGACTCGCCGTCTCAAGTCGTTCGTCGACGTCACCGTCGCCCACGCCATTTGGTGCGACGGAAGAGCCGGAGAGCTGTAGCGAGATTCACAGAGTCCAGACCACAACCCTCTCCAGCCAATCCGACGGAGGGGGTTTTCGCATTCTGGGGCACTGACTAGAAGCGAGGCGACTCCGCGGGGCGGCACCGCGGAGCCCAGCATGTCGCAACGAATCACCCCCCTACCCTCAACATCCCGTGCACACGAACGACCACCGCCCGGCCGGTCGCGGCGCGACCGGCCGGCCCTGATGACCCCGCGCTTCGCACTGGTGCTCGCGTGCCAGGCCTGCTTCGGATTCGCATTCTCGGCGTTCTTCCTGTTGCCGACCTTCCTCGCCACCGAACTCGCCGCCGGAGCGGCGGAAATCGGCAGGCTCGCCACCGTCACGAGCTTCGTGACGGCATTCCTGATGATCGGGATGGGAATCCTGGTCGATCGCTGCGCCCGCAAGCCCTTGATCATCGTCGGCGGCCTGCTCATGGCCGTCGCATCGATCGCGTTTGCGGTTGCGGATACCATGGGCCCGTTCGTCTACGCGCTGCGGATGGTACAGGCCATCGCCTTCGCGATGGTGTTCGTCGCGGGCTCGGCGATGACGGTCGACCTCGCGCCGGACGAACGACTGGGCGAAGCCCTCGGCTATTTCGGGCTCACCGGCCTCGCCGCCAACGCAGTCGCACCAGCCGTGGTCGAAGAACTCGCCGCGGGTCCGGGCTGGCCCGCAGCCTTCGCTGCGGCCGCGGCTGCGGCACTGGTGTGCGCGCTGTTCGGACTCGGGTTCCGCGAGAGCCCGGCACGACACATTCGCAGAGCGCCGACGTCGACCGCGGCACTCGCATTTCGCGCCGACCAATGCCGGGGCGGATTGGTCATGGCGTGCATCGGCGCGGCGTTTTCCGCGCTCTTCGTCTACCACCAGCTCTACGCGCTCGAACTCGGCATCCTTCAGGTGCGCGTGTTCTTCGTCAACTACGCACTCGCAGCGGTCGTGGCGCGATTGGCCTTCGGAACCGTCGGCGACCGTTGGGGTCGCCGACGCCTCTCCATCGTATCGCTCGCGCTCTACACTCTCGCCGCGTTCTCGATGATGGAACTTTCGACGCTCGGGCTCGGAATCATCGGCGCCGGCTTCGGCCTGGCGCATGGAATCTTCTATCCGACCTTCAGCGCGCTGGTAGTCGAACCACTCGATGCACGCGCGCGCGGCAAGGCGCTCGCGCTGCTCCAGGCCTGGTTCAACCTGGGCATTGCTCTCGCGGCCTCGGCGCTCGGAGTGCTCGCAGAAACCTCCGGCTACCGAGAGGTCTTCGCGGTCGCGGGCCTGTGCTGCGCAGCGGCGCTGTCGACGGTGATGCTACAGGGTCGCGAGAAAAGCTCGCACACGAGACGACCAGCACCGAATGTCGTCGAAGTTCTGCGCAACGTGTAGCTCCGCGTTGGGCATTCGCTCCGCGAGAGCCTGCGAGGTCGCTAGCGGGTGACTCGGATCCTGCTTCCAGGCCAGGATCAGCGTCGGGACATGCAGTCGGGCGACCCGGTCGAGTTCGGGCAGGTCCGAGAGCGCTGCACCGCGCAGTGCGAGCTGCACGGATCGTGCATCCGCGCGACGCATGTTCTGCGTCACGGAGCGTTGGATCGCGGCGAGACCCTGGTTCGAAACCGCTCGTGCGGCGAAATCGCCGAGCCAAGAGATCGGCCCGAGTCCGATGGTACCCACCAGCCGCGCCAGACCGCGATAGAACCGTGCCTGGCGAGCGCGCGAGTTCCACGCAGTCGGCGGCGCCATCAGCACGAGGCCCCTCACGCGCGTGGGTGCTGCGACCGCAGCGTGCAGCGCGGTCGCAGCACCCATCGACACGCCGCCGATCACGGCTCGCTCGACCGCGAGTTTGTCGGCCAGAGCCCAGAGGTCAGCCGCGAGTTCTTCCCAGCGATAGTCTTCCGGATCGGGAGTCGAATCGGATCTCCCGTGGCCCCGCGCATCCCAGCGAACGACCCGGTGTGCATCCTCGAGCCCCGCCCAGGGGAGCATCCCGGCCGTGTCCTCCTGCGCCATGCTGCCCATCAGCCCGTGACCCCAGAAGAACGCGTCGCTCGATTCGCTCCCCTGGATGTCGACGTTCAGCTCGACACCCCGCACCAACATGGCCGATCCTCCTCGTCCCCGAGATCATCGGCTGACCCCGAGACATCTGATTGCACTTCCCGGACCAGTATGCCGGCTGGTCGAACGGCCGCCGAAGTTCTCGAACGAGCGGCTGATACGCCACGAGACGCACCAACGCGACGACTACCCCTCACTATCGCAGCCCGAACGCCGGAACCTCCGCACCCGGGTGGCGAGTGCTGCCCCGTTCTGGACGAGAGCCGGGGCGGGCTTCCACACTCCACGACGCCGAGCCGGCGCGTGCCGCTGATCGCAGCCTCCCGCTCGACTCCACTGCGGAGACGTGCCAGCGTGCGACCGATTCAATGGCATTCGCGGTAGCTTCGTCGGGCTCATCATGGCGACGAGCCGCCGCGTCGTGAATCACCGGCCGGTACCTCATCGCGGAGACCCATGACCCTGCTCTTTCCCGAGTTCCGTCCGCGAGCCCCTTGGTGGGGGCCGGACCTCCAGACCCTGCGAAATGCGGTTCGCGAGCGTCGCGACAGCGAGCTCGCGGCCGGCGACCGGCGTGTACTTCTGCCGCTCCACGACGGCACCGGCGATACCCTCGCGGGGAGACTCCAGCTTCCCCCCACCCCACGGCATGCCCCACTCGTGGTGTTGATCCACGGACTCTCGGGCTGCGAGGCGAGCCCCTACATGCAGCTCAGCGCACACTTCTGGTTGACGCGGGGCCATCCCGTGCTTCGCCTCAATCTCCGCGGCGCCGGGCCATCGAGAGAACACTGTCGCTACCAATACCACGCCGGCCGCAGCCTCGACCTGCACGACGCACTGGGCACGCTCGAGGACGAACTCGTCGCGGCGGGCCTGGTGCTGATCGGCTTCTCACTCGGCGGCAACATGCTGCTGAAATTCCTCGCCGAGTACGGCCGTGAGTTCCCGGTGCGTGCAGCGGCCTCGGTCTCGGCACCGATCGACCTCGCGGCCGCCTCCCGGCGATTTCTCGCACCGCGCAATCATTTGTACCACCGCCACCTGCTGAAAGCGATGAAGGCAGAGTGTTTCGGAGGCACAACCGCAGTCTCCGAGCACGAGCGCGAACGCCTCACGGCCGCTCGCAGCATCTACGAATTCGACGACTACATCGTCGCACCGCGCAACGGCTACCGCGACGCCGAACACTACTATCACGAAAATCACGCACGGCGTTTTCTCGCGAAAATCGACGTCCCGACGCTCTTGATCCACGCACTCGACGATCCCTGGATTCCGCAGACCGCCTACACCGACTACCCGTGGCAGCGGAACGCGCGGCTCGTGCCGCTGCTGCCCCGCGGCGGCGGGCACGTGGGCTTCCACGACCGAGGCGAAGACTCGCCCTGGTACAACCGCTGCATCGGGCACTTCGTCGATCACCAGCTCGGGCGATGATGCTGCGCCGCTCTACGATCCGACCGGGTGCTCCTGGAAGTATGCGATCGTGCGCTTGATCGCATCGGCCTCGGAGTAGATCGGCACATAGCCAAGATCCCGCCGGGCCTTGTCGCCGACGAAGGTGTGGTCGTGGCAGACGAAGCGCACACTCGATCGCGTGAGCGTTGGGGTGAAGCGGTGAATCGGGCGGAGCGCCGCGGCGGCAGCTTCGACCACGGCGCCGAGTGCGAGCATGACAGGATACGGGATGCTGCGTGATTTGGGAGGCAGCGAATAGCCCAGCCCCGTGACGATCGGATCCATGAAGTCGAAGAAATTGACGGCCGGCGAATCGTCGGTGATGAAATAGCTCTGCCCAGCGATGGCGGCACCGGGATCGAGCAACTGTCGGAGCGCGAGCACGTGTGCGTGCGCGACGTTGCCGACATAGACGTGCTGGAACGCCGCACTTCCGTCGCCGACCCGAAACGGCAGCCCTCGGTCGCGAAGCAGACGCAGCACGTTCACGACATGATAGGGATCGGCTTCGCCGAACATGCCGCAGGGCCGAAGCGCGCAGACGGACAGGTCGGGACCGTTCGCCCGCAGCACCACCTGCTCGGCGAGCGCCTTGCTGTGCGAGTACTCGTTCGCGAAGACCTCGGGATACGGCGTGGTTTCGTCCGCCCGCACGACGGGCCCGGTACCGCAGACGACGTCCATCGAGCTGGTGTAGACGAGCCCGCGAACGCCGGCCTCCCGGCAGGCACGCACCACGTTCTTGCTGCCGCCGACGTTTACCTCGGCGAGCCGCTCGGGCGTCGAGTGGCCCCAGTCGACGAGTGAGGCCGCGTGCACGACCACGTCGACGCCGCGGCAGGCCGCGAGCAATGCTTCGGGGTCACAGACGTCACCCACGATCGAGACCAGGGCCGGAGTTCCGGCAACGTCGACCGGTTCGAGATCGAAGACCCGGACTTCTTCGAGCGGTGAGCGCGCGAGCTCACGTAGGATCGCCCGGCCCAGGAAGCCGGCACCGCCGGTGATCAAGATTCGCTGAGCGCTCATGTCTTTCCTCTTTCAGCCGCGACGATCCGAGATTTCGGACCAACCGCTGTTGCCGGGCATTCTATTCTAGCCCCAATTTTCCGCGTCCTCGCGAAGACGGCATCGCGGCCTTCAGCAGCGATCCCGGAAGGCCGCTGAATCAGACTCGGGGTTCCGGCATATTCTCGACCGGGAGACGGAGGCAGCGTGCCGAGCGATTTCACGACACTACGTCGAGCAAAACGCGTCAACACGGCGGCAATCCTGCTGGCGGCCTGCGCGCTCGCGTGCGGGCTCCCACCCGTCTCATTATCACCCGAGACGCCTACCCTCAATACCAGCCTCCAGCCGATCGACGTCCGCTATGGCATCCACGCCCGCGACATCGAGCTCGCGATCTTGCTGGCGATCGCCGCACCCGAGCGAACACCGGCTCTCGCACCCGGCCAGAAGATCTCCGACGACCTGCTGACGAAGATCGTCGGCGACCCACCCGGGGTGCGCCGCGCAGGCAATCCGTGGGCCTTCGCGAGCCGAAAACCGGGTCTCGTGTTCGCCGAATACGAGCGCGAACAGACTTGGATGCGCGTTGCGGTCAAGTACGACACGCAGATGGTGTTGCTGCGTATCGTCGAGAGCCGCGGCCTCGGTCAGGACGGAGACCGCATCCAGGCACGCGCGCTCACGCACCTGGCCGAACTCGACGGACGCATTCGACAGACCGTCGTCAAGGTCGCCCAACGAAACCGCTACGGGACGCCCTTCCCGGCAAAGCTCTTCTAGCCGCGCGTCGGCCGCTCCGCGGCCGGTGCTTCCGTGTCGTCCCCCGGAAACGCGAAGCGTTTCCCGCCTAGGCCGATTTCTTCTTTCGGGTCGACTTCTTCTTCGCCGGAGCCCGCTTCTTGGCCACAGCCTTCTTCTTGGTCGCCTTCTTCTTGCGCGCGGGCTTCGGCTTCACCGTGCGCTCGAGTTTCCCGAGTGTCTTCGACAAGTCCTTCTTGCTCTGTCGCAGGAACTTGTTCCAATCGCTCGAGCCCTTGACCGGCAGCTTGTCCAGCTTGGTGCGCGCCTGACGCAGCAGCTTCGCAGTCTCGCGCGCAGCCTGCCGTTCGGCCTTCTTCATCTCCTTGCCCATGCGGTCGATCTGCTTGTCGATTCGCTTGGCGAGGGCCGTCAGCTCGCGATCGGCCGCCTTGAGGAGTTTTGCCGCATTCCGTTTGGCCGTCTTCTTTCGCGGCGTCCGCTTCGTGGTCTTCTTCCGGGTTGCCTTCTTCCGCGTCGTCTTCTTCTTGGCTACCACAAGATCCTCCATCGAGGCCCGGCCGCTGACTGCCGACGTCTGTGGCGAGCCGGCTCGGCCACTGACGTGGTGTTGTAAACGAGTGTAAGGTAAGCCCGGGTTCGCACGTTTCAAGGACCGACCCGGAATCTATTCACGCCCCCCCCTCGCCCTGCCGAGCCGGCATCGATCGCCGGCACGGGCACGAACCCGGCGGCCAAAGGATCAAACGCTGATGACTGCTGCCCCACTGAAGCGCCCGTGGCGCAGATCATCGAGCGCGCGGCCCGTGTCTGCGAGCGGATAGATCTGAACCTGCGTCCGGATCGGCACCCGTGGCGCGATCTCGAAGAACTCGACGCCGTCGCGGCGAGTGAGATTCGCCACCGAGCGCAGCTGCCGCTCGCCCCAGAGAATCGAATACGGAAACGACGGGATGTCGCTCATGTGGATCCCCGCGCACACCACCACCCCGCCCTTGCACACCGCCTGCAATGCGGCCGGCACGAGAGCTCCGACCGGCGCGAATACGATCGCGGCATCGAGCTCCTCCGGTGGCGCGGCTTCAGCGGAGCCCGCCCAGACGGCTCCGAGATCGCGCGCGAAATTCTGGGCCGCTTCGTCACCGGGACGCGTGAACGCGAAGACCTCGCGGCCTTCGTAGCGCGCGATCTGCGCGAGGATGTGGGCCGACGCACCGAACCCGTAGAAGCCGAGCCTGCGCGCATCACCCACCATGCGGAGTGCGCGATAACCGATCAAGCCCGCGCATAGCAACGGCGCAGCCTGCGCGTCGGGGGTGTCGTCGGGGAGCGAGAAGCAGTAACGGGCATCCGCAGCGCAGCGCTCGGCGAAGCCGCCGTCGCGCTGGTAGCCGGTATAGCGGGCGCTGTCGCAGAGGTTCTCTCGTTCACTCTCGCAGTAGCGGCAGCGTCCACAGCTGCCGCCGAGCCACGGCACGCCGACACGCTCACCGGCCGCAAACTCCTCGACTCGCTCCCCAAGTGCGAGAACCCGTCCGACGATCTGGTGTCCGGGAACGATCGGGAGCTTCGGCTGCTCCAGTTCGCCATCGACGACGTGCAAGTCGGTGCGGCAGACGCCGCATGCGAGCACCTCGAGCAGCAGGTCATGCGCACCGAGCACCGGCTCCGGGAGATCCCGCAGCACGAGGGGTGAACCCGGAGCCTCGAGCAGCATCGCCTTCACGGGACCTCCCACGCAGCCGGACCCGCCGCGCGTGACTGCTGCACCAGACGTCGCAGCTGAGCAAGCGTGCGAATGCCGTGCCGCGCCCCATACGCCGCAACCTTCGGACCCGCCGCGAGCATCAGCCCGACATAACCGCGGCGCAACAGGCGAGTGAGGGGCGCCACCACGCGGAATCCGACCCGGAGTTCCGGATCCTCCGACGTGATGCACTCGAACAGAGCGACCGCGAAATCGCCGATTCCGCCCTGCACCGAAGCCACGCGCTCGATCGCGGCGGGCGTGAAGCAGAAAGCGAGATCCGGATCGTCCGCACTACCGGGTTGCAGCACCGCTCCATCGTTCCCTTGGCTGAGGTGCCACGCCTCCCCCGGTCGATGACTGAAGTACACCGCGCTCGACGCATCCCCCGACAACCACCCAGCCGCGTCACGCCAGGCGGGATGTTCGCGATAGCAGGCGGCGAGCTTCTCGACGTGTGAATCGGGGGTGATCTGCGTGGGCACGAGCTTCCTCGCAATTAGGGAGAGAGTAATAGAGCACGCTGACGTCGACGTAGATTTGCTCCCACTTCCCCGCTGTCCTCCGCCGCCGCGGGAAAAGACTGGTCAGATTCGAGCTCCGCCTGCCGATAGCTCTGTAGTGTTTTCCCTTCACCTGATGGCGGGTGACTCGGAGACCTCACGACTGCGTGGAAAGAAGGAGTGGAGTCGATCATGCGAAGGACACGGATTCTGGTTCGCGGAGTCTCGCGAATGGCAGCGATTGCGCTGCTGACGCTGGCGACAACGGTGGCGGCATCGCCTCCCGACGGAGATCTCGGTGACTGGGATCCCGCGAACGCACTCGTGGTCTCCGACACGGGCGGGACTCCGGCCTCCGACTTGGTCGGCTACGTGCGCGCCGACGACGACTTCCTTTATGTCGGCTATGGAATCGACAACGCCACCGGATCGGCCGGGCTCGCGGTCAATGTCGGACTCGTGGGGGGCGTGCCGGTCGTTGGTGGGACAACCCACAACGGAGCCTGGAGCTTCGCAGCCGAGGATTATTCGGATTTCACAAACGACACGGCGATGAAATTCAAGTACAACGACAACGGCAGCGAGGCCCTGCAGACTCGCGATCAGATGATCGCCGACATGGACACACTCTACGGTGCCGGTACGATCGCGACGGGTCGCTCGGGGAGCTTCGGCGGTCCGCAGGTGATCGAGGTCGCCATCTCGATGGACGTCCTCGCGGATGCCTTCGGCCGGACCTACAGCAACTTCAGCGGCTCGACCGTGCCGACCGGTACCGCGATCTCGGTGTCGGGCCACTACCTTCATTACTACGGAGCACCGAACTACTGGGCGCCCGCCTACTACGGTAATGGCAACGAGAATGACAACCCCTCCCTCTACGAGCCGATCACCGTCGTAAGCGCCGTCCCCGTACTGGCGCCATTCGGCCTCTCGCTGCTCGTGCTTACACTCGCGGGGGTCGGAGTCACGCGCGCACGCTCGCAGGGCTGATTTCCCGAGACGTCGGCGCCGAGCGAGCCGCTGGGCGCGTCAGCCCTGTTGCATGCGAGCATGCCGGACGGGTCAGTGCCTTTCGGGAAGTACTGGCGGCGGTTCTCGAGGGTCTACGATCCCACCGGCGGACCGCCCACTCGAGTCGCCAGTTGGGATATCTTATGGGAATCGTGAACTCCACGGGATCCCTCCTGCATCTGATCGACCTCGCCTACGAGACTGCGATCCGGCCCACGGCCTGGCAGCAGTTCCTCGACGCCCTGGTGGAGACCCTCGACCTCCGAGGAGCGAATCTCATCGTCCGTCCTCACATCGATGATGGCTCGCAGGGTCTCATCAGCGCAAACACGGGAGTCGATGCCGCCGCCGTGCTCGCGTACCAGGAGCATTTCGCGTCCGTGGAACCCTGGGTCGCGGCCGGCGTCCTGGATCTTCCGGCCGGGGACGTGAGCGAGGGGGCATCCCACGTCCCCACCCGACGGGTTCGATCTTTCGCGCGACCCGGGTCACGGAAACTGTTGAAACGGCTTCCGGATCGGGCATAAGATGGGATTCGCGCTGGGCGCTCGCATCGGACGCGGTGAGTCGACGTGGGGGAGTGAATGGCAGGCGAAGACGGCGTGCAGCCGATGTGGCGTCGCTACCCATTCGTCTGCACCATGCTCGGTCTCGGACTCGGCTGGTTGCCGATGCTGTTCCACGGGCCGATCCCGGAGAAGTTCGATGTCTTCTATCTGCGCGGATCGGTCATGGTCTGGGCTTTCTATTCCGCCCGCCTGCTCATCGGCTTTCTGGTCGGCATCACCAGCTGGCCCAATTCGTGGTTGCTGCGCGGCCCGTTGATCGGTGGACTCACGATGCTCCCCGTGACCTTCGTGGCTCTCGCGACCCCCGGCTGTGGGCCACCCTGAATGCAGCAGAATTTGGCCACCGGTGCGGTGGTCGGGACGCTGGTCGGGGGAATCGCCCGTGCCATCACCGGCCGACATCACGCGTAAAGGGGAGGCTCGCTCGCCGTCTGCTGTGATCGCGGCTGCGGTCGGGCCGAGTGCGAAAATCGACCCGTGACTTGAATCTGGAGATCGGTGACACAATTGAAGTCGTACCGGCCCACGTGGTGTAGTGTGAACCAAGTGTCGCGACTCGCCGATCTTCTCGGACGGCTGGAACGAATGGGCGTTCGGCTACTCATCGAGCCGCCGGAGGGTGCACCCATTCGCGTCGGCCAGGCGCCGGAGCGAGCGAAGGTGGTATTCACCACGCGTGCGGCGTTCCGGTCTCTGGTTCGCGGTGACCATCTCGCGCTCGCAGAGGCCTACCTGCATTGCGATGTGGATGTTCGAGGCAATCTCAGCGAGGCGATGCGTGTGGCGGAGGTCCTGGATCTCGAAGCCTCGATGCTCGCCAAGCTCTCCTTCGCCCTGCGATATCGCTTCGGCGACCGGCGCCGCTTCCAGCAACACTCGATCGCGTTCCACTACGATCGCCCGGTAGACTTCTTCCTTCCGTGGTTCGAACGCTGGCGCTCCTATTCGCACGGCTTCTACCAGAGCCCCTCCGACGATTCCGCACAAGCCCAGGCACGCAAGTTCCAATATGCGATCGACGCGCTCGAGCTGGCACCCGGGATGCGCGTGCTCGACATCGGTGCCGGTTGGGGAGGATTCCTCGAATACGCCGGACGCCAGGGCATCTCGGTTCACGGAATCACGATCTCGGAGCAGCAGCACCGTTTCGTTCGCGAACTCGTGCGAGACCATCAGCTCCCCTGCGCTGTCGAGAAAGTGGACCTGGTCGACTTCCGGCCCGAGCGGGCCTTCGACGCCATCGTCATGATGGGCAGTCTCGAACACCTCCCCGATTACGAATTCGTGGCTCGTTTCGTTTCGAGCTCACTGGCACCCGGTGGCGGCGTCTACGCCGACTTCTGTTCCCAGCGCGAGAGCTTCCAGGTGGGCGCATTCATGCGGCGTTACGTGTGGCCCGGGACCGCGCGCTATGTCAATGTTCCACGCCTCCTCGACGCCTGGCTCCGTGCCGGTCTCGACATCGAAGAACTGGTGGACGACACGGCATCCTACGCCCACACCGTCCGAGATTGGGCCAACCGTCTGGAGGGGACGCGGGAGGACCTCGCGAGCAAATTCGGCGAGCAATCGGTGCGGGCCTTTCTCCTCTATTTGTGGGGATCTCATCACTTCCTGCAGCATCGCCGAACACAGGCCTATCACCTGGTGGCGCGCTTCAGACCGGCCACGGAAGCAATCGAAGGGCCACGCCGATGACCCCGTCCTCCCGCAGTGATGCACTTTGCGACTGGATCACGGAGAACCGAATCACCCACCAGCTGTGGTCTCGCACTGTGCGCTCCAGGCGGCTCGCACGAATCTATCGCTACCCGGTCGATTTCTTCCCCACGACCCTCATGCTGGCGGTGTTCACAGCACAGTTGACGATCTTGCTGTTCATCGACGACCCCGTCCATGTCATCGCGGCCGTGGTTCTCCTCCTGGGCATCCAGGTCAATTTTGCCGGCATGTGCCACAACCACCATCACCAGGAGACCTTCCGCAGCCCGCTTCTCAATCGCGCGTTCGAAGTGATGATGTTCCTGCAACTCGGCATGTTGCCCTACGGGTACACGCTTCATCACAACATCGGACATCATGAAACTTATATGGACCAGGAACAGGACACGAACCGTTGGCGCCGTGACGACGGTTCGACGATGGAACCCTGGGCCTTCGCCTGGGTCCTCTTCCTGAACATGTACCCAGATGTGATCCGAATCGGACGCAGCCACCCGGCGATCTTTCGGAGATTCCTCCGCATGTTCTGGGTGTGCATGGCGGTACTCGCCATCTTCATCGTGGTCGACCCGGTGAACGCGCTGCTGGTGTTCGTGGCTCCGCTTCCCGCAGCCCTCCTTCTCCAGGCCCAGGCCACTCATTATCATCACGCTGGCCTCGCATCCGACGATCCACTTCGCGCATCGCGCAATGATCTCGACTCGCTCTACAACCTCCGCACCTGCAACCTCGGATATCACACGGCCCACCACCTCGATCCCGATCTGCACTGGTCACGGTTGCCCGAATTCCATGCCGAGATCAAGCATCGGATCCCGAGCGAGTTGATCCTCTGAGGTGACCGCCGGAGAGCGCAATTGGCCGGTGGCAGCGATGCGAATGGCCGCGACGCTGGCATCCGGCGTGCTCTACGGTCTCGCGTTTCCACCCCTGCGCCTTCAGTTCCTCGCATGGGTCGCCATCGCACCGCTTCTGCTCGCGATTCGGGGCACACGTCCGGTTGCCACGCTGGGCCTCATGTGGCTGTGGCTGATCACGGCTTCGTACTCCTCCGGCCACTGGCTGCCGCGTGCCGTCGAGAGCTACTACCTGCAACCCGCCTGGGTGGGATGGTTCTTCTTCGTGGGAGTCTCGACCCTGAATGCCGCTCCCTATTATCTCCCGCTGGGGCTCGCGTTACGCCGGCTCGGATCCGGGTTCGAGGGTCGCTGGCTCTACCCGTGGGTGGTCGGCACCGCCTGGGTCGCAGCCGAACTCGCGCGGGGCCGCCTGCTCAACGATCTGGGGATCTTCATCAGCAACCCGTGGGCACAACTCGGATATTCGCAGGCCGGAAACCAGGCCCTGCTCCAGCTGGCCTCGGTGACCGGAATCTACGGGGTCACTTTCGTGGTGCTGGCCGTCAACGCAGGCGTCGCGGACTTCGTTCTCCGCGTCATTCGGGGCGAGGTGCGAATATTGCCGTGCCAGACTCTCGCTGTTGCGGCGGTCTCCCCGGTTCTTCTCGCACTCATGTGGGGTCGAGCGGAACTCGAGCGAGCCCCGGAGCCCGGAATCGTCACCGGCGACACAGCGAGTGTCGCCATCGTGCAGGGAAATATCGGTTGGGACGCGCGTTGGCGGCCGGAACTCTACGGAAGCAACCTCGAGACCTACCTGCGACTCACCCGCGAGGCCGTCGAGGGCGCACGAACCGACCTCGTGACCTGGCCCGAATCAGCCATGGCATTCTTCATCGAGAAGGAGCCGCGCTACCGGAGGGCAATCGGCCGCGCGCTCAGCGGGTCGAATGCGGGGCTGTTGGCGGGCGGCGTGCGGATCGACGGGACCGAAGAATCCCCTCGCTACTACTATGCGATCTTCGCGATCGATACAGACGTTGAAATCCTGCGGC
>JAFDEI010000299.1 GCA_019310425.1 Deltaproteobacteria bacterium | reverse complement strand
GAGCGATTGATCGTGCTCGACAAAGCCGAGGGAACCGGATTCCTGCGCGCCGCGCCGACGGTCGGTGCGAGCGTGCCGGTCCACGCGACCGCGGTCGGCAAGCTCTTCCTGGCGCTCGATCCGGCCGCGGTGCCCGAGCCGAGCGAGCCGTTCGAGGCATTCAGCGAACACACCATCACCACGAAGGAGCGACTCGCTGCGGCGGTCGCGGGTGTGCGCGAACGCGGCTACGCGGAGAGCCGCGAAGAATGGACGCCGGGGTTGTCGGTGGTCGCCGCACCGGTCCAGCATTCGAGTCGGCTCGTTGCGGCGGTCGCGATCGCGGTTCCGTCGCAGCGATACCGCGAACTTGGCAGCGAGATGATCGCGGAACGAACCTGCGCGGCCGCGCAACGCGTTGCGGCGCGCCTGGAAGGGACGGGCCGATGAAGGTATGGATCGATGGCGAAATCGTGGACGGGTCCGAGGCGCGAATTCCCGTCACCGACCACGGCCTGCTGTACGGAGATGGCATCTTCGAGGGCATCCGTGTCTACCGGAATCGTGTCTTCCGGCTCGACGCTCACATGAAGCGTTTCGAAGCGGGGGCACGCGGTATCGCACTCGACTTGCCGGGCGGCATCGACACGGTGCGCGCAATCGTGCTCGAGACGGTGCGTGCGTTCGGCGCTGATGAGGCCTACGTTCGACTGATCGCGACCCGCGGCGAGGGCTCACTGGGTGTCGACCCGACGACCTGTCCGCAGCCGCGTCTGATCTGCCTCGTCGACCACGTGCGGATCTACCCGCCCGACAAGCTCTCGTCGGGCCTCGACCTCGTGACTTCGAGCCTCCGTCGGCCCTCGCCCGATGTGCTCGACCCGCGCATCAAGAGCCTGAATTACCTGAACAACGTACTCGCGAAGCTCGAGGCGCGGCAGCGTGGCGCCGATGAGGCTTTGATGCTGAACGCGCAGGGCATGGTCGCGGAAACGAGCGTCGCGAACGTATTCGTGGTGCGCGACGGCGTGTTGTTGACGCCGCCTGCAACGGACGGCGCACTCGAGGGCGTCACGCGTGCAACCGTGATGGAGCTCGCTGCGACACTGGGGATTCCCGTGCGCGAGCAAACACTCGGCCGCTACGACTTCTTCGCGGCCGAAGAAGCCTTCCTTACCGGAAGTGGTGCGGGGATCGTGCCGATCCGTTCGCTCGATGCTCGGGCGATCGGGGCCGGCCGGCCCGGGCCCGTATTCGAGAAGGTGCGAGTCGCGTTCTCCGAGGCAGTTGCGGAGTTCGGCACACCGCTCTAGCCCTCACTACGACGTGTTCCCACCGCCCCGCCGTTCGCACCCGACGGTTGGGCCTCTGCTATGTTTTCCGCTGCGATGCTGTTCTTGAATTGCGCGAATCGGATCGCTGCCGCGACCGGGCTGGCGCAGATGGCGTGTACAGGTCCGTCGTGTAGGAAGTCCGAAGACGCTTCGCTCACTGCGGGAACCGCGGGAGAATGACTGCGTGCTCCGCATAGTCGTTGCGGCAGCCGCCGTAATCGCATGGACGTTGTGTGTGACGGCGATCGAACACGAACTCGCCACTTGGGCGCCCGCCGTCGCCTGGAGGCGAATAGCGCTCATCAACGGCGCGGTCGCCATCGGTATCGTCCTCGCCATCCATCTCGCAACGCTCAGCCGGAGTGGACGCTGGTTCGGGGGCGCGTTCGCGGCTGTGGTCGCCGTTTCGCTAGCGCTGATTCCGGTGAACGTCCGCGGCCCGGGTACGGTCATCTGGGTCGTCTGCGACACCCTTCGCGCCGACCGCATGAGCCTCTACGGACACGGGCGTGAGACGAGCCCGTTCTTCGAAGAGTGGGCGCCCGAACTCCTCGTCTTCGACCAGGGCTACTCGCAGGCCTCGCACACGATCGTGAGCGCTCCCGCGATTCTCGCATCCCTGTATCCAAGTACCCACGGGCTGCGCGACTACCATGACGTATTGGATTCGCGTGCAGTACTCGTATCGGAAGCCCTGCAGAACGCGGGTTTCACGACATTCGGTGTCTTGTCGAACCCGCACTTGAGTGCCAAGAACGGATTCAACCAGGGCTTCGACCAATTCAAATCCACGAAGAAGTGGAAGAATCTATCGAGTGCCAAGGTCAATCAGAGTTTCTTCGACTGGCGCATTCGCCACACTGACGGCACGCCCTATTTCGCTCTCCTCTGGTACATCGACCCCCACACTCCCTTCCAATGGGACGAAGAGGCTTCCGACTGGGCCGGCCTCGACCCCGGCCAGTCCTTCCGCTTTCGTCCCGACGACGTGACGGAATCCGCTTCCGAGGAGATTCGAAAGAGCACGAGTCGGCGCTACGACGCCTCCGTGCGGGCGGTCGACAATGCGCTGCGTAATCTCACTGCATTCCTGCGAGAAGTAGATGACTACGACGATGCGTTGATCGTGTTTACGAGCGACCATGGCGAGAGCATGTGGGAACACGGCCGTTTCGGGCACAACTACGGCCTGTACGAGAGCCTCACCCATGTCCCGCTCGCGATCCGATTCCCGTCGCCGCTCCGCTTTCCGTATACCACCCCGCCGACGGGTCGCAGCGAGATGATCGTGTCATCCGTCGACCTGCTCCCCACGACACTCGACTTCCTCGGGATCGAGGCGGACTCGTCGCTTCAGGGCCGCTCGATCCTGCCCTCCCTTGGCGGATCAGACCCGGGCGTCGCGTATCTCGAACAACGCCTCGAACGCTACGGGCCCTACCATGTCTTCGGACTACGCGAAGGGCGCCACAAATACATCTGGGTCGAATCGTTCGAGGACAACCGGCTACCACGCATGCTGCTCTTCGATCTCGCTGCAGACCCCGGCGAACAGCACAACATCATCAGCGAGCAACCCGATCTGGCGGCCTCGTTTCACGCGCGCGTCGTCGAACAGCGCCGGAAGTACGAAGCCCTCGCGCTCGAGCGTGCGACCGTCTCGCCGGACCGGGAGTCGCGCAAACTACTCGAGAAGCTCGGCTACATCGAAGAGAAGGACGCGGCCGACGGGCGCTGACGCGGAGCTCGGCAGGCTGCTCCAGGGCGCGCATCAGTCCGGGCAAGCGCGCCTGTGTCGCGTCGGTTAGCTTCCATCTTCGCCCTCAGGAGTGCCCTTTGCGCTGGTCCCAGGCCTTCATACCGACCCTCCGAGACGACCCGGCCGATGCCGAAGCCGTCAGCCATAAGTTGCTCGTGCGCGCGGGTTACATCCGCCAGCTGAGCTCGGGCATCTACTCGCTCTTGCCGCTGGGTCTTCGTGTATGCGCGAAGATCACCGCCATTGTGCGCCACGAGATGGAGGCGATCGGTGCGCAGGAGTTCCGTCTGCCCGCGCTCCATCCCGCGGAAATCTGGCAGCGCTCCGGCCGCTGGGAAGGCATGGGCGACGAGATGTTCCGTATCAAAGATCGCCGTGGAGCCGACATGGCGCTCGGCATGACGCACGAAGAAATCTTCGCGACGATTGCGGGTGAATTGCGCAGCTACAAGCAGTTGCCGCAGATCTGGTATCAGATCCAGACGAAGTTCCGCGATGAACCGCGCCCGAAATCCGGCGTGCTGCGCGTGCGTGAGTTCACGATGAAGGATTCGTACTCGCTCGACGTGA
>JAFDEI010000117.1 GCA_019310425.1 Deltaproteobacteria bacterium | reverse complement strand
CGCCCCACCAGCGCGGCAACCTGCACCCCCGCGGCGTGCGCGCGCTCGATCACATCGGCCGGCGGCGGACCCAGAGCGTTCGCGAGCAGCTTGATCGGGTGGTTCATCGCGACGTCGACCAGCGCCCGGCCCATGTTGTCCGACCAGCCGAGCAGGCTCTCGAAGGGGGGCGTATCCTTCGAAAGCGGTGGCACGTCGTACCTGGCGAGCAGCTCTTCCAGGAATCGTTTGTGCTCGTCGGGAATCAGCTTCTCGAGATCCAGCTTCTCGAGGCCGCCCTCTTCCTTGCCCACGTAGGCGGCGGGAATCACGACGTCGACCCCGTAGGGCTTTCCGCCGACGTTCTTGTCGATCCACGTCAGCTCACGCTCGAGCTCGTCGGGGGTGAAGACCAGCGCACCGAGCACCCCCATACCACCAGCATTGGTCACGGCGGCCACCACGTCGCGGCAGTGGCTGAAGGCGAAGATCGGATACTCGATTCCGAGCAATTCACAGACGGGGGTACGCATTCTTGATTCTCCATTGCCGGGACGTTACGAGAATCCGGGCTAGCTGAAAGTCGGGTTCGGCTCCGAACTCACGATCCACATGGCGAAGTAGTTCGAGGGGCCGCCATAGGCCTGGCCGAGAGCGACGCGCGCGCCCTCCACCTGATAGTCGCCGGCCGTGCCACGCACCTGATTCGCGGGCTCCAGCAGGCGGAGCATTCCCGACGCACCGATCGGGTTGGAGCAGAGCACGCCACCCGACATGTTCACGGGGAAATCTCCGCCGATCTCGGTGGCGCCCGAGTCGACCATCTTCCAGCCTTCGCCCTCCGGGCAGATCAAGTGACCTTCGAGCCACATGGGTTCGAACCAGCTAAAGGGAACGTAGAGTTCCGCGCAGTCGATCTGCCGACGCGGGTCGGTGATGCCGGCCTTCTTGTACAGGGCCTTCGCGCAATCGATGGCCGCGAGGGGCCGCACCGGATCGCGACCGGGAAACACGCCCAACTCGGAGCGCTTCGCGTGCGAAATCACCCAGGCGGGAGGTCGCGGTGCCCGCTTCGCACCGGCTGCATTCGTCATCACCATGGCCGCCGCACCGTCGGAGGAGGGACACACCTCGAGGAAATGGATGGGATCCCAGATCATCGGGCTCTCCTGCACCGCCTCGACCGTGAGGTCCGCCTGACCTAGATGTGCGTAGGGGTTCTTGGCCCCGTTCCTGCGATCCTTGGCCGCGACCTTGCACCCAATGTGATCGGGTGCACCACTCCGCCGCATGTAGTTGCGGATCCACGGAGCAAACGAGCCGCCGGCGCCCGCGCCGCCGCTGCGGCCGCCGGAAAGTGCCCACATGAAGTTGCCGTCGCTCTGCTTCTCGTAAGCCACGGTGAGCACTGTGTTGTACATGCCGCTCTCGATCAGCGTCGACGCACTGATGGCTGTCGAGCCGCCCACCGAGCCCGCGGTGTGCACGCGGTGAATGGGCTTGCCCACGGCGCCGAGAGCGTCAGCGAGGGAGAGTTCGGGCATGATCACGCCTTCGAGTGCGTCGGGGGCCTTGCCGATCACGATGGCGTCCATATCCGCGAAGCTGAGATCCGCGTCCTCGAGCGCGCGCAGTGCAGCCTGGCGGACGAGGCCATCCATCGAATACGGGAGGCACCGCTCGTACTTGGTCTGACCGATTCCGACGACGGCGCAGCGTTCAGCCATCAGGCGTCTCCTTCCAGGATGCAGAGCAGATTCTGCTGCAGCGCGGGGCCGCTGGCCGCATGCCCGAGGCCGCGTCCCGCCTCACCGTTACGGATGCGACGCGCCACCTCGACGATACGCGTGAGCCCGGTCGCCATGACGGGATGCCCGCAGAGCGGACCGCCGGATGGATTGACCTTTGTGCCGTCAGCGAGATCGAGGGCCTGGCGCAACACGATCTCCTCGGGGCTGAAACGAACACAGAGCTCCGCTACGTCGAGGGAGGCCGCGTCGAGGCCCAGGCTACCGGCGGCAATACGCGACGAGGGCGAGTCTGCAAGATCGCGCAGACCCAGGTGGTGAGACTCGATGCGGTGGTCGATTCCACGGATCCATACCGGCTTTTCGCAGAGCTCCCGGGCGCGCTTGCCGCGCGCGATGAGCATGGCAGTCGCACCGTCGGAGATCGGCGGCAGGTCGTGCTTGCGGAGCGGCGAGGCGTAGTACGGCTGCTTCAGCAGGTCTTCGACGGAAACGTCCTTGGCGACTTGTGCGTTCGGATTCGAGAGCCCGTCGCGCCGGCTTCGCGATACCACCTCGGCAAAGTCGCGCTCCGTCGCCTTTCCAGCGTCGAGCAGCGCGCGGGCCTGAAGTCCCGCGACGGAGACCGGATCGAGACCGAGTGGTGCGCTCACGTAGGCATTGGTCTGAAGTGGGAAGATCTCCCGCGGTGTGCCCGGCGACGATTTCCCGGAGGCCACGATCAGAGCGGAATCGATGTCGCCCATCTGGAGACGCACGAATGCCTCGAAGAGCGCCCAGGCTCCGTCCATTTCGAGATGGGATTCGTAGACCGGCGGCCAGGCGCCGTACCCATCCACGTTCGCAATGAAGGCAAAGGCCCGGCCCGAGAGATAGTCACAGCTGCCCGCAATCGTGAGATCGATTTCGTATCGGTCGATCTCGACCTCCGCGACGATCTGATTCACGAGCCCCATGATCAGCGACGGCTCGGAGTCCTGGTACCTCCGGTAGCAAGGCGTCTGCGCAAAGGCGACGATCGCAACGTCTTCCACTACATGCTCTCCGGCAACTCATCCAGCGGAACATCGGGCTCGCCGGTCGACTCCCAGCGCTCGACGACATTTCCGATGGAGGGGTACATCCAGTCGTTGTCCACGTCGTCGACACTGCGTTCGTCGACGGGCTTGAAGATCGCACGCAGGCGCATTCCCACGCGAAACTCATCCAAGGGAATATTCCGGATGTCCTGCTGGACGAGCGTCTGGCCGGCGCCGTCGAGGATGAGCGATGCGCTGAGGTAGGGCTCCGTCTCCTTCTGGCCACGGTACTTGACCGGCGTAATCACGGTGTAGGAGAGGACCGTGCCCGTGGGCGCAAGCTCCACATCGTCGGCCTCGCTCAGCATTACGCGCGCGATCGCGTCGTAGCCCTTGCCCGGGATGGAGACCTCACCGCCCTTTAGGCGCTGTCCGATGAACTTCCCATCGAGCAGCCCCTCTGCAAAGCGAGCGGCGTGCGGGTAGAGCGTGTCGTTGTAGGTGAGCGAGATCAGGTGCGTGCTGATCTCCACCTCGCCCGCGCCCGGCCGAAGAGATTGATTCCGGGCATCCGCTTCGGGTACGAAGTAGACATCGGTAATCGCGCCGGTGCGCTCCTCGAGAGTCTCGTGGAATTGAGCCATCACCCGCATGCCCGTAGACATGGCGTCCGGGCCCGAGGCTTTGACGGCGTGGGTCATGGTGGTGTCGGCGCCGTCCAGCTTCACCTGCACGAAGGCGAAGGGGCTTTGGAACGGATGCTTGGACGAGGGGTCAGAGATCCACGTCCAGTTCTCGACGGTGCCCCCGGGTCCGACCTCCACGAAGTCCGGACTCAGCGTCTCGCAGGTGTCCGGATCGAATTCGATCGGCGGGCAGATGACACGGCCGCCGCAACGGATACCCAGGATGCGGCCGTCGCGGAGCGCCGTCAGGAAGGGCCCGATCACCGGGCCGAGGGTCCGCGTGTACGGGTACTCGAGAGTAAAAGAAATGGGGAATTCCGACATCGTCAGCATTCTTCTTTTGAAATCGACCTGAGTCAAGCATAGAGGGCCATGGAGGGAAGAAACTTGTCCGGTCCGGTCCCATGCCTGGTCGATTTCGGCCAGTGGCGAGAACTCTCAGCGCCATCCTCAGCGGCGTCAGCGAGAAGTGGTTAAGGTGTTGCTGGTCAAAGGACGTCACGGCGAGTGGCCCCTGGTCCGCCCCATGGCTCTCATCGACTCTCAATCGGCCCTGTGTGGGCTCTCTACCGACTCGAAAGGTCGTTGCTTTGTCACGAGAACTCGATCTCAGCGTCGACCCGGCCAAGGAGTATCAGCGCAAGCTCATCGCGGCCGATGCGGCCGCCGCCCTGGTGAACTCCGGGGATCTGATCTACATGCCGAGCACCCATCAGCCGCCGGCCATCCTGGCCGCGCTGGCAGCGCGCGAAGAGGAGCTGGAAGACGTCACGATTCGCAGTGTCGTAATTCCGAATATGGGATGGTTCCGCGAAGACGCACGCAAGGCCTGGGACCTGCAGGTCCAGTACGCCATGGCGCCCGACAACCGCGAGGCCCTGGACAATCGCCTGGTCGACTTCCACCCCTTTCACATGATTCAGCAGCACAAAGCGGCGGACTTCCGCCCCGAGGAGGGACGCCCGATCGACGTCCTGATGCTGGTCGTATCCCCGCCGAACGATAAGGGCTACGTCTGCATCGGCAACGCGTGTTGGGATGCGGTGACCAGCGTCGCTCGGGCGGGCAAGGTAATCGTCGAGATTTCGCCGGCCATCCCGCTCACGCGTGGCGACTCCTGCATTCACGTCTCGCGAATCGACGCCTTCGTGATGGGAGATCGCGTGCGCCTGGCCGCACCGGATCCCGATCCGGCCGGCTTTCCCGATGTCGATCGCAACATCGCGGCCAACGTCAAGAGTCTGGTGCGGGATGGCGACACGTTGCAGGTCGGCCTCGGCAAGCACACCGGCGCCCTGGCTCTGCTCGGCGCTTTCGACGATGCCAACGATCTGGGGTTCTTTGCCGAACTCACGGTACCGGGCACCGTGAATCTGGCGCGGCGGGGCATCATCAACAGCAAGTTTGCCGAAGTCCATCCCAATCAGTTCGTGGCCTGCTGTATGGGCAACAGCCCCGAAGACCTCGATTACATCGAGGACAACCCCTTCTTTCGGATGAAGTCATACGAGCACACCAATGACCCGCGGGTCATTGCTCGGCACGAACACATGCTGACCTTGAATGGCGCCCTGATGGTCGACCTCAGCGGGCAGATCGGCGTCTATGCGATTGGCCCTCGGGTCTACAGTGGAACCGGTGGACAGCTGGCCTTTCACCTGGGCGCATCCCTGGCCCGACAGGGGCGCGCCTGCACGGTACTTCCCTCGACGGCCCGTGGCGGAGAGATCTCCACCATCGTCCCGCAGTTCGCGGCGGGGCAGATCATCTCGATCCCGCGCGAGCTGGCGGACACGGTCGTGACGGACCACGGCATCGCCAGACTGCACGGCAAGACTGTGCGCGAGCGCTGCGAGCAACTCATCAACGCCGCCCATCCCGATCACCGAGATTGGCTGCGCGACGAGGCGAAGCGACTCTACTATCCGTAATTCACCGCTGGCGACCGGTCGCGGCTACTCCTCGACCAGACCTCGTCTACTTGCCGCATAAGCCTGAGCCCATTGGTAATCGGGCTTGCCGCTGGGTGAACGCTCGATCTCCGCAGCCACATGCAATTCCCGGGGCAGCTTGTATCCCGCAATATGCCCGCGGATCTCCTGCTGCACCTCGTCGAGGACGATCTTCTTGTCATTCCGCACCGAAACCACCGCAGTCACCTTGCTGCCCCAGCGTTCATCGGGCATACCCACGACCAGGCAATCCACTATGTCGGGATGGGCTTTCAGTGCCTGCTCGACCTCTTCCGGGAAGACCTTCTCGCCGCCGGAGTTGATGCAGTTGGAACCGCGGCCGAATACGGTGATCGATTCATCCTCTTCCAGCCGTGCAACATCACCGGTCATCAACCAGGTCTTGCCATCCACTTGAATCATGGTCCTGGCTGTCTTCTCCGGATCGCCGTAGTAACCCAACGGGAGATGGCCGGAACGCGCGAAGATCCCCATCTCACCCAGCTGCGCCCGACGCGGTGACCGGCCCTCTTCTTCAACGATGACATCCATGAATTGGCTGCGTACCACATTGCCCAGACCCGCCTCGGCCTTCCTCTGCCCACTGTCCATACCCATCTGACCCGATTCCGAAGAACCAAAGACATTCGTAATGAGGACATTCGGGAAGATCTGCTTGAACTCTTGCTGCTTGGAATCAGAGAAGACCGCTCCCCCGGAACCAACGTTCAGCACGGAACTGAGATCCCAGCGACCCGGGTTTTCCTTCAAGGCATCCAGCAAGGGAATCGCCATGGCATCACCGACGATTGAAATCGTGTTGATCTTCTCCTGCTCGACGATGTCCCAGACCTGCTCGCCCTTGACGGACCTGTTGGGATTGAGCACGAGCTTGTTACCAGCCAGCAGCTGAATGCACGCGTACCACCAACAGGCTCCGTGCATCAGAGGAGCCAAGGCAATACCGGAAAGCCCCGTACCCCCTGTGGCACGCGAGACAATATCCTCGGGCTCACTACAGGGGCCGTCAGGATGGAAATGACCGCCACCACCCATTCCGGCGAAGAAAACCGATTTATGCGGCCACATCACACCCTTGGGCATGCCGGTCGTGCCGCCGGTATAGAGAATGAACAGGTCGTCGTCGGAACGCTCCTCGAAATCCCGGCCTGGTCTTCCCTCGCGGATGGCGGCTTCGTATTCCCTGGCGCCAATCCCCGCCAACTCGAAGTCACTGCCATCGTCCACTGAAATGAACAGCTTCAGGTCTGGTGCTGATCGACTTACTGACTCGATGGCAGGAATGAACTCTCTGCCGTGGATACACGCCACCATATCGGCGTCATCGAAGATGTAGAGAAGCTCGGCATCTACGTAGCGGTAGTTGACGTTGATCGGTACTGCCCGAATCTTGAAACAGGCCAACATACCTTCGAGATATTCATTGCAATTGTACATATAGAGGCCAACATGATCTCCGGCCTCGACACCCTGGTCATTCAGGAAATGTGCCAGGCGATTGGCACGCTCCTCCAACTCGCTGAAAGTGGCCCGGGCCTCACCACACACCAGGGCTTCGCGCTCGGGCATGGCATCCGCAACGAGTTCGAAGAGGTCGGCGATGTTGAAAGTTCTCTTCATGGCATCCCGATCATATTCGGACAAGGGTGAACGGCAAACATGGACGGCGGGAGGGCGGAAGCGCGCAGCCGGGACACGGGCTGCCCCTAGACCACGCCCGTGTCCCGGAGTGACGCGATCTCGTCGCTGCTGAAGCCCGCTTCGGCGAGCACCTCGTCGCTGTGCTCGCCGAGCTTTGCGGGGCCGATTCCGAGATCGGCTTCCGTGCGCGAGAAACGCGGTGCGGGACGCGGCTGCCGGACGCCGTCGTTCACCAGGAAGGCGCCCCGGGCCGCGTTATGCGGGTGCTCGTGCGCTTCGGACATGGCGAGGACCGGGGCGAAGCAGGCATCGCTGTTCTCGAACACAGTGCACCATTGGTCCCGAGTCTTCGTCTTGAAGATTCCCGACAGACGCTCCTTGAGAGCCGGCCACTGGCTCTGATCCAGCTGCTCGGGCAGGTCGACGCCCTCGAGGCCCAGCCGCTCGACGAGGCTGGCGTAGAACTGGGGTTCGATGGAGCCGATCGACACCCACTTGCCGTCAGCCGTCTCGTACACCTCGTAGAAATGGGCACCCGAGTCGAGCATGTTCGTGCCACGCTCTTCACTCCACCAGCCCGCCTGCTGCGCACCGTAGATACTGGTAAGCAGGAGCGAGGCGCCGTCCACCATGGCGGCATCGACGACCTGCCCCCGGCCGCTGCCCTTCGCCTCGAGCAACGCACACACGACGCCGAAAGCCATCAGCAGACCGCCCCCGCCGAAGTCTCCGACCAGGTTGAGAGGGATGGCGGGCTTCTCTCCGCGCCGGCCCATCGCGTGGAGGGCTCCGGTCAACGACACGTAATTGATGTCGTGGCCGGCCTCCTGGGCGAGAGGACCTTCCTGTCCCCAACCCGTCATGCGGCCATAGACGAGGCGCGGGTTGCGTTCGAGGCAGGTGTCGGGCCCGATTCCGAGCCTTTCGGTCACGCCAGGTCGGAAGCCTTCGACGAGTGCATCGGCGCCTTCGACGAGGCGCAACACGATGTCGACACCTGCCGGTTTCTTCAGGTTGACGCAGATGCAGCGCTTTCCGCGGTTGACGAGATCGGAAGGGCCCGTTGGGAAGGTGCCACCACCGGGACGCTCGATGCGAATCACGTCGGCACCCATGTCGGCGAGGACCATCGCGGCGAATGGCCCGGGGCCGAGACCAGAAATCTCGATAATGCGTGTTCCCTGCAACGGGCCCATCGTGACTCTCCTCGGTCTACTTGGCAGCCCGGCGGGCAGGGCGCGAGGATTTCGGCCTCTGCACGGCGGGTGATTCCCCGGCTGGGCCTCTAGCCGATGCTATGCGCCTCGAAGGTCTGCGCAGCGACATTCTCGTTGAGCAGGTGACGCGCAATCGTGAGGATCTGGATCTCCGTCGTACCGCCGCCCAATTCGAGTAGCTTGGCGTCGCGCGCGAGACGCTCGACCTCGTACTCGGTGATATAGCCATAGCCGCCGAGAATATGGATCGCCTGCTGCGTGACCCGTGAACCCACCTCTGCGACGTACAGCTTGGCCGCGCAGGCATCGATGACCGAAGTGGACGGTTGCTTGGAGTAGACGATGCGACGGCTGTTGCTGATATCCACATACATGCGTGCGAGGCGTTCTTGTACGAGCTGGTAGTTCGCGATCGGCTGACCACCCTGCTCGCGGGTCTTCGCGTACTCCAGCGCGATCTCGAACGCCTTTTCCGCGAGCGCATAACTCAGCGTCGCGATGCCGAGGCGTTCGCCCGCCAACGACTTGCGCACGTGATCGCGGTCCTTGACACCCAGTCCGAGGAGATTCTCCGCGGGCACCTTCACGTCGTCGAAGAACACCTCGCCGGTGGGGGATGTCTTCATACCCATCTTGTGGAACGGCTCACTGGTGCTGACGCCTTCCCACTCCCGCTCCACGATGTAGGCCTGAATCGCGCCGGTGTCTGCGTCCTTTGCGTAGACGAGGAAGACATCTCCGTACGGGGCGTTGGTGATGAAGGTCTTCGAGCCCTTCAGGATGTAGCAATCACCTGCTTTCTTTGCCGTCGTGCGCATCGAACCGAAGGCGTCCGATCCGGCGCCCGGCTCCGTCAAGCACCAACAACCGACCTTGTCCCCGCGCAACACCGATGGCACATACTTCTTGATCTGCTCGGGCGTGCCGTGCTTGCGAACGTTGCCCGCAAAGAGTCCAACGCTCACACCCCATGAGCTGCACAGGCCTGGATTGACGCGGGCCATCTCGATGGTGAGCTGATTGCCCGCGAAGGCGATGATCCGTTTCGCTTCCTCGTCGTCATCGTCCGAGGCTGCGGCCGAGCCCTCACCGCTCTTCACACCGCCGGTCTCTTCGAGCCAGTCCGCGTCGGGAGCCAGGCCGAGGTCGGCGACCATCTGCTTGATGAAGGGGAAGGGCAGAATCTCCTGGTTCTCGAGCTTCTCGGTCAGGGGCGCGAGTTCTTTCTCCATGTACTTGCGGAACTGATCGCGAATGCTCCGTTCCATGTCGCTGAACTGAACGTCATATACGGCCATGTCGCCCTCCCAGGCTAGTGCCACCGAGTAACAAGCCATGGCGCGATGCGCGCAGCTCAGTGCCCCTTGAAAACGGGCTTGCGCTTTTCAATGAATGCGCGCGGTCCCTCGACCGCATCCTTGGACTGCAGCACCGGCATGCCGTAGCCGGTTTCGATCACGAAGGCCTGCTCCTCGGGGAGCATGTCGGTCTCGCGCAGGGTCGCCAGGATCGCCGTCACGGCCAGGGGGCCGTTCTGGGCGATACGCTCGGCGATCTCCCGGGCCTTGTTCAGAGCCTGACCGTCGGGAACGACGTGATTGATCAGTCCCAGCGCGAGGGCCCGCGCCGCAGGTAGATCCTCACCCACCAGAAGCATCTCGGCCGCGATCGCATAGGGGATCTGGCGGCGCAGCCGCACGACCGAACCCGCCATCGGAAAGAGCCCACGCTGCACCTCGGTGACGCCGAACATGGCGCTTTCACCCGCCACGCGGATGTCGGTGCCCTGCAGAATCTCGGTACCGCCCGCGCGCGCAAACCCTTCGACGGCCAGGATCACGGGCTTCTTCGGCCGGTGGGTCTTGAGCCAGGCACCCATGATGAGCGGCGGCTCACCCACGGCCCGCTTCATCCAATCATTCTCGAGCTTGCCTGCGGTGAGCTTGGTGATCTCCGAGAGATCCATGCCCGCGCAGAAGGTGTCTCCGTTACCCGTGAGGATGGCGACTCGGAGATCATCATCGGCGTCCAGCTGCAACCATGCGTCATACAGACGGCACATGGCCTCACAATTGACGGCGTTCTTCTTCTCCGGGCGATTCAGGGTGACGGTCAGGATCGCTCCATCCTTCTCGACGAGCACGGCGGGGTCGGACATGAAATCTCCTCATGATCGGGGGGTGGGGACTCTCATTACAACGGATCCGGGCTAACTGAAGGTCGGATTCGGATCCGAACTCACGATCCACATGGCGAAGTAGTTCGAGGCTCCACCGTAGGCGTGGCCGAGGGCGACACGAGCACCCTCCACCTGATAGTCGCCGGCGGTTCCGCGCACCTGATTCGCAGCCTCCAGACAGCGGATCATTCCCGACGCACCGATCGCGTTGGCAGAGAGCACGCCGCCCGACATATTCACCGGGAAGTCCCCACCAATCTCGGTCGCGCCCGAGTCGGTCATCTTCCAACCGTCGCCCTCTTCGGCGATCAGGTGGCCTTCGAGCCACATGGGTTCGAACCAGCTGAAGGGGACGTAGAGCTCGGCGCAATCGATCTGGCGACGCGGGTCGCTGATGCCGGCCTTCTTGTACAGGGCCTTCGCGCACTCCACACCCGCCGCCGGCTTCACCGGGTCGCGACCGGGGAACACGGTGAACTCAGTCCGCTTCGCGTGAGCGATCACCCAGGCGGGCGGTCGCGGCGTGCGCTTCGCACCAGCGGCGTTCGTGACCACCATCGCCGCCGCACCATCGGAGGAGGGACACGCCTCGAAGAAGTGGAGGGGATCCCAGAGCATCGGGCTCTCCTTCACCTTCTCGATGGAGATGTCCTTCATGTGGAGGTGCGCATAGGGGTTCTTGAGCGCGTTCAGGCGATCCTTGACCGCGACCTTCCAGCCGATGTGTTCCGGTGCACCACTCCGCCTGATGTATTCGCGGATCCACGGAGCGAACGAACCACCGGCACCCGCGCCTCCACTGCGACCGCCGGAAAGCGCCCACATGAAGTCGCCCTCGCTCTGCTTTTCATAAGCCAGGGTGAGCACCGTGTCGTACATACCGCTCTCGACGAGTGTCACCGCGCTGATGGCAGTGGAGGCCCCCACCGAGCCCGCGGTGTGCACGCGGTGGATGGGCTTTCCCACGGCGACGAGAGCGTCAGCGAGTGAGAGTTCGGGCATCATCACGCCCTCGAGGGCATCCGGGGCCTTGCCGATCACGATGGCGTCGATGTCCGCGAAGGTGAGTTCCGCGTCCTCGAGCGCGCGCAGTGCAGCCTCGCGAACGAGGCCATCCAGCGAGAGCGGCAGGCAACGGTCGTACTTGGTCTGTCCGAGTCCGACGACGGCGCAACGCTCGGCCATCAGGAGTCTCCTTCGAGAATGCAGAGCAGGTTCTGTTGTAGTGCGGGGCCGCTGG
>JAFDEI010000298.1 GCA_019310425.1 Deltaproteobacteria bacterium | reverse complement strand
TCCACCACCGCACCGTCGAATGCCGGAAAGCGCTGCTTCAGGCCCGCGTGCATCGAGTCACCGCCGTTCAGGTAGTTATCGACGATGTCCAGGCTCGCGATATCGTCGTTCTTCCTCCAGAAATGCGTCTGGGCGGGCGGGTCCAATGTCGAGATGTCGAACCCCGCGCGAATCAGATCGCCGAGTTCGTCGGCGGAGTAGAACTCGCCGGTCTCGGGATTCACGAGGTTGTGGGCTTCCTTCGCCGCTTTGCGTGCATGCGGCCGATTGTCGACGCGCCACTCGATGAACGAATTCTTCATGTGCACCGGGATCTTCACACTGCCGATCGGCTCGGTGAACATGCGGGTCGCCCACTCGACCATCAGGATCTCGCAGCCGAGGTCGTAGGCCACGACCGGGTCGATTTCGCCCTGCATCCGGTCGAGCAGACCAAGGATGTAATCGAGCGCGACGTTCCGATCGAGGCGGCGGACGGTCTTGCGCGCAGCCTTCTCGCTCTTGCCTCGCTCGATCGTTTCATAATTGTAGACGTGCTCTTCGAGGACACGCTTCTTCATCTCGATGAACGCGCGATAGTCGCCGACCTTGGACTGCGAAACCCTCCCGATCTTCGCACCGGGCTCGGCATCGAAGAATGCCGTCTCGATGTCTTCGCGAAACTTGCCGCCATAGGGAACGGGGGATCCGGCGCGCGCGGCGAGCGCAGGTGCAAGTGCGAGCACCAGCGCGAACCCGGCAACTCGAACCGCCAGCCCCGATCGCAGGCGGGATCGCAGGCATCCCGAAGAGCGGCCACGGATGGCCCTGATCGTCCGCCTCATTTCTTCATGTAACCCCGCTTGTAGAGGCCATCGATGTCCATCTCACCGGTCGCCGTGGCGACGCCGTCGATCAGTACCTGGCTGCCGTGTTGTGCTGAAGCGGCCCGTCCAACGCGGATCATCTCGATGTTGCGGGCGATCACGCTCCCGGCTCCGTACTCGCGCTTCTTGGTATAGGCCATGATCGCCACGTGCTGCACGTCCGACACTGCAGAGTCGACGAAGACCACGGATGATCCATCTTTGCCCACGACCGCCGTTCCCACTTTTCGAATCAGCAGGTTGCGTGCTTCGAGACGACTCCCCTCACCGACGGAGATCGCCTTGTCGCGAATGTCTTCGAGCACGGTGCCGTCAACCCCGACGACCGAGCCACTGATGTCGATCCCGTCGCCTCCCACC
Source organism: Deltaproteobacteria bacterium (assembly GCA_019310425.1). GTDB lineage: Bacteria > Myxococcota_A > UBA9160 > UBA9160 > SMWR01 > JAFDEI01. The sequence goes on along the minus strand of JAFDEI010000298.1, from coordinate 3,806 downwards.
CGTTCGATGCGCCCCCCCGTCACGCTCCCCTCACAGAAGTCACAGTCGAACGCGTCGGAGGAGGTGTCCAGAATCGAGACACCGCGAAACTCGAAACGGGATCTTATCAGGTTGATGGCGTCTTCGGCGCGAACGCCTTCGAAGCGACTGTCCACGAATCGCACCTCTGAAGCGCGCAGCGTGCAACCGCCGGTAAGCCGCCAACCCCGGTAGTCGATTCCGGTGGTATCCGCGACGACGACGTGCCGCCAGTCGTGCGGCGCCCCGGATCGCAATACCACGACCCCCTGCCAGGATCGACCGCCCCCGAGAACCGCGCGGCCCCTCAGGACGACAGGTGCCTCGGCGCGGCCCTGGAAACGCAGCGGGCCACTGGCGACGAGCATCGAATCCGAGGAAAAGCGAAGCGTCGTGCCCGGGCCGATGGCCAGACCGATGCCCTCGGGCAGGACCAGCGAACCAACGACCCGCCAATCGCCGGAATTCGCGCGCAGCGTCCGCTCGTCGTCGTCCCACCGCAGGAAAGAGTGCTGCTTCAATGCCTCGTCGAGAGTCGCGGTCGGGATCGGATTCGCGCGCAGCGAAGCAGCCTTCGGATCGGAACTCAGCCTCAGCGCGTCGTCGCGAGAAAGCGGTGCGGGCGGAACGAAAATCGCGAGCTTCGCGGCACGCGTCAGCCACGGCTCATACGACGGTTTGTCGGGGGTTCCTTCCGCCGCGTCCAGGATCCCGAGCAAACGCCTCTCTTCCTCTTCGAACCAGGCAGGCGGCGAAGCCAAGGCCATCTCTCGCGCAATGCGCTGCGATTCGCGCACCGTCGCCTGACGCAGCTCGGCATCCTCGAACAGGCGCGCTGCCCAGCTCGCGACGACAACCTCACCGCGCGACGGTCCACCGGAGATTCGCAGCCCACCGCTGAAGCCGACGGGCTCCAACCGCTGCGTCACCGGGTTGAAGTAGAAGCGAAGGTTCTCGGCCCGCAACAGCGCTTCTGCGTCCCAGAACATCGCGACTCCGATGAACCGTGCCATCAACTCGCTGGCAAACACCGCAGAGGTGGGAACTTCGCCACGCAGGAACGCCTGCAGCAACCCCGAGGCTGTCCCTAATTCCGTGCTCAGCTGCTCGGATTCGCGAACCCGCTTCGACTGGAACGCGTCGACACGTACGACGGGTAGCCCCTCGCTCCGAAAGCGCAGGAGCAGGCCTTCACGACGCTGCTGTGACTCGAGCAACTCCTTGGAGTAGCTCTCCTCGAGCGCCATCAGGCCGAGCTCGGCTGAACCCAGTCGGACCCGAACGAAGCGAATCCTCGGTGCGAGCAGCCCCTCGCGGCGCAGGTGCGCGAACACCAGCGGCGCATCCTGGAAACCAACGGCCTCGAGCTTGCGCAGCGTGAAGCGACGCATCCCCATCAGCCGTGACTTCTTCTTGAGTTCCACCGCGATCCGTGACGATGGATCGGATCCGGCGGCTTCCGTCCAATTCGACAGGTCGACCTTGCCCGGAGCTTCGACCGTGCCCAACTCGAGCACCGCGGCCGCCCGCACACGAGCTTTCTTCAGCGCGGTCGGCGATGCGAGCAAGGGATCGGCGAGTGAAATCTGCAAGAGCGGCACGGCCGCTGTCCGACCGGGCGAGGCTACGGCCGAACCACAGACCAGCAGCAGCAGCAATAACAGCAGCGACATCAACCGGCACCAGGCCGTACCCGATTGCAAACTCAACCCCTCCCGGCGCGCCAGCCGAACGCGTCGATCCCGCACCCTCATCACGGTAATCGTATCGAAATCGAGCAGTCACCGGATACTTCCCCACGGGAAACACACTCGGACACACCCGCCCCTCTTGCTGTGAACCTGGCCAGAGGTTCCATATGGGACGGCACACGAAAAACTGGCCCACGGAACTGCAACCGGCAGCGTAACCAGCCACGACCCTCCTGGCCGTCGGGTTCGCTACCGTCGGCGCGGCCTCCGCCGGAGCTCGCCTCACGCCTTCGACCCCAGGAGCAAACGATGCGACTGAAGATCGCCGTGCTCGGCGCCGGTTCATGGGGGACCACGGTCGCCACGCTCGCAAGCCACAATGCTTCCACGATCCTCTGGGCGCGCCGTCCCGATCTCACCGATGAGATCAATCGCGATCACACCAATCACGCCTACCTGCCGGGCTTCACCCTGCCCCCGGACCTTCCCGCGACCGCCTCGATCGAGGAGGCGGTGCGCGACGTCGATGTCGTAATCATCGGCGTCCCCTCACATGGCTTCCGACAGGTACTCGAAGACCCTCGGTGCCGATCGTCAGTCTCGCCAAGGGGCTCGAGGAAGGCAGCGACCTCCGGATGACCGAAGTAATCAGCGAAGTGCTGCCCGAAAATCCGACCGCCGCGCTGACGGGTCCAAATCTCGCGCAGGAGATCATGTCGGGATACGCGGCCGCCAGCGTGATCGCGACGAAGAACGGCGCAGTCGCAACGAGCCTACAGGACATATTCAAGTCAGGCTTGTTTCGCGTCTACACCAATCATGACGTGATCGGCTGCGAACTCGGCGGTGCGCTCAAGAATGTGATCGCGATCGCTTGCGGCATGGGCGACGGCATGGGGGTCGGCGACAACACCCGGGCAGCAGTGATCACTCGGGGACTCGCCGAACTGACTCGGCTCGGCGTCGCGATGGGCGGCGAATCACGCACCCTGGCCGGACTCGCGGGCCTGGGCGACCTCGTCGCAACCTGTGCAAGCCGGCAGAGTCGAAACCGGTTCGTCGGTGAACAGCTCGGCAAGGGCCGGAAGATCGCAGAGATCATCGATGAAATGCACATGGTCGCGGAGGGCGTAAGAACGTCGCGTGTGGTGATGGACCTCGCCAACCGCAACGGGATCGAAATGCCGATTGCACGCGAGGTTCACGGTGCGATCCACGAGGGCCGAACAGCCAGGCAGGCCTATCGCGGCCTCATCCGCCACCGCCCCGGGTCGGAGGACGACCCCGCGTAGGTGCCCCGCCGGGCGCCCGCGAATCAGGGCAATCGGACAGAACGTCCCCGCGTGCCAGGCCCATTCTACGCAACACAACTCTCAGAGTGATGAATGTCACGCTGTCTTGGCACCGTGAGGTCGAATCGGATCTAGAAAGAAAGGGCGAATTCGAGGTTTCCAGTGAGATCATCCCTCCCTGCCATCGTGATCGCCGCCATGGCGATCATCGTCGTTTCAGGCGTAGCCCGAGCCGGCACGACGATCATCACCCACGGCTTCGCGCTGGTGTCGTCGGAACCGCCAAACTGGACGCTGACGCTCGGCCGCGCACTACTGCGCGCAGACGGAGATGCCTCCCACTGCGGGGACGACGTCGGCGAAACTCCCCTCGGCAGCATTTTCAGCTACCTGCCGGCAACCGGCGAGTGGCAGCTCGAATGCGGCAGCGCGACGCCCAACGGTGAGATCGTGATGGTGTTCGACTGGAGCCAGGAATCCGACGGCCTGAACATCGGCGGCACTCAGGGCTTCGCAGAAGCCGCCGCCGACGCACTCTATGCGGCACTGCGCGATCCACAGCTTCCGGCGGCGTTCGCGGGGATCGACCCGTTGGCGGCACCCGTGCACTTCATCGGCCACAGTCGCGGTGCGGTGGTGAACAGCGACTGTGTCGAGCGCCTGGCCACCGTCGGCATCCCGGTCGACCAGGTCACGACACTCGACCCCCACCCGGTAGACGGCACGCTCGACTTCCCGCTCGACCTCGCCGACTGGCTGGACCGCAGTCCCATCACGTGGAACAACGTCGCATTCGCGGACAACT
>JAFDEI010000297.1 GCA_019310425.1 Deltaproteobacteria bacterium | reverse complement strand
GGTACGCTCACCTACGAGGCGGTCGACCAGCTGTCACGCCTCGGGATCGGCCAATCGACCTGTCTAGGGATCGGAGGCGACCAGATCATCGGCACCACCTTCGTGGATGCGCTCACGCTATTCGAGGCCGACCCGGAAACCAAGGCGGTCGTGATGATCGGCGAGATCGGCGGCTCCGCGGAGGAGACCGCGGCCGAGTTCGTGCAGAGCGAAATGAAGACGCCGGTGGTGGCGTTCATCGCGGGCCAGAACGCGCCTCCGGGCAAGCGGATGGGACACGCGGGAGCGCCGTGCGAGCGACAAGATCGCGGCACTCGAAGCCGCAGGTGTGGCGGTCTCGCCCTCACCCGCCACGATCGGGACGACCCTGGCCGAGCACGTTCCCAGCCTCGCGGGCTGAAGAAGGGCGAATCGGCTGCAGGAGCGGTCAGCTGGCCGCCTTCCTGGCGACCACCTTGTAGCCGAGGGTGTCCCAGTGACGCAGATCGAGCTTGTCGAGGTAGTAGCAGAGGAGCGGAATCAGGAAGCCGAAGATCGGAGACAGTGCAACGGCAACGATGAATCGCCGCCCCTCGAAGTGCGAGAGGAGGTAGAGCGAGCGCGATCCGAGATTCCAGAACGTCCCTCCGACGGGCTCCACCTCGAAAGACTCGAAGCCGGCCTGCGCGAGCAGGTACTCGAGCCCGTGGCGTGTGAATCGGAAGTAGTCGTTCGGGGCCTGGTGCATCAGCCACGACTGTGGAGCGACCAGCAGCAGTCGACCGCCCGGGCGCAGGACCCGGTGGCATTCCTGCAGGACCTGCCGTGGCTCGCAGACATGCTCGAGCACGTTGATGTTGAGCACCACGTCCACCGATCGGTCCGGCAGCGCGAGTTCCGCCAGGTCGGACGCGAAATCGATGCTCGAGTAATCCCAGCGGTTCTCGTCACCGCAGCCGTTGTCGGTCGAGAAGTAGTGCGCGCGTTCGAACAGGGCCGCGTGACGGCATTCGCCGGCTCCCGCATCCAGTACGCGAGCGCCGTCTTCAAGGCCGGCGGCGAACCGCGCTACGAAACGGTCGGCTTCGCTGTTATAGGGGTCGAGGCGGTATCGCAGCCATTCGGGAAGCCGGCGCTTGATCGCGACCAGAATGTGGTAGGTGGAGAATCTGCGCGGTTCCACGGCGATTCACGGTACCACGGCCGCCATCTCCGGACACGATGGGCGGGCACGGGTAGACCACTCACGGCTGAAAAAGCCCAGAGCAGAGGGTGCAGACGGTCGGGAGCGAGCGACCAGGCGAATTCGACCGTCGCTCGCTCCCGATTCGAATTCAGCTCGTGGCGTCTGCGGTCGCGCCGGCCGACATCGGCTCTGCTGCTTCGATCGGTGCGGGAATCGGCTCACCGCCCAGGGTCCAATCGGACAGGTCGAATCCGCCGATGTACTTGTAGGCTGCGCGAATGCCGAGCCCCAGCGCTACGTGTTCGACGAAGACCAACGGGGTCGGGAGCGTTGCGAATCCCGCCATCAGCGAGGCGGTGATGACGGAAGCAACTCCTGCGATCAGTGTCAGCGCATAGATTGCAAATGCCTTGTTTCGGTCCAATTCAGATCCCTCTCTTTCCAGGAGTTGTCCAGGTCTCGCACGCTCGGAGGCGGCGAACTGGGGCAAAGACTGCCCTGCAGTCCCACCGGGTGGTGCGTGGGCGGGCAATGTGCAGGCTTCATGCCATCATTTCAGCGTCTTCACACGGTGAGCGAGTGATTGGCTGGTTGGGTGTAGAGGGATGCCCCGGATCCCGGAGGCACCGGCTTCACGGTGATGATTTTCGCCCCAATGCAAGGTCTCTCTGCAGGGTTGGTGCGTGAATCTGCTGCACCGATCTGGTGCAGTGGGCTCACGGAAAATGTGGAATCCGTCGACAGCCGCTGCAAAGTGGGTCCACTGGCACACGAATCTTGTGGCTGAAATCCACAGGTGTAGCGGGTGGTTCGAGTCAAAACACCCCGTTCAATGGCCGCTGCCTTGCTCTCTGCTCGGGCCGAACGTGAATCGGTTCCGAGCAGTGAGTCGCCGCTGCGAGCGCGAACCTCGGTTGAGGGCTACCCATCCCCCGCTCAGGTCTGTTAGACCTCCGCCTCTGACCTCGACAACCCACCCCCCGCACTACTCCCGGAGCCACCCGCATGAGTCAGTCCCCGCCCGTCATCTATACCTGGACGGATGAAGCCCCGGCTTTGGCGACCCAGTCCTTTCTCCCGATCATCCGCGCATTTGCAGCCGCAACGGGCGTTACGGTAGAGACTCGCGACATCTCGCTGGCCGGCCGCATCCTCGCCGCCTTTCCGGAGGAGATCACGGCGGAACAACGGGTTTCCGACGGCCTCGCCGAACTGGGGCGTCTGGTGAAGGAACCCGAGGCCAACATCATCAAGCTCCCCAACGTCAGCGCTTCGATTCCCCAGATGAAGGCGGCGATCGCGGAGCTCCAGGCCAAGGGTTTCGCGCTGCCCGACTACCCCGAGGAGCCCGGAAACGCCGAAGATCGGGAGATCCAGGCCCGCTACGACAAGCTCAAGGGCAGTGCGGTCAATCCGGTGCTTCGCGAGGGCAATTCGGACCGGCGCGCCCCCAAGGCGGTCAAGCAGTACGCCCGGCAGAACCCGCACCGCATGGGTGCCTGGCCCGAAAATTCCAGGACGCACGTCGCGACCATGGTCCGCGGCGATTTCAGGCACAACGAGAAGTCGCTGACGCTGGCGAATGCCTCGCTGGTTCGGATCGAGTTCGTCGCGGCCGACGGCAGTACCACCGTGCTCCGGGACGGCCTCGAACTGCTGCCGGATGAGATCCTGGATGCCACGTTCATGAGCAAGCGGGCGCTGATCGACTTCCTGAGGGAACAGCTCGCCAGCGCGAGGAGCACCGGCGTATTGTTCTCGCTGCACTTGAAGGCGACGATGATGAAGGTCTCCGACCCGATCATCTTCGGCCACGCGGTGCGCGTCTTCTTCGAGGACGTCTTCGCGAAGCACGCGGCCACACTCGAAGACCTCGGCGTCGACGTCAACAACGGCTTCGGCGATCTCCTCGGGAAGATCGCCGGCCTTCCCGACGACCAGCGCGCCGCGATCGAGGCGGACATCCAAGCCGTATACGACGCGGGACCGGCCCTCGCGATGGTCAACTCCGACCGGGGCATTACCAATCTGCACGTTCCCAGCGACATCATCATCGACGCGTCGATGCCCCCCATGATTCGTGACTCCGGCGGGATGTGGAACGCGGAGGGGGAGCTCCAGGATTGCAAGGCGGTCATTCCGGACAGCAGCTACGCGGGCGTCTACCAGGCCGTGATCGAGGATTGTCAGGCGCACGGAGCGTACGATCCCGCCAGCATGGGCAGCGTCCCCAATGTGGGGTTGATGGCTCAGAAGGCCGAAGAGTACGGCTCACACGACAAGACCTTCGAGATTTCCGACGACGGCACCGTCCGGGTGGTGGATGCCGCCGGAAACACGCTGCTCGAGCACGTCGTCGAGGCGGGGGACATCTGGCGGGCGTGCCAGGTCAAGGACGCCGCGGTTCGCGACTGGGTAAAGCTGGCGGTCACGCGCGCGCGCGCGACAGGGGTACCGGCGGTGTTCTGGCTGGAAGCCGACCGCGCCCACGACGCGCAGCTCATCCGTAGGGTCGAGGCCTACCTGGCCGAGCACGACACCGACGGCCTCGAGATCCACATCCTCTCTCCCGTCGAGGCGACTCGCTTCTCGCTCGATCGAATTCGAAAGGGCCTGGACACCATCTCGGTGACGGGAAACGTGCTGCGCGACTATCTCACCGACCTGTTCCCGATCCTCGAGATCGGTACCAGCGCCAAGATGCTCTCGATCGTGCCGCTCATGAACGGCGGCGGTCTGTTCGAGACCGGCGCCGGTGGCTCCGCCCCG
>JAFDEI010000296.1 GCA_019310425.1 Deltaproteobacteria bacterium | reverse complement strand
AAATCGAGGACCGTGGGCGCGAGGTCTGCAAGGGTCACGTCGGCGCGGACCCGTCGGCCCGCGGGCAGCACGCCGTCGAGCTGCATCAAGAACGGCACGCGCAAGAGCTCCTCGTGCACCGTTTGCGCGTGGCCGACCGACCGATGCTCCCAGAACTCCTCACCGTGGTCCGACACAAAAACTATCAGGATCGGCCGTTCGAGCGGCAAGCCTGCGAGACGATCCAACATCCACCCCACGTAGCGATCCATGAACGCGACTTCGCCCTTGTACAGAGCGTTGATATGGCGCACGTCTTCGGGTGTCACCTGGTCCGGGAATTCCCGCATCCTCAACAGGCCCGACATGGTCGAATCGACTTTGCCCTGGTAGTCAAAGCCATATTCCGACCGAAAGGGCTCCGGTGGCTCGTAGGGTGAGTGCGGATCGAGCTCGTGCAGGAAGACGAAGAATGGCTCAGAGCCGCGTACGGTCGGCTTGATGTAATGCGACCAGACGAACTTCGCCTGGCCCTCGGGATCGTTCGGGACTTTCAACGCCTCCTTGTCGAAGGCCCAGAACTCGATCATCTCATCGAAGCCACGGGCGAAGCCGAAGCTACCCGAGGCGTTCGGGTTGTTGATTACCGCGATGGTCCGGTAACCCGATCGCTGAAGAATCTCGGGCAGGTAGGGGATGCCATCCACCAGGCTGTCATCCAGAGTGAGCACGCCGTGAGCGGGCGGGGGCAGGGACGTCAGCATGGCCGCGACTGCGGACCGCGTCCACGAGGCATTGCTGCGCGCGTTCTCGAACGTGACGCCCGTCTCGGCGAACTGCGCGAGGCGCGGCGTCCTCACGTCGCTCGCGCCATAGGGTTCGAGGTGATCCTGGCGCAACGAGTCCAGCATGATCACGAATACGTTGTAGCGATCACGTGCAACCACCGGTGCCATCGGCTGCGCACGGGTCCCCTCGATGCGCAGCGAGCGCCAGGCGCACGTGCCACCGCCCGTCCCGACGCGCTCGCAGGAGATGCGAAAGCGAGCCATCTCCCCCGAAAGCGCGGACAAGTCTTCGCGGAAGTTCAGTGGCTCGTCGGCCAGCAACCGCGGCGACGGTCCTTCGATGACATGTGGCGGCGAATCCCCGTCGGCGGTCACGACCACGCGAACCCGGCCACGGCCGCCGTCGTCCGGCGGCGCGGCGGAACTTTCTTCGCCGACGAGTGAGGCGCCATCCGGGAGTGCGAAGTGAAGTGTGAGGCGGCTGCCCGCAGCCATCCGGAATTCCGTAAACGATTCCGCACCCGAAACGGTTAACGGCTCGACGCGGCCCTCGATGTCGGCAACGGACAGGTAGTCGCCGAACTCGATCGTTTCGGGTTCGTCGGTGATGCCGGGGACACCCCCGCCACATGCCATCACCCAGAATCCGAGGCCGGCTGCAATGAGACCGTGCAGGCGTTTCACCGATGCTCTCCATCAACCCGCTGCAGCGCGTCGGCGGCGGCCCGACCACCGAGTCGATTCAGCGTGAGCCAGACGTACTCCTTGGTGCCGTCCAGCTTATAGAGGCCAATCCGAGCCTCTTGTTTCACGCCGAACCTGCGTTCCAGTGAGCCACGTTCGAGAAACTGATTCACTTCGATCGTCGTCCGCAGCAGGATCAGGCGACCACCAGGGCCCGCTTGCGAACGGGCGCGATCGATCACGACCCTCGCTTCATTCAGCAATCCCGGCTCGTCGGCCAGCAACTTCTGATGATTCTGGGAGCCCAGGTGACGCGCAGTCGCACGCGGATATGAGAGAATAGGAACATCTGCACCGGCGCGCTGCAGGTAGTATTCGAGCGGCGCGCGAGTCAGCGACGTGCAGAGCACCACATCGCCCGCATGGAGCTCGGCGATCACCGCCGCGGCGAGGTCGGCGCCGGCGCCGGCGACCCCGCCCCTTCGGTAGTCGGAATAGAACGCTCCCCTCCCGACGAGTGCAACGACCAGGCACCCCAGCACGAGCACGCGCTGCATCGCCAGCGGCTTCACCGCCGCGAGCCCCGCGCCGACCAGCAACGCGAAGCACGGCAACATCATTTGATCGACGCGCCCGGGTACATAGTGGGGCGTGAGGATCAACGACAGCCCCAACGACGCCAGCACCGGAACCACACATGCCGCAATCACCCACCACGCCTCCGGCGCGGCTCCCTTGGCGCGTCTTCGAACGAGCAGCACCGCGCCCCAGATCGCGAAGCCCGTCGCGACGACGGCGGGCACACCGTACCACTCGATGGGCTTTGCGCGCGCGTACATCACCATCGAACCCGCGGGCGACCAGGACCGCAGGCTGTCGACCGCGGCCCCGAGATAACCCTCTCGCTCCCAGCGCTCGACGTACCAGGCGTAGTGGTCACCGTTCGCGAGCTGTGTGAGCAGCGTCGGCACCCACGGCGCGAGTGCGAGCACGAGGAACACGACGGCGACGACCCACATGCCGAATCGGCGAAGAAGCTGCCCCGAACCGATCACGAGCACCGCGTGAACCAACGGCACGTAGACGGCGAAGTTGTGGGTGTAGAGCGCGGCGGCCGTGGCGAGAATCGAAACCCAGAAGTCCTGCGCTCGCCCGCCCCGGAGATACCGCACGAGGAACCACCACGCCGTGAGCGCAAGCAGTGGCAGCAGCGTGTACATCCGAGCCTGCTGTGAATAGAAAACCTGCGTGGGTGAGATCGCCACCAGCAATGCCGCCCACAGGCCTGCGCGCCGCCCGATCTCGCACCTCCCGATCATGAAGACGGCCGCGACGAGCATCAGCGAGAAGATCGTGGAGGGCAGCCGCACCGCCGCAGGGGAGTCGCCGACCGTGGCTATCCACGACTTGAGAAGGAAATAGTAGAGGGGCGGACTGGAGTCGCGGCTCAGCATGTCGAGGATGACCGATGCGGGTTGTTTCGCGGTCAAAATCGAGTTGGCTTCGTCTACCCAGATGTCGGTCGCAGTGAGGTTGTGCAGGCGCAGCACGCCCGCGAGGGCCAGGATGGCGAAGAGCGCCCAGTCGACCCGCCAGCGTCCGAGCGTGCGACTTTCGGGTAAACGCGACGCGCTCACGTCATGGCCTTCGCTCATGAAATAGCTGCACCCTTCGAATCGTGAGGATCCTTGCGGCCCAGGCCGCCGCGACGAGCGCCCTCTGCCTCTTGCGCACCGTAGCAAGGCCGCGAGTCTCGAGGAGAACGGCCCCGAAAGTCTACACAGACACACGAGAGGGAGGCTAAGCTGCGAAATCGGCTCAGCTGGAAGACGCCACCCTGAAAGACCTCGATGGCGAGTGACATGGAAGCAGCCTCAGCAGACGCACCTGCAGCTGACCGATTCGCGCACCGCCTGTGCTTCGCCGGGGTGCTCGTCCTGGGCGCCTGGCTTCGCATCCACAATTTCGACCAGCCGGGCCTGTGGGTCGACGAGTACGGCACCTGGTGGGTGGTCGCCGCGAACGGCTACGCGGAGGTCGCTGCCCGCGCCTGGGAGGTCCAGGGCCAGTCGCCCTTCTATTATCTGATCGTACGCGGTTGCGTCGATCTCTTCGGCCTCGCCTCGTGGTCGCTGCGCCTTCCATCCCTTGTATTCGGAATCCTCGCTCTCGGGCTGGGTTACGCGGTCACGCGCGAACT
>JAFDEI010000295.1 GCA_019310425.1 Deltaproteobacteria bacterium | reverse complement strand
GGTGATGCCGGGCGACAACGTAGAGATGAGCGTCGAGCTGATCACGCCGATCGCGATGGACAAGGAGCTTCGCTTCGCCATCCGAGAGGGCGGTCGCACGGTCGGCGCGGGCGTCGTCGCAGAGATCATCGAGTAGAGTCATTGGGAGCCGAGTGTCGGCTCGTCAAACGAATTAGAGGCGCGTAGCACAATTGGTAGTGCATCGGACTCCAAATCCGGAGGTTGGGGGTTCAAGTCCCTCCGCGCCTGCCAGCATGAAGCAACGCGAAGATCGGTAACCAAGCGATGCAGTGGAATCCCGCGGTCCTGTACTCCGACGCGAAGCAATTCACCCTCGAGGTGCGTTCGGAGTTTCGCAAGGTGACCTGGCCGACGCAGAAGGAGGCGGTTGGTGGAACGATCGGGGTCGTCGTCATCGTGGCGATCATCACCTCGGTTTTGAGTCTCGTGGATCTCGTGCTGGGTCAAGTGATCCAGCTTCTGATTCCCTGAATCGAAGCACGTCCCGTTCTTCGGAGAGCCCGATGTCGAAGCAGTGGTACATCGTCCATACGTATTCCGGGCATGAAGCCAAGGCGATGCGAGCCTTGCTCGAGCGCGCGAAATCGCTGGGCCATGAGGAAGCGTTCGACGAGGTGCTGATTCCGGAAGAGACGGTCGTCGAGATCGTCAAGGGACAGAAGCGGACTTCCAAACGGAAGTACTTTCCGGGGTACATCCTGGTGAGGATGGAACTCACCGACGAGACCTGGCACATCGTCACCGGCACGCCGAAGATCACCGGTTTCGTCGGAGGCGATCAGAAGCAGAAGCCACCGCCGATTTCGGACGAAGAAGTCGCCCGCATGACGCAGCAGATCAAGGATGGAGCGAGCAAGCCCAAGCCGAAGATCATGTTTGAGGAAGGTGAGAGCATTCGTGTGGTCGATGGGCCGTTCGCGAACTTCTCTGGCTACGTCGACGAGGTCATGCAGGAAAAGGAAAAGTTGCGAGTCATGGTGCAAGTGTTTGGACGGGCCACACCCGTGGTGCTCGATTACACCAACGTGGAAAAGGCCTGAGGAGTCCCTGAGTGGCCAAGAAAATAATCGCGATCGTGAAGCTTCAGTGCCCCGCCGGGCAGGCGAACCCCTCGCCCCCGGTCGGGCCGGCGCTCGGGCAGCATGGTGTGAACATCATGGAGTTCTGCAAGGCGTTCAACGCGCGCACACAGGATCAGCCGGGGATGATCATTCCCGCGATCATCAGCGTCTATGCGGACCGTTCATTCACCTTCGAACTGAAGACCCCGCCGGCCGCCATACTGCTCAAGAAGGCGGCGAAGATCGCCAAAGGGTCGGGCGAGCCCAACCGGAACAAGGTCGGCACGGTGACGAAGGCCCAGTTGAAGGAGATCGCCGACATCAAGGCCGCCGATCTGAACGCACTCGACGACGAGATGCGCATACGGATCATCGCCGGAACCGCTCGGTCGATGGGCCTCGAAGTGGTGGAGGGCTAGCCGATGGCTGCCAACAAGCGCTACAAGGCCGCTGCCGAGCAGATCGAACGCGACAAGCTCTACGGCTTGAACGAAGCGATCGAGCTGATCGGTGAACTGCCGCAGGCGAAGTTCGACGAGACGGTCGACATGGCGATCAACCTCGGGGTCGACCCCAAGCACGCCGACCAGATGGTTCGAGGTGCGATCGTGCTGCCTTCCGGAACGGGCAAGGAAACGCGCATCGTCGTGTTCGCGAAGGGCGACAAAGAGAAGGAAGCCGTCGAGGCGGGCGCCGACCACGTAGGGGGCGAGGAAATCGCCGCCAGGATCCAGAAAGAGGGTTGGCTCGAATTCGACCGCGTCATTGCGACCCCCGACATGATGAGCGTCGTCGGTCGGCTGGGGAAGGTGCTCGGCCCGCGCGGCCTGATGCCGAACCCGAAGCTCGGAACGGTTACGATGGACGTTGGCGCCGCTGTCCGTGAGAACAAGTCGGGCAAGGTCGAGTACCGCGTCGACAAGAACGGAATCATTCACGTCGCGATCGGCAAGCGCTCATTCGACAGCGAGAAGCTGCTTGCGAACGCGGAGGCGATCCTCGAAGCCGTCACCAAGGCGAAGCCCGCGACGTCGAAGGGCATCTACATGAAGAAGATCGCGATCTCTACGACGATGGGTCCCGGCGTTCTCGTCGACCCCGCGGCTGTGGCCTAGGCGACCTGGGAGAAGGACCGGTGCTGACTCGAACGCAGAAAGAAGAACAGGTCGCCGACCTCAAAGACAAGTTCGGACGCGCCAGCTGCGTCTACGTGGCGGGCTATCGCGGGCTCGATGTCGAGAGTGCAAACGTGCTCCGGCGGCGGCTGCACACTGAAGGCGGCGGGGACTACGAATACCGTGTCATCAAGAACAGCGTGCTACGACTTGCGGCCGGGGATACGCCGATCGCTGACGTCATCGAGCACTTCGAGGGCCCGACCGCGATCGCGATCTCGTACGGCGACCCGGTGGGGCTCGCGAAGGTTCTCTCGGATTTCGCCAAGGACAACGAGGTTTTCGATCTTCGGGCGGGTGTGCTCGAAGGCAATGCAGTAGATGCGGCGGAGATTGCGACGGTTGCGAAGTTGCCGTCGCTCGATCAACTCCGCGGCATGATCATCGGCCTGATCCAGGCGCCGGCCACCAAGTTGGTTCGGCTGCTCTCGGAGCCGGGTGGGCAGCTGGCGCGCGTCGTCAGTGCGAGGGGTCGCCAGGAGGGCGACGCATAGGTGTTGAAGGCGAGCAGTCTTGCTCGTCTTCGAACGGGGCTCTCGCCCCGCTGATTTCACGTTGCGGCGGATACGTTCCGCCAGAACCGCTCGGGTGGACTCCGAGCGAACCAAGAAGAAGGATTTCCAGTCATGGCCGATCTCAACTCAATCGTCGAATCCCTTTCGAGCCTCACCGTCATGGAGGCCGCTGAACTCTCAACCCTGCTGGAAGAGAAGTGGGGCGTTTCCGCAGCCGCGCCGGTCGCCGTTGCAGCAGCAGGAGCCGCCGGAGGCGGTGAAGCCGCAGTCGAAGAGAAGGATGAGTTCGATGTCATCCTGCTCTCGCAGGGCGACAAGAAGATTCAAGTCATCAAGGAAGTGCGTGCGATCACCGGCCTCGGTCTCAAGGAGGCCAAGGAGCTGGTCGAGGGCGTGCCGAAGCCGGTCAAGGAAGGCGTGACGAAGGATGAGGCCGAGAAGATCAAGGCAAAGATCGAAGAGGTGGGTGGTCAGGTCGACATCAAGTAGGGACTGGACTCGAATGGCGTTCACTGCAGTGGTGAACCCGAATCAGCATCTCCAGGTCTATCCGGAGGGCGAGACGAACCCGTGAATCACATCCCTCATTCAGAAAATATTCTGCGTGTCCGCAAGGATTTCTCGAAGATCCCTTCGGTTCTCGATATTCCCAATCTCATCGAGATCCAGAAGCAGACCTTCGAGCGGTTCCTGCAGACCAATATCGAAGCCGAGAAGCGTGAGAACGTCGGACTGCAGGCCGTATTCAATTCGGTCTTCCCGATCAAGGATTTCAACGACACCGCGTCGCTGGAATTCGTGGGCTACACGCTCGAAGAGCCGAAGTACGACGTCCAGGAGTGTCTCGCTCGAGGCATGACGTATGCGACGCCGTTCAAGGTGACCA
>JAFDEI010000116.1 GCA_019310425.1 Deltaproteobacteria bacterium | reverse complement strand
GGTGAGCGCATTACCGGCTACACACTGGAAATGCGCGGTGTCCTGTCCGCGGCGGCGGTGCTCACTCAGCGGGTCCGAATCATGCCCTCGCTCTACGTGCTGCCGATGCACTCCGCGGTCTGGGCCGCGAAAGAAATCGCCACACTCGACGTGCTCTCGGGCGGCCGCGTGACGCTATGTGTCGGCGTCGGCGGGCGGGAGATCGACTACCGCGCGGTCGAAGCACCGTTCGAGCGCCGACATGCACGCATGGACCAGCAGATCGAGCAGATGCGCGCGGTCTGGCGCGGCGAGCCACCGCTCGCAGGCGCCGACCCGGTCGGTCCCTCGCCCGTGCAGCTGGGGGGCCCGCCGATTCTCGCTGGAGCGATGGGCCCGAAAGCGATTGCGCGCGCGTCACAGTGGGCGGACGGACTCTACGGTTTCAGCATGAACGGCGACCCGGCGCCGGTGGCCGAGTGGTACCGGCTGGCAGACTCAGCCTGGGAAGAGGCCGAGCGCGCGCAGCGACCGCGCCGGGTTTCGGGTTTCTGGTATTGCCTCGCCGACGACGCAGACGCGCGCCTGAAGCAATACGTCTACCAATACCTCGAGGTCCTCAGCCCGGACGCGGCGCGCGCGATCGCCGCCGGCATGACGATGAGCGCACCCGACGCAATCCGCGCCGGACTCGACGCCATCGAGGCGCTCGGCTGCGAGGAGCTGTTGTTGGTGCCCGCCACTGCAGACCTGTCGGAAGTCGAGCGAATCGCGGAGTTGATCGAAAAGCGCTGATCTTCCGCGCGCTTCTCTTCTATCCTCCCCCGTGATGACCACCCTCCCCCCCTCGAAACTGGCGCAGATCCTCTGCCGTCTGACCGGCGCATCACAGCGTCACGCGCCGCTGACGGTAGCGGTCGCGTTCGCGATCACGCTTGCACTCGGCTCCTTCGCGGCAGCGCGGATCACCTTCAATGCCGACCCGAACGCATTATTCTCGGCCGACCTCCCCTTCCAGCGCGCCATCGCCGAGTTCGAGCAGTACTTCCCGGTTCTGACCAACTCGCTGATGGTCGTGATCAACGCCGACACGCCCGAGCAGGTGCGACGAGCGGCCGAGCAGCTGACCCCCGCGCTCGATGCACAGAAGCAGCACTTCCACCGGGCCTATCTGCCGGGAGAGGACCGCTTCTTCGAACGCAACGGCCTGCTCTACGGCAGCGTCGATGACGTCTACGACTTTGCTGACCACATGGCGGTCGTCCAGCCCGTGCTCGCCGAACTCGCACTCGAGCCGACCCTTCCGACGCTGACGAGTGTAATACAGACCGGCCTCGATGCAGTTGCAGACGGCAGTGTGAGCGACGAAGGATGGGAGTCAGTGCTCGCGCACATTCGCACCGCGACCTCGGCGATCGGCAACGGCGACGACTCCGCGCTCTCATGGGAGAGCGTGCTCATCAGCGGAACCGGCTTCGAGCCGACCACACGCACCGTGGTCGTCGCCGAACCGGTGCTCGACTTCGAGCGCGTATTTGCCGCGGAGCGCTCGATCGCGGCGATGCGCGAAACGATCGAACGACTCGGCCTCGTGCCCGAGAACGGCATCGAAGTGCGCATCACCGGCTACCCCGCGCTCAACCACGAGGAGATGATCGGGCTCGCGACCGACACGACCCTCGCGGGTGCACTCTCGCTCGTATTCGTGGTCGCGATGCTGTCGTTCGCGTTTCGCTCGTGGCGCATGGTGCTCGCCGCTGCGATCACGCTGATCGCCGGGATCATCTGGGCGGTCGCGTTCTCGGCCGCAAGCGTGCAGGAACTGAACCCGGTCTCGATCACTTTCGGAATTCTGGTAATCGGGCTCGGCATCGACTTCATGATCCATCTCGGCATGCACCTCGCCGAAGAAGCCGCCGGAGGCGCGAATATCGAGGAGGCGATCCACCGCGCCACGCTCGCCACGGGCGTGCCGCTCACGCTGTGTGCGCTCACGACGGGCGTCGGCTTCCTCGCCTTCGTGCCGACGGACTTCCGTGGCGTCTCCGACCTCGGCATGGCGGCTGCGGGCGGCATGGTCTCGATCCTGATCCTGACGTTCACGCTCTTCCCCGCCCTGGCCCGACTACTGCTCGTTCCGCGAGCGCTCGCGCGCTTCGCTGCGAGTGGGCCCGATGCCGGATTCCGCATCCGAACGCCGCGCCGGCCCGTGGTCGTCGTCGGGATCGCCTGCGCGCTCGCAGCCGCGGCGATGCTGCTACTTCCCGACGTCGACCTCGACACCAACGTGATCTCGCTTAGGAACCAGTCCACGGAAAGCGTGCGGGGCTTCAAGGAACTGCTCGAGGAACGCACGACGACGCCGTGGTTCCTCGATGCGCTCGCGCCTTCGATCGACGAGGCGGTGCGGTTGGCCGACCAGATGCGGACGCTACCGACGGTCGACAGCGTCACAACGCTCGCCGACTTCGTGCCGGAGGAGCAAGACGAGAAGATCGAAATCCTCGCGGATGTCTCGATGATGCTCGGCTTGCCGCTCGCCACGCCGCGTAACCCGGCCGCGCCGGAGCGGCAACACGCGGCGCTCGAAGAGCTGCGCGACTACCTCGGCACGGCTCCCCTGGGCGACGACCATGCTCTCTCTCCACACGTGAGCGAGCTTCAGGCTGCGCTGGATGATTTCCTCGCGGCGAGCGGCGCCGGCGGCACCCCGCGTGCAAGCGACCTCAGCGATGTGCTCCTCGATCCGATCCCGGACCAGATCATTCGACTCCAGGCGAGCCTCGATGTCGGGAACATCACCCGCGCAGACCTGCCGCCGAAGCTCGTCGAGCGCATGCTGAGTGCGGACGGTCACGCCCGGATCCAGGCCTACCCCTCCGAGGATCTCTGGGACCACGCAGCCATGGTCGAATTCGTCGAGTCGATCCGCACCGTCTGGCCGAATATCACCGGGCTGCCGGTAAACCTCGTCGCATCGGCACGCGTGACCTGGCAATCACTGCGTACGGCACTGCTGTGGGCGGCACTCGCGATCGCAGTGCTGCTGATCGTACTCTGGCGCAACGCCCTCGAGACCATCATCGTGATGCTGCCACTGATTCTCGCGGTGTTACTCACGACGGTGTCGACCGTCGTGCTGCCGATCACTCTCAATTTCGGTTCGGTGATCGTGTTGCCACTACTGCTGGGCATCGGGGTCGACAGCGGCATCCACCTGGTCGAGCGCTTCCGGCAGGTCGGCGGCCGCACGGAAGCGCTGCTCGATTCGACGACCGCGCGCGCAGTACTGTTCAGCGGCTTCACGACCGTCGCGAGCTTCGGCACGCTCATGATTTCACTCAACCTCGGTGTCGCGAGCCTCGGCAAGCTGCTGGTGGTGGGGATGGTCTGGACGCTGCTCGCGAATCTGGTCCTGCTGCCCGCGATCCTCGCGACCTTCCTGAACGGAAATGCACCCCCGCGCAGCAGCCCCTAGAATCGTCGGGATGCACCCCCCGAAACGAGAGTTCATCCCGGCGGCCGGAGTCGACTGGCTGCTGCCCATCTACGACCCCCTGCTGCGCCTGCTCGGCCGCGACGCACTGCTGCGGCGCACGCTGATCGCAGATGCCGATATCGAGCCCAGCCAGCACCTGCTCGATATCGGCTGCGGCACCGGCATCCTCAGCGTGCTCCTGAAGCAGCTCGAGCCGAACGCGAATGTCCGCGGGCTCGACCCGGACCCGAAGGTCCTCGGACGCGCAAGAGCACGAGCGGCACACGCGGGCGTAGCGGTCGAATTCGACCGCGGATTCGCGGACCAGCTGCCCTACTCCGACGCGACCTTCGACCGCGTGTTCTCATCGCTGATGTTCCACCACCTCACGCCGGACCAGAAGATCGCAACGCTGATCGGTGTGCACCGCGTACTGCGCCCGGGTGGATCTTTCCACCTGCTCGACTTCGGCGAAGCAACCAGCGGCTTGCACGGCCTGATCGCCCACCTCTTCCACCGCGGTGAGGAGATCGAAGACCACCTCGAAGGCCGGATTCCTGCGATGATACGCGCAGGCGGATTCGCGGACGTCGAGGAGGTGAGTCGCCACGGCACGATGTTCGGAAGTATCTCGTACTATCGGGCGCGTCGTGCTTCCGACGACGGACCGGCGTCGACGCCAGTGTAGAACCCACGCTACGGCGCCGGGTCCGAGATCACCGGGGCCATGGCAACGCCCGACGCTGCGAAGGCGTGACGGAAGTTCCAGAATTCGGTCCGAAAGCGTATGCTCCGATTCAGTCGGAGCGCGAGGGAGACTCCGGATGTCGGCTCGAACACGTCGGATGGGGCTGCTCGCGGCATGCCTGGCCCTCGTGCCGCTCTCCGCAGTGGCCGACCGGATCACTCCCGCTGAACGGGTGAAGAGCCGCCTCAACGTTCGCGCCGAGCCCGCAGCCGGAAGCCGCGTGCTGGGCGCGATGAGGCCCGGCGAACAGCTGGAACTCGTCGACACGCTCGACGGCTGGCATCGGGTGAAACTGGACGACGATGCAGAGGGCTTCGTGGCGGCGGCCTACAGCGATGTCATCGAGGCAGTCGAACCGGCCCCGCCCGCTGAAATCCCCTACCGGCCGATCGGCGTGGAGCACCTGGCTCCGAAGCCCGGGCCGTTCACGGGTGTCGGGCGCTTCTTCCGCAGACTCTTCGGCATCCGCGGCTCCGTCGACCTCGTGATCGCCGAGCCGGCCGTCGAGCACGTCACCTTCCGCCACACGGACCCCGACATCCCGGTGTCGGGCTATGCCCGGGCGAACGGCGCGAGTCGCCGTTTCGACGTCATGCTGGTGCTCGACGCCTCGACCTCCACCAACGAGTTCGCCGAAACCGACGTCGACCTCGACGGCGAGCCCGAAGATGCCTGGAAGGGTGATGATTCGATCTACAAGGCGCAGCTGTCGGCGGCCGCGAGCTTCGTCGGAGTACTCGCGGAGCTGCCCTACAACCGCAGCGGGCAACGCATCCGGGTCGGCATCGTGACTTGCTCCGGCGACGACCGACATCGGCGTTCCGAAGCCGATGAGGCGTTGAAGGTCACGCTCGAGACGATCCGCTGGCTCTCGCATCGCGATGCAAAGCTCGAGATGCCGCTCACGAGCGACTACGCGGCGCTCGACAACCGCCTGCGCGAACTATGGACCGTGACCCCGGTTGGAATGACCGACGTGGCGGCCGGCATCGGACGCGCCGTAATCGAACTCAGCGGCGACTCACTGCGCGGCGCCGAGAGCGCAACACGAGTAGACGCCGACAAGATCATCCTCTACCTCGGCGACGGAAAGCCCAGACTCCCCTACAACAAGCGCAAAGCCGAGCGCGCGGCCGCCTACGCGGGCGAACTCGCGGCGCGCTACGACATTCGCATCAACGTATTCGAGCTCGGTGAGAACGTCGTGAGCCGCTCGAAGAGCCATTGGCTGAAGCGGATGGCACGCCACACCGGTGGCCGGCACGTAGGCCTCGCGCGACCCGGAGAAATCGTCGCGGCCCTGAAGACCACCCCGCTGTCTTTCGTCGACCGCGTCGAGGTCCGGAACCGCACCACCGAGGCTCCGTCTCCGCGCGTCGTCACCGCAATCGACGGCTCGTTCTACACCGAGGTTCCCCTCGTGGAGGGCGCGAACCGGATCCAGGTGGAGGCCACGCTCGAAGACGGCGGCACGAAGCAGCAGAACCTGGTGGTCGCCTATCGACCCGGCACCCCGACCAGCGAGCTCGAGCGGCAGCTCAAGGAGCTGCGCATCGAGAACGCGGCCTTGATCGAACGCGTCCGAGCCGACCTCGCCGAGGAAATGAAGGCGACGAGCCGGTTCCAGGACCGTGAAGTCGATCTATCGATCGAGAACCCGTCGGACTGACCATGCCCCGAACCGGCGCCGGAAACCGGAAGCCGACCCTCGGCACGCCATCAGCTCGCGATGGCAGGTGCCCCGGCCGAGCGCGCTTGTTCGTATACGGGTGGGGCGCCGACTCCGAGTTCGTCGCGCAACTGGTCGAGCGGCTGTGCCAGCAGCGATTCCCAGTCCTGTGCGACCAGCCACTTCGCGCGGCGACCTCGCCAGAACGCCTGCCGGACGAGTTGGCCCATCTCCGAGCCCCAGCCGGCCTTCAGCAACACCCATAGCGCCACGTAGCCGATCCCGGTGTTCTTCGTCTGCGAATAGGTAAAGGCGAGGCAGGCGATTTCGCCGCGCATGTCGCGGCCGTAGCCGGTGAGCACGTGGAAGACGTCGTGAAGCTCGCGAAGGCGTCGGGCGAAGCGGGAGCGGTCATCGTCGCCCGAGAAGAAGGCACTGTCGCCCGCCGCCGCCTCACTGGCGCCCCTGAGCCCCGCGGCGCTGATCTCCTCGACACTGTAAAAGGTCCAGATGCCGTGCCCGAGTGAGCCCTCGGGCATGGCCGCGAGACGGTCCATGTCGGAGAGCATGTCGTAGAGCTCGCGCTTCTCGCCCAGGACCCGTGCGCCCACTTCGGAACGCCCGAAGCGCGCGAAGCAGCGTTCAGAGGAATTGCCCGCCATCGCGCCGATGGCGCGAATGGCCTGCTCGGTGTCGTCGGGGTCAGCCGCCAGAGCATTCATCGCGGCTTGCGCCTCGGCCAGTCGATACGCCATGCCCGGATCCTCCTTCGGAAGCCTCCGCCTCGCTGCGGCACGCGACCCCGTGGTACTCGCCAATCCCTGAAAGCTACGCAGGCCCGCTCGTGAGCGGGTATGACGAATATCACCCTCGCAGGTAGTCACGTTCGAGCACTGCAGCCAAGAGATGACGGGCCGGTGGCGCGTTCCGCTCGCGATCCGTGGTAGGGTCTGGCTTCGACCCCGGGGGGGCTCGAACGGCGTCCGCAGCGAGCGCCGCGCAGCGCCGCTCTCGCCTCCGTTCGTCGCGCAAGGATCGCGAACTCGATGATTTCAGCGCAGGCAGCACTCGAACGCCTCCAAGCGGGGAACCGTCGATTCGTGGCGGGCACACCGAGTCACGACGCACAGATCCATCACTCACGGCGCAGCGAGATCGAAGAGCGGCAGCAGCCCTTCGCGATCATTCTAGGTTGCTCGGACTCACGGGTGCCGGCGGAGCTGGTATTCGATCAGGGGCTCGGCGACCTCTTCGTGATCCGGGTTGCCGGGAATATCGTTGCACCCTCTCAGCTGGGCAGCATCGAGTTCGCTGCGGAACAGTTCGGCTCCCGACTCGTCGTGGTGCTGGGCCATTCCCTGTGCGGAGCCATTTCGGCGACACTGGAATATCTCCACCGGCCGATCGAAATCCCGTCACCCAACCTGCGCTCGATCGTCGAACGGATCCGGCTCCCGGTCGAGAAGTTGCTGAGCACTGAAATCCAGAACGATCCGGACGCTCTTGCGCAACAGGCGGTTCGAGCCAACGTCGTGAACTCGGTGAACCAGCTGCGACACGGCTCCGAAGTTCTGGAGCGGCTGATCCGGGACGAAGGCCTGCGAATCGTGGGGTCCGAGTATTCTCTGGAAGCCGGAGTGGTCGAATTCTTCGATGACGCGCGGGCCGCCTGACCGCGGGAGCCGGGCACCGGCGATAGGAGATCGCTTGACATCCGAGCCTCCCCAGACCGCCTATCACTGGGCCGGCGCGTCCGAATGGTACCGCCTCGGCGCAATCGACAAGGCGGAGAACGTCGTCCGTCTCTGTGGCGACCTGCCCCATGACGGCATTCTCGATATCGGGGCGGGCGAGGGCTCCATCCTGAGCCGACTCGCGGAGCTCGGCTTCGGAGAGAGCCACACCGCCATCGATGTCTCACAGACCGGAATCGATGCCATCCGCAGTCGAGAACTCCCGTCTCTCGTCGAGTGCCGCTGCTTCGACGGCGAGAGCATTCCGTACCCGGACGCTCAATTCGATCTCGCGATCCTGAGCCACGTCGTCGAGCACGTCGAGCATCCGCGCAAGTTGCTCTACGAAGCCGCGCGGGTCGCCCGGCACGTCTTCGTCGAGGTTCCCCTCGAGCACAATCTACGCCTGCCGCGCGACTTCGTCGCCGACGACCTCGGGCACATCAACGCCTACACGGCGACCAGCGTGCGCCGCCTGCTGCAGAGCTGCGGCCTCGAAGTTCTCGACCAGATCATCGCCAACCGTTCGCGTGCGACCTACGCATACCACGGCGACCGCCTGAGCGGACTCCGATACTGGATCAAGGAACTCGCGCTGCGTGCCGCGCCCAGACTTGCAACCGCAATCTGGACCTACCACAGCGCCCTGGTCTGCCGGTCGTCGCCGCCGTGACGGACGAAGAGGCACCCCAGGACCTCGGCGAACGGATTCGGCGAATCGCTGCAACGATCGCCGGCGAGGTCGACAAGCGTTGGGCCGTGGGGGACGAGTCGCGCTCGATCCTCGACGCGGCCGCGCGTTCGTTCGGAGCGACGATGGAGCGTTGGGGGCGAAACCCGAGCCTTCGGCACCTCCTCGGCGGGGTCGAGCGCGACGTGTTGACGAGCCCCGGCGAGCGCGTGGAACTCTCGGCGAGCTTGGGGATGTCCGCCGCGCTCGGAACCTCTGCGCGCTTCTTCGTCGACGATGACGCGGTTGCCGAAACGCCGATCGCCGATGGCGCGGAAGTGCGAACGCTGATCGACGCGCCGGGGCCCGGTATCCATCGAGTGGGTGTCAAATTGTGCAACGACAAGGGCGAGGTCGTATCGGGCCTGATCGGCCACCGCCTGCTGCAGGTCGCCGGCGGTCGGCCCGTCGCGCTGGTGCGCGCAGCGCTATTTCTCCGTAGCGCCCCGTACGACTCGGCCGCGACGGCATCGCTCGCCGAAGCGCTGCGGGCCATGCTCGACGCGGGCTTCGAACTCGTCTACTTCGATATTCACGAGAAGAACCGCGACGCCCTGATCCATCAGGAGATCCTCGAGCAACAGCTCCCGCCCGGGGCAATCCTGGTCTATTCGGCCGAGGAAGAGGAACTTCGGAGTCTGGGCGTTGATTTCGTCGACATGTTCGCGTCGACCGCGATCCGCCGGCTGCGCGCGAAAGGCGTGCCGGTCACGACGATCCTGGCCGAGCGCGACGAAGACTCGAAAGTGAGCCGTGCCGAAAGAGTGAGCATCATGGCGCCGTCGACGGCTCTCCGACGGGCGCGAGAGGGCGGCTTCGAAGCCGAGGCCGAGCAGGCAGCGCAGCTGCTTCGCGACCGGGCGAGCAGCAGCCGACTCGACTGGCGCCTCGACCAGACCACCGATTCGCGCCTCGTCGCGGGCAACTCGTTCCACGCCGAGCTCGACAACGAGCAAGCACGGCAGCAGCTCTTTGCCGCGTTCGAAGCGGCCGAGGCGACGATTCACATCCAGTTCTACCTGATCCAGCCCGGCCATTTCACCGAGCGTCTGATCGTCGAGCTCATCCAGCGCGCCCGCGCCGGGGTGAAGGTCCGATTCATGGTCGACGCGCTCTACTCGGACGAAGAAGTCCTCGGCCGCCTCAATCCGCTGATCCAGTCGCTGAAGCAGGAAGACAACATCGAGGTGATCGCCGTCAACCCGATCGAAAGCTACAAGCAGGTCGACGTTTCCCGCTTGAAGCAGCGAGACCATCGCAAGCTCGTGATCATCGATAGTCGGCGGGCCTTCGTGTCCGGGCGCAATGCCGGGGACGAGTACTTCTCGGGCTTCGACGAGGTCCCCGTGCACGACAACACGCGTCACGAGAACATCCCCTGGCTCGATGCACACGTGGAGGTGTCGGGTCCGCTGGTGCGGGAAGTCCAGCAGACCTTCACGCGCACCTGGCATCGGCACGGCGGCGGGACGATCCCCCCCGACCGAGCCGTTCTTCCGGAGTTGGAAGCTTCGGGAGGAGCCGCCGGCCGCCTGGTGGTGCATCGCGGCCTGGCCGAAACGAACGGCCTCGCCATGTACGAGGCGATGTTCGACATTGCCGAAGACCACGTCTACATCGTCAACGACTATCCGATCGTCCCCGCCCTCGAGCGTGCGATCTATCGGCTGCTGGCCAGAGGCGTCAGCATCAAGCTTCTCACCGGCAGCGCGGCCGCCCGGCGCGACGACGGCACTTTCTTCCCGGCGCCGCTGCAACGCACCCTCTTCGAGTACATGGTCAAGGCGAAGCTGGAGCCCCTGCTGAAGGCCGGCGTCGAAGTGTACGAGTTCGTCCCGCCGCCTTCGCGCAGGATCGTCGCGCGCGGCGGCCGCATACGCCCGTACGTTCACGCCAAACTCGTGTCGGTCGACGCACTGGTGACCAGCATCGGCTCGGCCAACCTCGATGCAACCGCAAGCTTCTGGGAGAGCGAGGCCAACGTCGTGGTACAGGACGCCGAGTTCGCCCGCGGCGTCGAAGCGACGCTCCAGAAATTGATCGACGGTAGCGACCGGCTCGACCCGGAATCCGAATACTGGAAGCGGGAACGAGCCCAGCGTGCCGTCGTAGCGACGCTCTGGCCCGAAACGCTCTATTCCTGAGGGTCGCCGGCTCGCTCGGCAGCCCGGCTGAAGATCTCGCGGGCGGTGCCGATACAGAGGTTGTGGACGCACTCTTCTTCCTGACTCGAACCGAGGCTGCTCTGGGCGTGGCTTCGAGCGACGACCTGCCTTCCGAACCGGTCGCCGACGCACTTCACCTCGACGACCCATCGCCCCTGCTGGGGATCGCTCACGCACTCGGAGTCGCAGCGAAGATTCACCCGCTGCGAGACGCCACCTGTCGTTCCTTCCCGGTCTGGCAGCTGGGTCGCGAGGTCACCCGATGCCTCGCCGAACTCGACGACGAAGAGATCGACGACGCCGCCGAACGCTGGCGGAAGCACTCCGAAACCAGCCTCGACGCCGACCTCTACCAGCTCGCCGGCTGCCTGGCCGACCTCCGCAATGCGGTGCGCAACAGCGACAGCGGCGAGAGGCTGTTCGTCCTGCTCGAAGAGCGCGCCTGGTAGCTCGCCGGCGCCGCTGTGAAAGGCGACCGCCGGTTCGATCGCTGGCCCCCTGAAGCGCTCGCTCTCGGGTGGACCGCGGCCGAGCTGCGGTCGGGTATCATCCGGCTGAGCCGGGCATGAGGGCCCGGTCGTCGAATGCCGTTTTCGCGCCAGGAACGAGAATACCACCGCATGTCACGACGACAACACACCTTCTGCCGGATCTGCGAAGCCTCCTGCGGCCTGATCGCGACCGTCGAGGACGGTCGAGTCGTGCAGCTCGAGCCCAACAGCGAGCACATCGGCACGCAGGGTTTCGCGTGCGTCAAAGGCCTGAACCAGCACCACATGTACGACTCGCCGGATCGCCTCCGCCATCCGCTGAAGCGAATCGGGCGTGAGTGGCACCGCGTTTCGTGGGAGCAAGCGCTCGCGGAGATCGGAGAGAAAGTCGCCGAGCTCCGCGGCGAGAGCCCCCACTCGCTCGCCATGTACGTCGGAACCGCCGCGGGCTTCGGAGTGCTGCATCCGATCTTCGCGCAGGGCTTCATGCAGGGGATCGGCTCGCGAAACATCTTCTCGTCCGCGACCCAGGATTGCGCCAACCGTTTTGGGTCAAACGCCTGAAGCAGATGGCGGCGCGCGGCGCGCGCATCGTCTTCATCGATCCGCGACGCACGGAATCCGCCAAGGCCGCGGGTGAACACCACTTCATCCGGCCGAATACCGATGTCTGGTTCTTTCTCGCGTTCCTGCGCGAGTTGTTCGAGATCGGCGTCGTCGACCGCGCACGAGTGGAACGTTTCATGACGGGCCTGAAAGAACTCGAGGGCTTCGTCGCGCCGTGGACACCGGAACGCAGCGAACGGGTGACGACGATCCCTGCAGCCGTGTTGCGCGAACTCGTGCGCGGCTACGCCGACGCGGACGGCGCAGCGCTGGTGAGCGGAACCGGCGTCGGCATGGGCACCAACGGCACTCTCGCGGTCTG
>JAFDEI010000294.1 GCA_019310425.1 Deltaproteobacteria bacterium | reverse complement strand
TTCGAACTCCGCGGCTGGCTCGAGGACTGCTACTTCGCGCGGATTCCGACGCGGCGGATGGCGCGCTGTCGGGAGCACGGGCTCAAGTACGCGGTGTGAACCTGGGAATCACCCGGGAGACGGAGCAGTTCGGTCATTGGCAGGCGCAATCTTCGCGACACAACACACCGGGTGCGGCGCGGGAGGCCCGGGGTGTCAGCGGACGATCAGCTCGAGCACGCGTTCCGTCGCCTCCCACAGGTCTTTGTGTGGGATGTTGAGCGCGGGGAAGAAGCGCACGACGCGGCCCGCGGTGACGTTGATGAGAATTCCCGATTCGAGCGCGCGGCCCGGGATCGACGCGGCGAGTTCGTCGTCGCGGAGCACCAGGCCGACGAGCAGGCCGCGGCCGCGCACGCTTTCTGCGAGTTCGGGGTTTGCTGCCGCGAAATTCTCGAGCTTCTTGGTGAGTTCGGCGCCGAGGTAGGCCGCGCGTTCGACGAGGCCCTCGTACTCGACCACCTGGAGGACCGCGTTTGCCGCAGCACACGCCAGCGGGTTGCCGCCGAAGGTGGTGCCGTGGTCGCCGAGCTGCACGGTCGCGGCGACGGTTTCGGTGGTGAGGAATGCGGCCACGGGGAAGCCGCCGCCGAGCCCTTTTCCGAGCGTGACGATATCGGGCAGCACGTCGTCGTGTTCGAGTGCGAGCATGCGGCCGGTGCGCCCGATGCCGGTCTGGACCTCGTCGACAATCAAGAGCGCGCCGCTGGTGTCGCAAATCTCGCGCAGGCCCGTGAGGTAGCCGTCGGTGGGAACGCGGACTCCCCCCTCGCCCTGCACGGGCTCGACGATGAATGCGGCGGTCTCGCCGTCGATCGCCTTGGCGGCTGCCTCGAGGTCGTCATAGGGAACCACCGTCGGCGTATTGAGGAGCGGCAGGAATGGCGCGCGCTGCTTGTCCTGCCCGATCACGCCGAGTGCCCCTATCGTCCTGCCGTGAAAGGAATTTTCGGTCGAGACGAATTTGCTGCGGCCCGTCGCCCGGTGGGCGAGTTTGATCGCGCCCTCGGTCGCTTCGGTGCCGGAATTCACGAGGAAGCTGCGCGTGATGCCTTCGGGCGTGATTGCGGCGAGGCGCTCGCAAAGCTCGGCCTGGGGCTCGGTATAGAAGATGTTGGTGGTCTGCATCAACCGACCCGCCTGGCTGGAAATCGCCTCGACGAGCGTCGGGTGGCAATGGCCGATGCACGTCACTCCCCAGCCGGCCATCAAGTCGATGAATTCCCGACCTTCGATGTCGCGCACGCGCGAGCCGCGCCCTTCGCGCAGCGCCACGGGATGGCGCTTGACCACGGGCAGGAATTGAGTGGCTTCGAGCTGCTTGATGGCGTCGAACTCCATGGATCTTCCTCGGGAAACTTGGGATACAGTCCGCCACGATAGAACGGAGCAGGCCCATGAGCGACATCATCCTCCTCGAAGGCATCCAGATCCCCGCGGCGCTCGGAGTCACGGCCGCCGAGCGCCGAATGCGCCGACCCGTGACCCTCGATATCGAGGTGATGTGCGACCTGCGGGCCGCGGGAACCAGTGACCAGATTCGCCAGACCATCCAGTACGAGCGGATCTTCGAGGTGGTCGAGGATGTCGCGGGCAACCACGAGCACCGTCTCGTGGAGGCGTTGGGGGAGCGCATCGCCGAGGCGATCCTCACCCAGTTTTCGGTGGATGCCGTTACAGTCACGGTCCGAAAACCCAAGCCCATTGCCGGGGTTCTCGACTATGCGGGGATTAAAATCTCTAGGAATCGCGGTGACTTGGGCTGATTCGTCGGTACTAGTACAACAGTAGAAGAATCTGGAATTTGAGCCCAAAACCGGCTGCGTTAGGCTGGTTCTTTCCCGAACAAGAGGATCCTCCATGGCTGCCGAGAAGCCGGCTGCGCCGCCCGTCACCCTCGAGAGCGGCGACGGCGTCGAAAAGATGTCGGCGAACGAACGGATCAAGGTCGAGAGTCAGGGCTTGTTCTACGTCTCGGCGAAGGGGGAGGTGCACACCTTTCTCGATGAGGTCCGCTCCCTCGACACCGGTGAGGCCGAGACCCTCTCGGGCGGCGCCAAGGAACTCTCGAAGTTCTTCGGCATCTATAAGCAGCAGGCGCGCGGCGACCGCGGCAAGAAGCTCAAGGACTTCTTCTTCATGGTCCGCATCACGGCCCCGGGCGGTGGCGGCTTCACGGCCGCGCAGTGGGCCGCGCTCGACGATGCCACGCAGCGCTTCGCCGGCGGCACGCTTCGCCTGACCTCGCGCCAGAGCATCCAGTTCCACCACGTCTACGGCCCGCAGCTCGCCCCGCTCGTGAGGCACCTGAACCGCGAGTACCGCGACCACGGCACGCTGAGCTCGTGCGGCGACGTGAACCGCAACGTGATGGCGTCGCCGATCGACGGGCTAGACCCCGCGTACGAGGTCGGCTCCAGGGAACTCTCCGAGGCGATTGCGAAGGAACTCGCGCCGAAGACGAGCGCGTACTTCCAGATCTTCCTGTCCGAGGACGATGGCCGAAACACCCGGCCCATCAACCCCGAGGAGCCCCTCTACGGCGCGCTATATCTGCCGCGCAAGTTCAAGATCGGGTTCGCGCACCCGACCGACAATTCGGTCGACGTGCTCACGCAGGATGTCGGGCTGGTGCCGGCCGAGCCCGACGGTAGCTTTTGGGATCTCTACAGCGGTGGAGGGCTCGGGCTCACGCACAACATGCCGAAGACCGCGGCGTTGCTCGGGCTGTACTTCGGCCGCGTGCCGCGCGACCAGGTCATCGACGCCGTGCGCGCGATCGTGACCCTCCAGAAGGAGAACGGCGAGCGCAAGGACCGCCGCCAGGCGCGCTGGAAGTACACGCTGCGTCGGCTCGGCGTCGAGACTGTCAAACGCGCGCTGCGCGAACGCTTCGACATCGAGCTCGCGGATGCGGAGCCGCGGCCGCTGCCGCCGATGAACTTGCACCTCGGCTGGCACGAACAGCGCGGTGGCAATGGCTACTACGGCATTTCCGTCGAGAACGGCCGGATCGATGCCACGACCCGCAAGGGCATCCGCGCGGCGGTGGAGGCGTTCAACCTCGAGGTCCGGATTACTCCGCAACAGGACGTGCTGCTCTGCAAGGTACCCGACCGCGAGGCGCTCGAGCGGCTGCTCGCGGAGCATGGTGTTCGCGACCCGTCGAGCGTGTCGATCCTGCGCGCAAATTCGATGGCGTGCCCGGCGAAGCCGACCTGCGGCTTGGCGATGACCGAAGCCGAGCGGATCCTGCCCATCTACGTGGACGAGCTCGAGGCGGCCGGGCTCGGCGATGTCGACGTGGTGATTCGGATGACGGGTTGCCCGAACGGCTGTGCGCGGCCGCCGACCGCGGAGATCGGGATCTTCGGCTACGGGAAGAACGACCACGTGATTCTCGTCGGTGGGTCGCGCGAGGGTTCGAGGATCGCGCGTGAGCTCTTCGGACGTGTTCCGAGTGAGCAGATGGTTCCAGTCCTGACTGGACTGTTGACGGCGATTCGCGACCGCAACCCCGAAGGTTTGCCGGCGGGCGAGTTTCTCCACCGGGCGGATCCGGGCGAGTTGCGCAGCTGGGTCGGGGTCGAGGATGTCTAGCGTGGCGCGTGCCTCCGCCCCGCTCGCCCTTGCTGAGGCGGAGCGCGT
>JAFDEI010000293.1 GCA_019310425.1 Deltaproteobacteria bacterium | reverse complement strand
GCGCGCGAGGCTCCGGAGCAGGCGTTGCGAATGCCGCGCGAGCGACTCCAAGTGCTGCTCTTCAGCCTGGCGCTCGTCCTCGCTTTGCTGCTGCTGCGCCGCGAAGCCTTCGCCATCACTCACGCACCGCCCTTCATGGACCTCTTCCCCGACAGCGCACGTCGGGCCAGCTATCAGACGATCCTCTCGGTCGCCTATGCGCTGCTGGCATTCGGCGTCTACCTCAATGCGGTGCGAAGCGGTGAACGTGTGCGACTGTATGCCGCCTATGCGCTCTATGTCGTCACGGCCCTCAAGGTGTACCTCTTCGATCTCGAGTCGCAGCACCAGCTCTACCGCGCCTTCTCGCTGCTGGTCTTCGCGGCGATTCTCTTCGTCAGTTCGCACTTCGCCAGCCGACAGCAGAGGCGCGAACTTGGCTAGGCGGTGCACCTGGCTGGCGTGGGTCGCGGTCGCGTTGCTGGCCGCGCCCGCGAGCGGCGAGCTGGATCGTCGTGTCGCCAGCGACTTTCACCAGCGGGCGCTGGTCGACGGGCCGGTCGCGCCGGATGAGGCGTACGCGGTACCGCTCTCGAGTGAAGCCGTTGCGGCCCTCGAACACGGCGGCGAGCTGCGCGTCTTCGACGCGGTCGGGCGCGAGATTCCCTCGCTGGTGCATTCGGCGGATTCACGCAGCGAGGTGGTGGATCGTCCCGTCACGATCTTCAATCAGGCCTGGAGCGAGGACGGCACCCGGACCGTTTCGGTCGAGCTTCGGGACCGGAAGCCGCAGCCCGTGAACGAGTTCGTCTTCGACCTCGCCGATGAGGAGTACAACGCCCGGGTGCGTGTCGAAGCCGGCCAGGATGGTGAGAACTGGCAGATCGTGCGCGACGGTCTCCACCTGATTCGGCACACCGTCAAGAGAGAGAAGATCGCCTACCGGCACAACGTGCTGCGGGTGCCGACGGCGCGCTTCCGCTTCTATCGCTTCACGCTACGACCGACCCAACCACCGGGACCGCGAATCGATCCCGCGCAGGAGCCCCTCGAGATCACCGGCGTGGCGGTGCGCGAGGTCGTGCGACGCGGCTCGGCGCTCGCGCTGCGAGTAGACCTCGAACGGGTCGATGACGACCGGGACGACGACAGCCGCCACCATTATTTCAAGCTCGACCTCGGTCGCGAGAATCTCGGCGTGGACCGTGTGGACTTCACGGTTCCAGCGACGGACTTCGCGCGCTCGGTCGGCCTGTGGGAGTGGAGCCCGGAACGCGGGCGCCGCACCCGGCAGCTCGCTACCGGCGTCGCCTTCCACTACGACGACGACATCCACACCAGGTTCACGGGCTTTACCACGGATGCCCGCGTGCTGGTCATGATGATCGATCAGGGTGACGACGAGCCCGTCGACGTCACGGCGGCGCGCGCCAGCCGCCCACAGCAGCAGGTGCGCTTCCTCGGCCCGCGTGAGGTGGAGTTGCCGATCGCACTCTACCTCGACCCCGACGAAAGCCGCGAGCCGCGCTACGACCTCGCTCGGCGACTCAGCGAGCACGAGATCGCGAGTTTCACGGAGCTCCGACTCGAACCGATCGAGTCGAACCCGGGCTACGCCAAGCCCCCCGAAGCGCGCTCGGAGCAGGTCCCGTTTCTCCTCTACGCGCTCGTTCTTCCGCTCGTCGCTGGTCTGGGCTGGTACATCGTCCGCACCATCCAGCGCGGTGTTCCGCCCGAAGAGCCGCCGAGGTGAAGCGGGTTTGAGCGGAAACACATCTCCCGAAGGCGGCGACCGAACGGCCGCGATCGCGTTCGCCGTCGGCCTGCTCACGGCCGGATCGATCGCGATCGCGTTCTTCGTGTTTCTCGGCATTCGTCTCGGTTTCTCGGCGATCTGGCAGGAAGCCGGTCTCGTCCTCGGCGGTGCGGAGTTCGACATGCCGGCTCCCCTCATCGAGGAGCTCACCGCGCTGGAGGCCGTGATCGGCAACGCGGACAACCCCACCGGGGCGCGCGAGCACGACACCATGCTGGTCCGAGGCGACGCGGAGCTCGCATACGTGCTGCGGCCGGGTGTGTCGGTGGATGCCTATCAGGTGCGTTCGGTCGACTCCATGAACATCGACCCGCCGGTGGTGTACGTGAGAAGCGGCTCGCGGCTGTCGCCCGCGTTGCGCGACTGGCTCGAGCAGAATACCCGCGTCCGCTACCGCTACAACGTCGACGCCGACGGCTTCCGCCGCACCGTTCCCGAGGTCGAGGCGAAGCGGAAGATCCTGATGGTCGGCGACAGCGGGCTGTTCGGCGTCGGGGTCGATGACGACGCCACCATCGCGTCGAATCTCCAGCAGCTCGTCGGCAGC
The DNA here is from genome assembly GCA_019310425.1 of Deltaproteobacteria bacterium. Lineage (GTDB taxonomy): Bacteria > Myxococcota_A > UBA9160 > UBA9160 > SMWR01 > JAFDEI01. The sequence goes on along the minus strand of JAFDEI010000293.1, from coordinate 1,356 downwards.
GACTACCGCGTGGTGAACGCGGGCGTGGCGGGTTACGACGGCGACGCCGCCTTCCGCATGGCGCGCAAGCTCTCGGACCAGGACGATTACGCGCTGCTCGTCTATGTGGCTCACAACAACGACTTCTACGAGCCGCGCCACATCTCGAATCCCGACAAGGCGCGCGGCGTGATGGCGAATTTCGAGAGCCTGCGCGATCGCTTCCCGGAAGGAATCGTCGTCGGCATGCTGACCTTCCTCGAGTACACCAGCGAGGACGTGCTGCTGCGGCAGGGCTGGCGGCGCCGAGAGCGCATCGAAGCGGCGGATCGACTGCGCGAGGCGCTCCCCGCCATCACCCGCGCGGCGGGTTTCCCCTTCGTGGATTGGAGCGACATCGTCGACGAGGTTCGGCAGCGCGAACGCACCATCTTCGCGCCCTGGTCGCTCTACGTCGACCACGCGCACCTCTCCCCGCGAGCGACGCGCCTGTTCGCCGAGCGCATCCTCGCGCTGTTTCCCGAGCCGGCCCGGCCGCGCGCGGAAGCCGCCGGCCCGAGCGCCGAAACCACTGCCCAGCTCGAGGCGCTCGGCTACGCGACCTGGGTCGATGCCAAGGCGGAGGACCGCGACAAGAACGGCGTGACGCTCTGGGATCGGGAGCGCGCCCAGCCGGGCTACAACGTCTTCGTATCGCGTCATCGAACGCGCGCGCAGTTGCTCGACATGCAGGGTGCCGTCTTCCACGAGTGGGGCAACGACGCGCTAAAGGGTGACTGGCAATACGTGGAGATGGGCCCCTCCGGCGATCTCTACGTGCTCAAGAAGGCTTCGTATCTCGCCCGCATGGATTGGAACTCACGCGTTCTGTGGCAGCTGAGTGGCCGTTTCCATCACGATTTCGCGATCGACGAATCGGGTCGCGTCTTCGCCCTCTCCCGGCGCCCAATGCGGGTTTCGCACGGAGACGAATCGGTGCGGGTCCTCGAAGACCTGATCGTGGTGGCGAGCCCGGATGGAAAAGTGCTGCGCACCCACTCGCTCTATGAGTTGTTCGAGCCTCTGGTTCCCCGAGAGCTGCTCGATCGACGCCTCTCGCAAGCGGCCGGGAATCGAGCGATCTCTCGTCCACTCGACCTCTTCCACTTTAATACCATCGAAGTCCTGGCTCGCGCGATTCCCGGCGTAGCCGAGAAGGGCGACCTGCTCGTCTGCCTGCGCGACCTCGATACCATCGCAATTCTCGATGCGGCAGTGACGAAGATCAAGTGGCAATGGGGCGCGGGCGAACTCGCGCAACCCCATCATCCCAGCCTGACCCCGGACGGCACCATCCTGATCTTCGACAACGGCCGCTATCGCGACTACAGCCGAATC
>JAFDEI010000115.1 GCA_019310425.1 Deltaproteobacteria bacterium | reverse complement strand
TGGCAGGGCGAGCCCGAGCGTCGCTTCAGCTGGTACGAGCCGCTGCGAGACCCGGATGCGGTGCGTCGAGCCGTGCACTTCGTCTTGAGTCGCGACGAGCTATTCCTGAACTCGTCGAGTGACGCGACGCTATTGGGCATGGTCCTCGACGCGGCTTCGCAAGACGCCGTTGCGCCGGAGCCGGCGGCGCTCGATGCCGACGTAGTGCAGCTCGAAATCGAGCCGCTGTTCGTGCGAGGCGTAGCCGAGGGGCTCTGACTGCCGCACCTTCGCAGGCGCGGGTCGGTCGAATCCGATGGAGAAATCGAAGATGATCGAGAAGACGGTCGAGAACTGGCACAAGTTGCTGCGGGGCGAGTTCGAGGGAGGGCTGGACGCGATCCTGGCCGACGATGTGGTCTTCTACTCCCCCATCGTCTTCTCACCGCAGAAGGGCAAGGCGCTCGCCAAGATGTACCTCGAGGCCGCCTTTTCCACGCTGGCCGGCGATTCCGACGCGGGCTCGGGCGACGCTCCGGGAAAGCAGGAGTCGAAGAAGTTTCGCTACGCCAAGGAAGTGCTCTCGGGCCATCACGCAATCCTGGAGTTCGAAACCTACGCAGCGGGCAAGTACATCAACGGCGTCGACATCATCACCTGCAATGATGCGGGCCTGATCACCGAATTCAAGGTGATGATTCGACCGCTGCAGGCCGTCAACCTCCTGCACCAGCAGATGGCCGCCATGCTCGAGAAGATGAAGGGCTGACCCCCCGCCCCGACTCAGCGGACCGCCGCGGTTCAGAGCAGCTTCAGTTCCGACTTCCGATCGGATCGCGACGACCTGCGCCGCGGCATCGCAGCGGCGGTTTCGCTCGTCACGCTGACGCCCTCGGCGCCCGGCAAGACGGTCGTGAACATCGGCTGGGGCCACTACCGAAGCGAGAACGCGGTCGGCTTCACCGTCAATCACCGCCTCAAGGCCTGGGAAGAAAACGAGGTCCTGAAAGGAAGCATACTGATGCTCAACGCGGGCGTGGCCTACGGCATCCACGACCACCCGGTGGTGCGCGCGGGCGCGGGCTTCGAATTCTGAAACCGGGAGAAACGTGGTGTGACCCGCCCCCATACCGTCGAACCCGGCTGATCGCCGGCTCAGTTCTCGGTGTACCCGAGCTCCCGCAGTTGCTCGAGGTCGCTTGGGGAAAGATCGAGGGCACCGGTGGGGCCGTAGGCCTTCTGCCATTTCAGCGCGCGAGCGATCTCTGATTGCAACTGTTCACGCAGCTCCACGACTCGTTCGGGTTCGCTTTCGGCGAGGTTTCGCTTCTCGGCCGGGTCACTGTCGAGATCGAAGAGTTGTTGCCGCTCGTTCTCGTAGTCGACGAGCAGCTTCCAACGGCCGCCGATGATCGATCGAGACCACACCAGATTTCCGCCGAGCTCGGCCACGACCGGTCGATCGGGTAGCGCCTCTCCGCGCAATGACGGCACGAGGCTGCGGCCCGCGATGGAGTCCAGCGGCGCAACCCCGAGCAACTCGAGCACCGTCGGTGCGATGTCGGCGAGGCTGACGGCCTCTCCCCGCCGACCGGGTTCGATACCCGGAGCGCGGATCACGAGCGGAACGCGCTGGACCTCTTGATAGAGCGTCGAACGGTGGCCCGTTCCGCCGTGTTCCAAAAACTCCTCACCGTGGTCGGACGTCACGATCACGAGCGTCGCGTCGCGCATCCCGAGCGCGTCCAGTCGATCGAGGATGCGCCCGAGGTGAAGGTCGCTGAAGGCGATCTCGCCGTCGTAGCGGTCTGCGGGTTCGTGGGCGAGGTAGCGGCGGTGTGGGTCGAAGAAGTGCAGCCACAGAAACCAGGGGCGCATGTCGGCCTCCGCACGCGCCTCCAGCCAGCCGATGGCCTTGTCGGCAATCTGCGGCGAGGTGACCGCGAGGTGCGACTTGCGCTTCGTCTTGCTCACCAGCTCATCGTCGTACATGCCGAAGCCCTGATGGAGCCCGTAGCGCGGGTCGAGAAATACGTGACTCACAACAGCGCCGGTGTCGAAACCCTCGCCAGTGAGCTGCTCGGCGAGAGTCGGAATCAGAGCCGGCAGGTACGAGCGGCCGTTCCAGCAGCCGTGTGTCGAGGTGTAGAGGCCCGTCATCAGTGTCGCGATGCCCGGGAGCGTCCAGGAGGAACTCGAGTGAGCGGCATCGAACACCACTGCGTCTTTCGCGAATTCGTCCAGGTGCGGACTCGTGGGGCGCTCGTAACCGTAGACACCCAGGTGGTCCGCACGCAGCGTGTCGATGGTGACGAGCAGGAGGTTCCGTGCCTTCGGATCGTTCGCACCCGTCGGCGGTAAACAGGCCGCCAGGAAAGCGCCGATCACCACCACCCAGCACTCGAGTACCACCGGGCATCGCACGCCGGCCCACCTCTCGCGTCGCCCTCGATGCAGCCCAGCGCGACCGGATCGCGAAGGATCCGGTTTGGTGAGAGCTTTGGTAATTCGTCCCATCCCCTCTCACGCTCCTAATCAAACTCGATCGTGCCGCTGGCGTGCACCACGATGCGGCTGCTGCCGCCTTCGAGCGCGGGTGCGCGTACCTGTGACGCTGAAGCCATCTCCATCGCCATCATCCGGACGGGCCGCGGCGGTGCCCCGCCCTGCGTGTTGATCGAGATCTGAACAATTTCGTAGCTCCTCGCACCGAGACTCCGGCGAACGATCTCCGCGCGGGCACGGAAGGCCGCCAACACCTCGGCGACGAGTTCGTCCTCGATACCGCGGCGGCGTTCGGGTGAGACCGAGAAGCCGATCGATCGCAGCTGCAGCTCGCTCTGGAGCGTTCCAACGAGTTTGGTGACGGCCTCGACATCGCCCGACTCGAGGATCAGATCCTGACTCGCGCGCCAGCGCCGCAGCTTGCCCTTCTCGTGCACGGGGTGCGTCGAGTACCCGCCGCTCTTCACCTTGACCCCGTCTGCGCGCTTCGCGGTCGCGAGTGCTTTCGTCATCGTGGCGTTGATGCGGTCTGCCAGACGCGACGAATCCGCGTCCTCGTCAGTGATGCCGACGACGGCCTGCATCCAATCGTTCGTCACCTCGCGCGAGCGCTCGACCTGGAAGCTCACGCGGTGCATCGGGTCGGGGGTGTCGTCCGCCCGCACATCGGCGGTGAGCAGCGCCAGCAGCGCGAATGCGAACAGCGCCCCTCTCCCCATCATCTCGGTGCCTTCGATCCAACCGTTCCGGTTCATCCCCACGACGCCCTCCTCGGTGATCTCCAGCCATCATTGTATCCTCGCGCGGTCCCGTTCGGAACCTGGGCTCGCTTCGCTCGGACCACCCCCACGCCCGAGCAAAGCGAGCATCGGTCCCGCACGCCGGGACCGCGCGAGGAATCCACAGCTTGGAAACACAGAACAGCACCCGCGCGAGCTCACTCGGCGTGGCGTACGCGCTCGGCGCGTACGGCATCTGGGGCTTCGCGCCGATGTACTGGCGCGCACTCGAATCCATTCCCGCCGCGCAGCTCCTCGCCCACCGGGTGTGGTGGTCGATGGTCGTGGGGGTCGCCCTGCTGCTGCTGACGCGGCGTGTGGGCGAGTTGCGCGTGGTGCTGCGCTCGCGCCGCCGGCTGCTGCCGATGCTGTTCTCGGCGCTCCTGATCGGAACCAACTGGCTGGTCTTCCTGTATGCCGTCGAGACCGATCGCGTTCTCGACACGAGCCTCGGCTACTACATCAACCCGCTCATCAGCGTGCTCATGGGAACCCTGCTGCTCGGTGAAAAGCTGCGGCCGTGGCAGATCGCCGCGGTATCGCTGGCTGCGCTCGGCGTGCTGTGGCTCACGCTGTCCTTCGGCGAATTGCCGTGGATCTCGCTGGTGCTCGCGTTCTCCTTCGCGCTCTACGGCCTGGTGCGGAAGCTCGCGCCCGTGATGCCGGTGGTGGGGTTCACCCTGGAGACTGCGATCCTGGCACCGCTCGGGCTCGCGTACCTGTTGTTCGTGCGCGCAGACGGCAGCGACGCCTCCGCGGACGCGACATTCGGCTTCCGACTGCTGATCGTGGGCACGGGCGCCTTCACCGCGGTACCGCTGCTGTGCTTCAACAGCGCCGCCAAGCGCTTGAAACTGTCGACGGTCGGCCTGTTCCAATACATCGCGCCGAGCATCTCGTTCGTCCTCGCGGTCGCGTTGTACGGCGAGCCGTTCACGCGCGCGCACACGGTCGCGTTCGCGTGCGTCTGGCTCGCCCTTGCGATCTACAGCCTCGACTCGCTCCGCGCCGCCCGCGGGATATAACAGCAGGTTACGGGGGGCACGGGCTGGACGGCGGCAGCGCGTTCGCACACAATCGGCCGACCGCAGGCGGAGCGGCCGGATCCCTCGAGCCGCCCGGAGGAGACTCATGCAGCACCGGGCCGTGATCTTCGACCTCGGTGGGGTGATCCTCGGATCCCCACTGCACGCGATCGCCGACTTCGAGACCCTGCACGGCATCCCGTCCGGCCGAATCAACCGCATCGTGGTCGACAGCGGGCACGACGGGGCCTGGTCGCGCCTCGAACGCGGCGAATTGCCGATGCGGGAATTCTATGCGGCGTTCGAGCGCGACTGCGAGGCCGCCGGCGTGACTCTCTCGGCCCGGGACCTGATGGAGAGGATCGGCGCCGCCGCCCAGCCGCGCTCGACGATGATCCGAGCCGTCGCACGGATTCGCGACGGCGGGCTCGGCACCGCAGCGCTCACGAACAACTGGATCGGCGAAAACGATGGGAGCGCATTTCTGAAGCCCCACTTCGATGTCTTCATCGAATCGAGCGTGATCGGGCTGCGGAAGCCGGATCCGCGGATCTATCAGCACACCTGCGAAGCCATCGGCATCGGGCCCGAGCAGGCGATCTTCCTGGACGACATCGGCCGCAACCTCAAGGCCGCACGCGCACTCGGCATGACGACGATCAAGGTCGACGATCCCGACGAGGCCCTGCAGGCTCTCGGCGAGTTGATCGGCATCGCGTTGCTGGACGACACCTGATCCCAGCAGTGGTGCCGACCTGGAATCCCCCGCGGGGCAACCCCTATCCATGGCTTCATCAATGAATTGAGATAAGCTGATATTTGCTATGATCGAGGAATCGGTCGGCCGATCCGTTGTGCGGCCGCCACCCCCACCTCACCATCAGTCAGACGGGCCTCGAATGACCTCACCGACGATTCGCGACCAACTGCTGCAGCTGCTCAGCGAGCGCATTCTCGTGTTCGATGGCGCCATGGGCACGATGATCCAGGGCGAGGGGCTCGGGGAAGCCGACTTCCGCGGCCAACGCTTCGCCGACCATCCGTCCGACCTGCAGGGCAACAACGAGATGCTCTCCCTCACTCGGCCGGACGTGATCGAGAAGATCCACGGCAGCTTCCTCGAGGCGGGTGCCGACATCATCGAGACCAATACCTTCGGTAGCACCCGGATCGCGCAGGCCGATTACGGCATGCAGGAACTCGCCTACGAGCAGAACGTCGAAGCCGCGAGACTCGCGAAGCAGGTCGCTGCGCAGTGGAGTGCTCGCACGCCCGACAAGCCGCGCTTCGTGGCGGGCGCGATCGGGCCGACCAACAAGACGCTGTCGATCTCGCCGGACGTCGACGACCCGTCGTTCCGCGACCTCGGCTTCGATGATCTTCGCGTAGCCTACGCGGAACAGGCCCGCGGCCTGCTCGCCGGCGGCGTCGATGTCCTGTTGATCGAGACCATCTTCGACACGCTGAACGCGAAGGCCGCAATCGTCGCAGTGCTCGACGTCTTCACCGAAACGGCAAGCGAGGTCCCCGTGCTGATCTCGGCGACCATCACGGACAAGAGCGGGCGAACACTCTCGGGCCAGACCATCGACGCCTTCTGGACCTCCGTCGCGCACGCCGACCCGCTGTCGGTCGGTATCAATTGCGCCCTCGGTGCGGAAGAGATGCGACCGTTTCTCGCCGACCTGGCAGCGGTCGCGACCTGCCACGTGAGCTCCTACCCGAACGCGGGCCTGCCCAACGCATTCGGCGACTACGACGAAGAACCGGCAACCACCGGCAGCCTGATCCGGGAGTTCGCAACCAGCGGACTGGTGAACCTCGTCGGCGGCTGCTGCGGAACGACACCGGAGCACATCCGTGCGATCGCCGAGTCAGTCGCGGACGTGAGCCCGCGGGTGGCGCCCGAGCCGGACGGCAACAGCTATTTCAGCGGCCTCGAGCGCTTCGCGATCCGGCCGGACTCGAACTTCAGCATGATCGGCGAGCGCACCAACGTCACCGGCTCGCGGCGCTTTGCGAATCTGATCAAGCAGGGCGACACCATCACGGCGACCGAGGTCGCGCTCGACCAGGTGCGCAGTGGCGCGAACATCCTCGACGTCAACATGGACGAGGGCATGCTCGACTCCGCAAGCGAGATGACGCGATTCCTGAACTTGATCGCGACCGAGCCCGAGATCGCGCGCGTGCCGATCATGGTCGACAGCTCGAAGTGGGAGGTCATCGAGGCCGGGCTCAAGTGCGTCCAGGGCAAGGGGGTGGTGAACTCGATCAGCCTGAAGGAGGGCGAAGCCGACTTCCTCGAGAAGGCGCGCAAGGTCCGGCGCTACGGTGCGGGTGTGGTGGTGATGGCCTTCGACGAGACGGGCCAGGCCGACACCACCGAGCGCAAGGTCGAAATCTGCCAGCGCGCCTACCGACTGCTCACCGAAGAAGCGGGCTTCGCACCGCAGGACATCATCTTCGATCCGAACATCCTCGCCATCGCGACGGGTCTCGAAGAGCACGCGCGCTATGCGATCAACTTCATCGAAGCCACACGGATCATCAAGCAGACCTGCCCGGGCGTAAAGGTGAGCGGTGGCGTCAGCAACATCTCGTTCTCGTTCCGCGGCAACGACCGGGTGCGCGAGGCCATCCACACCGCCTTCCTCTATCACGCGATCGAAGCCGGCATGGACCTGGGCATCGTGAATGCGGGCCAGCTCGGCGTCTACGCCGACATCCCGGCCGATCTGCTCGAGCACGTCGAAGACATCCTCTTCGACCGGCGGCCCGACGCCACCGAACGGATGGTGGAATTCGCCGAAAGGGTGCGGGGATCGGGCAAGAAGAAGGAAATCGACCTCCGCTGGCGTGAGAACTCCGTTGCCGAACGGATCTCCTACGCGCTGGTGCACGGTGTCGTGGACTTCATCGAAGAAGACACCGAGGAGGCGCGCAAGCAGGTCGAGCGGCCGCTCGAGGTGATCGAAGGCCCACTCATGGACGGCATGAAGATCGTCGGCGACCTCTTCGGTGCGGGCAAGATGTTCCTGCCGCAAGTGGTGAAGAGTGCGCGCGCGATGAAGCGCGCGGTCGCCTACCTCGAGCCGTTCATGGACGCCGAGAAGGCACTGCGCAAGGACAAGCGCGGCAAGGGCAAGATCGTGCTCGCGACCGTGAAGGGAGACGTGCACGACATCGGCAAGAACATCGTCGGCGTGGTGCTCGCGTGCAACGGCTACGAAATCATCGACCTCGGCGTGATGGTGCCGGGTGCCGAGATCCTCGACCGCGCGATTGCGGAAGACTGCGACGTGATCGGGCTGTCGGGTTTGATCACACCCTCGCTCGATGAAATGGCGAACGTCGCCGCCGAGATGAAGCGCCGCGGGCTCGACAAGCCGCTGCTGATCGGTGGCGCAACCACGAGCCGGCCGCACACCGCGGTGAAGATCGCCCCGAAGTACCAAGGCAGCGTGGTGCACGTGAACGATGCTTCGCGTGCGGTCGGGGTGGTGTCGGATCTACTCGATTCCGAACGAAGGCAGACCCTCGACACAGCCAACCGCGAAACCCAGGAAAATCTCCGCTACGTCTACAGTCAGAAGAAGGCCAAGCCGCTGCTCAGTTACGCGGATGCCTGCGCGAACCGGCTGGCGATCGACTGGCAGGAGCAGGACATCGCGAGCCCGAAGCGCATCGGCCTGCGCCATGTCGACGACATCACGCTCGAGGAGATCCGCGGCTACATCGACTGGACCTTCTTCTTCAGTGCCTGGGAGCTCTCGGGCAGATTCCCGAAGATCCTCGACCACCCCGAGAAGGGAGCGGCGGCACGTGAGCTCTTCGACGACGGCCAGGAGCTGTTGGAGCAGATCATCGCGGAGAAGCAGGTCACGCCGCGGGCAGCCTACGGCTTCTGGCCGGCCGCGAGCGACGGCGACGACATCATCGTCTTCGCGGATGAGGGCCGCGATCGAGAACTCACGCGCTTCAACATGCTCCGCCAGCAGGCACCAACGCCGGACGGAAAGCCCAACCTCTCCCTCGCCGACTTCGTCGCACCCGTGGGCGCCGACGTTCGCGACTACATCGGTGCGTTCGCAGTGACCACAGGCATCGGAGCCGACGAATTCGCGCGCTCGTTCGAAGATCAGCACGACGACTACCGCTCGATCATGGTCAAGTCGCTCGCCGACCGCCTGGCCGAGGCCTTCGCCGAGTGCCTTCACCATCACGCACGCAACGAATGGGGCTACGGCCGCGACGAAGCGCTCGACAACGACGACCTGATCGCCGAACGCTACCGCGGCATCCGGCCCGCGCACGGCTACCCCGCCTGCCCTGACCACAGCGAGAAGCGCAAGCTCTTCGCGCTGCTCGACGCACCCGCGCAGGGGATCGAACTCACCGAGAGCTGCGCGATGACGCCGGCCGCGAGCGTGAGCGGGCTCTACTTCGCCCACCCGGCGGCCCGCTATTTCACCGTCGGCCGGGTCGATCGCGATCAGATGTCAGCCTATTCGGCCCGGAAGAACATGGATCTTTCCGAGCTGGAGCGTTGGCTTGCGCCCAACCTCGGGTACGATCCCGAGGCGTGAGAGTCGACTCGAAAGCCCAGACGATCCAATCCGCCGCGATGCGCGCGCTGGCATGCCTCGCGCTCACGGTCGCCTGCAGCTCGACTCCCGAGCAGCAACCCCCGGAACCACCGCCCGAGTCGGAGATCGCGCTCGCCTCACCCGAGCCCGTGGGCGACGTCGCCCGCTTCGGCCGCGCAAGCGACTACTCGGCTGCTCACGCGGGGCACGTGCTGCTGATCCTCCGCGCCGGCCAGGTCGTGTACGAAGCGGGCCAGAACGGCCACCTCCCCAACGAAGTCCACCGCCTCAACAATGCCAGTGAGAGCTTCTGGGGAGTGCTGGGGGTCGCGGCCGACTCCGATGGACTGCTCGACCTCGACGAACCCGCGACCTTTACGCTGCCGGAGTTCAAGAACGACCGGCTCAAACGCGAGATCCGAATCCGCCATCTGCTCGACTACACCAGCGGGCTGGAGCCCGGCGTCGCCGTCCTGCAAGCGGACAGAACGCCGAACCTGAACAAGCGCGCGCTCACCCTCGGGACCGTTTCACCGCCGGGTGCCGATTTCCAGTACGGACCGAGCCACCTGTTCGCCTTCGCCGAGATCCTGCGCCGCAAGCTCGAGCCGCAGGGGATGGACCCGCTCGCCTACCTGAAGGACCGCCTGCTCGACCCGATCGGCCTGCGCGTGGCAGCCTGGGATCGTGACCAGGCCGGCAACCCGGACGTTGCATTCGGAGCGTCACTGACCGCGCGAGAATGGGCGAAGCTGGGCAGGCTACTGATCGACAACGGGCTCTGGCAGGGCGAGACGATCGTTGCAGCGGAGGATCTCCGGGAGGCCTTCACGAACCGGAATTCGACACCGGAATTCGCCTTCACGATGTGGCGCAACACCGAGGACAATGGCGGCGCGCGCAAGATCCGGCTCCGAATCTTCTATCCCGGTTCGATTCCGAGCCTGCTGGTCGCGGCGGGTGTCGGCAACCAGCGCCTCTACGTGATCCCCTCGCAGGATCTGGTCGTGGTCCGCTTCGGCGCCCCCGACCGCGGTTGGCAGGACCGGACCTTCCTCCAGCGGTTGCTCGCGCCGGACGCATCGTAGGATCGGCGGCGGCGCGACGCAGCGGAGGGCGGCCGCCCTCCGGCGACCGCCCTCCATGTACCGCCCCCCCCAGCCAGCATCTTCCGGGAGCATGCAACACACGCGCTAGCCGTGGAACATCCAGTGCAGGCCGTGGTTCACGATCACCCGCGAGAACCACCGGGCCGGCACGCGATGGCTCGAATGCAGGTGGCGTTCGAAGCGCTTCCGCGACTCGAAGCGATTCCCGTGCGGCTTGCAGTAGTAGCCCTTACGGTACTCGTGCTTCGCATGGCGAAGGGCGTGCTTGCGCGCCTTGTGGGCGTCGTGTCGCGCATGACGGACAGTTCCGTCATAGCGATCATGTCGGTCGTAGCGCGCATGTTGTGCGTTGCGGTCGTTCCGGTAGTGGCGCGCATGGCGGTCGTAGCGCGCGCGATCATGAGAAGCATGCCGATCGTGCCGTCGGTCGGAATGCGACGAACGCCGGTCGGCCCGATCTTCGTGGCGCTGGCGTTCCTCCCAATTCGTACCCCTGCGACGGTCCTGATCGTCTCGGTCACTCCGGGCCGAGGCGATCGCAGGCAGCACCAGCAGCAAGGCCGCCGCTGCAGTCAATACCAGGGGAATGCTCAGTCGTCGTTGATTCTGCGTCATGTCGAGTCTCCTCTCGTTGGCTCATTGGATTCGACGCGGTCGCCCAGCGAAAATTCACGGCGGTACCTGCGGGGGACAAAAAGCGCTGAGAATTCGCGGAAGTCATTGAGGAGAACGCACTTCTCTGCGACGATGCGAGGTGCCGCTGGGATCAGCCAATGGTGCCGAGCACGCTCCTCGATGGACGGAGGTGGAACCAGTCTTCATGGGCCGAAACAAGAAGAAGGACAAGAAGCGGAAGAAGTCGAAGAGCACCGAGGCGTCGCGCGCGGACAAGCACGATCTCTACCAGCGTTCGGTACAGGAGCCCGAGGCCGACGCGCCATTCATCCACCGCGTGTTCAAGAACCACTTCGGCCGCCCGCCCCGATCGCTGCGCGAAGACTTCGCCGGCACCTCTGCGCTGGCCTGCCACTGGGTAGAGCGCAACCCCGAGAATACCGCATGCGGCATCGACCTCGACCCGAACCCCCTCGACTGGGGACGAAAGCACAATGTCTCGAAGCTCAGCGACGACCAGGCCGCACGCGTCAAGCTCATCGAGGGCGACGTCCTCGACGTCGGTAACGGCGGTTTCGACGTCACGGTCGCGTTCAACTTTTCCTACATGATCTTCGAAAAACGCCCCCTGATGCTGCGCTACTTCAAGCAGGCCCGCGCGACCCTGGGTGAAGAGGGCATCTTCATGCTCGACATCTACGGCGGGCCGGACGCACAGCGAAGCCTGGAAGAGACCCGCGAATGCGATGGTTTCGACTATGTCTGGGACCAGCACTCCTTCGACCCGATCCAGTCCCACGGCGTGAACTACATCCATTACGAGTTCGAGGACGGCAGCCGGCTGCGCCGCGCCTTCCGTTACGAATGGCGACTGTGGGGCATCCACGAGCTGCGGGACCTGCTGGACGAGGCCGGCTTCTCGAAGACCGAGGTCTATTGGGAAGGCACCGACAAGAAGACCGGCGAAGGCAACGACATCTACAAGCGCCGCGAATCGGGTGAAGACGACCCGGCCTGGGTCTGTTATCTGGTCGGAATTCGATAGTTTCAATTCGAAACTCACGAAGAGCAGCCATCGCGAGATCGGAGCGGCGCTCGCCGGTCACCAGATCCATTAGTTTCATTTCGAAACCGATACTCTCGAGTTTATGGTTTCATTTCGAAACCATAAGTGGTATCCATCGCCCATGCAGTCAGGGACCGGCCGCGCCACAGCCTGCTCGATTGCCCGGGCGCTGGCGGTGGTGGGCGAACGCTGGACGCTCAGCATCGTGCGCGAGGTCTTCGCGGGCGCACATCGCTTCGATGACTTCCGGAAGCGGCTCGGAATCGCGCGCAACATCCTGAGCGCGCGGCTGCGAACCCTGGTGGAACACGGCGTTCTCGAGCGGCGGGCCTACCAGCAGGCACCGCCCCGCTTCGAATACCACCTCACTCCGATGGGCAACGACCTGTACCCGGTACTGGTGTCGCTAATGGGTTGGGGCGACCGCTGGCTCGCCGGCGAAGCGGGAGTACCGCTCACGCTCACCCATCGCCCCTGCGGTCATGCAGCCCAGCCCGAGCTGACCTGCGGCCACTGCGGCGACGCACTCCGCCACGAAGACGTCCGCGCGAGGCTGCGCCTCGGAGCTGGCAGCCCGATGAAGAACCCCGACCGAGCCAGGCACGGCCGGGGTCTGCGATCGGATTCCTAGAGCTTCAGCGACGGGCCGAAGCTCGCGTACATCTTCTCCATCCAGGTCGTCATCAGCGCCCGCTTGGGCAGGCCGAGGCTGCGAAGCTGGTCGGCGATCAGGCCCTCACCAAGCGTGAGTTCGGCTCCGCCGAGCCGCACGCCGAACCCCTCGGCGCCGGACCTGAAGTCGTTCCGATGAGCCACGCCCTCGATCGAGGTGTAGCCGGTCAGTGTGCTCTCGGGCAGCGACTTGTTGCCGCCGCGCGGCAGCGACAATGTCAGCGCGTGCCGACCGTCATAGACGAGCTTGCAGCTGGCGCGATCGACCGCGTATTCGAAGTCGATCTGCTGGACGGTCTTGGGGAAGCCCCAGATCACCGAACCCGCCTCGCAGGTAAACGCCTGGTCGACCGGGAGATGCGTGATGCAGGTCCCGAGCCGGCTCTTCAGCATGTCGACGATGTTGCCGAGGTACGGAACGCCGCTCTGCCCGCGCAGCTTCACGAAGAACGCCACCGAGACCTCGTTGTAGTCGCCGAGATCGTTGTCCTTGTAGTCGATGATCGCGAGGCTCAGCAGCGCCTTGCCGGGCAGCACCTCTGCGATCTCGATCTCGGAGATCGGCAGCATCGCGCGGGCCGGCTCGGTCGGAACCAGGTAGGTGGCCGAACCCGCGGTCGCATGCCGGACGTTCACGGGGAACGTCACGGAGCGCCCCTGGATGGTATATGCCTCGGAACCCGAAGAGGTTGTCTGATCGTCCATGCGAGCGCTCCACGCCGGGGGCAGCTGACGCGGGGCCGGCGAAACCCCGTCGGAACAGGTTTCACCCGCGGCGGCAGGAAGTCAAGCGCCGGAACGCAAGACGCCGTGGAAACCCTGGCCACATAGCAGCCAACGCGCAACCATGAGCGTGAACCGCGAAGCGATTCACGTGACGCCGTGGAAGCATTGGCCGCGCAGCGGCCAACGCGCAACTAGGCGTCCTTGACCGCGCCCCGGGCGTTCTTTTCGTGCAGTTTCTCGAGCAGGTGGTCGGGTCCGCCGCGGCTCAGCACCTCGCGAAACTGGTCGCGAAAGTTCGAGACGGTGCTGATGCCCTCGATGACCACGTCGATCACGAGCCATGCGCCCGACTTGTTCCGCATGCGGTAGTCGACCCGCGCGTCGTCGAATTCGCCGCCGACGACCTTCGTCCTGACGGTCTTGTCGCCGCGCGGCTCGTCCCGCACACCAATGATCTCGACGGACTGCTGGTCGTAGCGGTTGATACGATCGCCGTAGTTGTTCGCGAGGTAGAGCTTGAAGGCCGCCAGATACTCTTCCTTCTGCTCATCGCTGAAGCGCTTC
>JAFDEI010000292.1 GCA_019310425.1 Deltaproteobacteria bacterium | reverse complement strand
GGCTCTCGCCGAAGGTCGTGATCTGGAAGATTTTCCCGAAGCGACTGCCCATGGGAGCAGAATAGCCCCCCTTGGCGCGTGTGCCTCGTTCAGGGCTTTCGCAGCAGCACGTAGGTGGCCCCGGGGCCGCCGTGCTCGGGGGTGGCGCTCGCGAATGCCATGACGCGCTCGCCGAGCGGCGGCTCGGCGAGCCAAGTTGGCAGCGTGCGTTTCAAGACCGGCTCGTCGGCGGAATGTAGCCCGCGGCCGTGGATCACGAGTGCGCAGCGCCGCCCGGCCGCGAACGCCTCGAGCAATGCCTCGCGCACATTCTCCCGGGCCTCGGCGGCGAGCAGGCCGTGGAGGTCGATACGCAGCTCGATCTCGAACGCGCCCGCCCGCAACCGGCGCAGCAGCTTGCGGTCGATCCCCGGCGCTCGGCCCTCGAGTCGCTCGCCGTTGCGCAGGCCTTCGAATCGCACGGGCTCGCGCTCGCGCGGCAGCCGTTTCTCGACCCGCGGCGGCACCGGCGCGAGCTTGCGATCGCGTCCCGCGAGTCTTCCAACATCCCCCATTGCGGCTTCGAACTCGCTGCGGTCGTCGTCGCGCTTGCCACCGCTCACTTCGCCCTGCTCACGGCCTGCGGCAAGGCAACGCCGAGCGCCGCCAGGGCCTTGCGGGTGAGGCTGCTGATCGGCAGCTCGGCGAGCGCGTTTGGGGCGAGCCATTGGTGCGCGTCGAAACCGTCGAGTCGGGTGCGGCCGGTGGGCGGGTCGCTGCGGAACAGATGCAGCTCGAGCCGCCGGTGCGTGAAGAGGTGCTCGATCGAGCCCACGTACTCGGCTCGTGCGACCGTGAGCCCGACGCGCTCGCGCAGGTTGCGGGTCCAACCCGCTGCGGGTTCCTCGCGGCGCTCGAGGTCACCGCCCGGTAGCTCCCACAGTCCGCCCAGCAGTCCTTCGGGCGGGCGCCGCACCGCGAGCACCTTGCCTCGGCGCACCAGCCAGCCCGCCGCGGCCTCGACGCGCTTCGCCTTGGGTTTCTTCTGCTTGATGGGCAGCGAGGCTGCGTCGCCCCGCGCGTGCGCGTCGCAATCTTTGCGCAGTGGGCAGCGCCCGCAGCCGGGTTCTGCGGGTGTGCAGATCAGCGCGCCGAGCTCCATCAGAGCCTGATTCAAGTCGCCCGGGCGCGGGCCCTGCGCGAGCCCTTCCGCCTCGGCCCAGAGCTGCTTTACGACGTCGGGCTGCTTGATGTCTTCGCGGATGCCGAGCAGCCGCGCGAGCACGCGGGCGACGTTGCCGTCGACGATCGGCGCGGCCCGGTCGAACGCGATCGAGGCGACCGCACCTGCGGTGTAGCGCCCGATGCCGGGAAGGCTGCGCAGCTCGTCGACATCGTCGGGCATGCGGCCGCCGTGCGAATCCGCGAGCAGCTGCGCGGCGGCTTTCAGGTTGCGAGCTCGCGAGTAGTAGCCGAGGCCGGCCCAACAGCCGAGTACGTCGTCGCTGTCGGCGGACGCGAGCGCTTCGATGTCAGGGAAGCGCTTCAGGAACCTCTCATAGTATGGGATCACGCTGTCGACCCGGGTCTGCTGCAGCATCGTTTCAGAGACCCAGATCGCGTACGGGTCGCGGGTGCGGCGCCAGGGCAGATCGCGTTTGTTGGCATCGTACCAGGCGAGCAGCGCGCGGCGTTGGCGTTTCACGGCGTCCCCCGACGATCGCGGCCGGGCCGCGTTACTCCGCGCTCGATGACTCGAGGCGCACGTCGATATGCTTGCGTACCCACGATCGGTCCCACCACTCGAGTGGGTCGACGTAGGTGCCGCCGACCTGGACCGCGAAGTGGAGGTGGTCGCCGCCCGCGAGCCCGGTTGCACCCGACAGGCCGAGGGTATCGCCCTTCCGGACCTCGTCGCCGACACTCACGTCGATCTGCGACAGGTGGCCGTAGAGGGTTGCGAGCCCGAGGCCGTGGTCGAGGAGGATGCAATTTCCGTAGATGCCGAGGTCGTCGGCAAAGACCACGCGCCCGTGGTTGGCCGCGTTCACGGCGGCCATCGAGGTGGAGGCGAGGTCGTAGCCGTAGTGGACGGCTTCCGAGTTCTTGATACCGCCCGCAAAGTAGCTGCGTTGCTCGGCGAAGCGACTCGTCACCTTCGAGTTGGTGAGCTGATCGAACGCGCCTTCCCAGAGCGGGGTGGGGGCGGAGTCGGCGGTCATCTCGCGGATCTTCGCTTCGTTCTCGCGCCGCATCACGGTGTTGATCTGGCGGAAGATCGCTTGCGGGTCTTCGCCGGTGAGGTCGTGGGCTTCGGCGAGGTCGCGCACCGTGACGTCGAGGAAATTCTGCGGGAGTGACACGCTGGCCTTGGGCAGCACTCGCTCGCGCAGCACCACCGACCATCGCCCGCTGCCGACGTTGCCCGCGGCGTCTTCCGCGATCACACGGATCGAGGCCTTTTCGGGGGCCATTGTGGCGACCGCAAACAGCGCGAAGCGGCGCCCGGGCATATTGGGATGGGGGAAGCCCGGGAAGAACTCATCGCCGACCTGCACGCCGTCGCGCACCGGGGTCTCCGAGACCGTGTACTCGACGGCGTCGGCGCCGCCGCGTTTGATGTAACTGAGCCCGGTCAGCACCTGCACGCGGGGCTTCTTGCGGTCGATCGTCACGGGGATCACGAGCTCACTCGTGTTGCCGCGGAAGCCGCCGCGCCACGACCAGTCGCTCACCACGACGGTCAGGACGGCTTCACCGTCGACCAGCCCCAGCGCCTTCGGGTCGAGGTTGAAGCGCTGCGTGCGTGTCGGCTCTGCGGAGGCGGCCCCGCTCACCAGGCTACCCGGAAATTCCTCGCTGACGAGATCGGTGTCTTCGCCCGCCTGCCGGATCGTGACGCGTAGCGAGCGCAGCCCGGAGCCCGCGTCGGCGAGGCTGAGCTCGACATCGCGACCACTGGCAGCGACGGTGAGCGCGCCGGGCGCGTCGATCGTCGGCGCCTCGCCCTCGGCGCGTTCCCACGCCAGGAACCCGATTCCGGCCACCAGCATCAGGAATAGAGATCCGACCCAGCCTCGCAGTGTCACAGCGCCCCTCCCCTCCCTGTCTCATTAGCGAAGCCGGGCGCTTCTGTCAGAAATCACATTGACGAAGCGCCGGGCCTTGCCGATCTTCGGGTTCAGCCGCCCGCCGCTGCCGGGTTTCACGGAGTGCCCCATGTCGAATCTGCGCCACGTCGTCCTCGTCCGTCACGGAGAAACCGAGGGAAATTCGAGTACCCGCTTCCACGGCGCGAACGACGTCGGGCTCGCGGACACGGGCCGCGCGCAAATGCGTGGGGTCCGGTTCGCGCTGCATCGCGAGGTCTTCGACCAGGTGTGCGCGAGTCCACTTCAGCGCTCGTGGGAGGCGGCCCGGATCGTCTCGGGCGGCGCACCGGTGCAGCTCCTCGCAGGCCTGCGCGAAATCGACTTCGGCCGTTGGGAAGGGCTCACGCAGACGGAGATCGAAGCCGCCGACCCGGTGCTGTACCGCGACTGGCAGAACGACCGTGCGAACTTCGACTTCCCGGGTGGCGAAGTTCGGTCGGAGTTCCGGGCGCGCGTCGAGCGCGCGTTCGACGGAATTGCGGCCAGTGGCGTCGCGAGCGTGCTGATCGTGGTCCACAAGGGAACCATCCGCGCGATCGCGCAGAAGCTGCTCGCTGAAGCGCTGCCCGAAGGCGAGCCCGGCCT
>JAFDEI010000291.1 GCA_019310425.1 Deltaproteobacteria bacterium | reverse complement strand
GAGCCGAGCTTGTCGGACGGCGCGCTGTCGGCGAGATTCGAGAACTGCTTGCGGAACGCGAGGATGCCCTTTGCGCCGGCGCCGGGCTTCGGCGGTTGCTCGGTGGCAGCCGGCACGTGGGTCGACTCTTCGGCGAATAGCTGTTGCTCTTCGAGAGGCTCGGGCAGCCTCTCCTGCACCGGTGGCGGCGGCGGCGGTGCAACGCGCTCTTCGATCAGACGCGTCAAGCGAGCCGGCACCTCGATCACTTCCCAGCTCTCCACCAGGGGCAGCGGAATCCACGGGAACACCACGCCGAGCAGCAGCGAGAGCAGCAACGCGATCGACAGCACTCGGCGGAAGCGCCGATCGTCCTCCCGTCCGCGCGTCCATGCCATGACGGTCTGGCGATCCGGAAGCAGCGCCGCCTCGCGCTCGACGACCCACTCGAGCTTGCGCTCCTCTTCCGCGCGTTTCAGCTCGTAGAGATCGTCCGCGATGTACTCACCGTTGTCTTCCTCGTGTTGAATCTTCGCGAGCAAGGCCTGGCGACCGGTCTCGACCTGGCTCAGCTGCAGCTGGAAGTCGTCGACACGCCGGCGCACCACGCCGATGTGGGTCTGACCGGCATCGATGCCCGCCAAGCCGTTCCAGAACAGCTCGGCCGCCCCACCTTCAACGAGTTTCTCGAGTCCGCCGCACACGTCGTGCAAGAGCGCATAGTGCCGGCGCTCGACTTCGAGACCTTCGAGCTCGGCATCGATCCCGTGGAGCTCGCGTGAGAGGGCATCGAGCCGCTTGCGCGACTCTTCGAGTCCGACGCGTAGAATGGATTCGTCCTGGTAGTTCGCGTTGTTCACGATATGCACCTGGTCCTACAACGTCCGGGGCGGTTGCTCGCGATAAGCGGTCCGGGCGGCCTTCTGCAGCACCGCGAGCGAAATGCGTCCATATCCCTCGGAGGTGCAGGTCGACATCACCTTCTTCACCACCCGAAAGGGCACCGACTTGTCGGCGAGGATCGTGACCTCCTGGCTCTCGATCGCCTGCTTCGCGTGGATCCCGATCGAGCTCCGAGCCACCTCGGCGAGACGCGCGCCGATCGGCGCCACGTTCTGCCCCTTCATGGTCAGGATGTCGGCAGTGGCCACCACGGCCTTGCCCTGCACCGTGACCTCATCGGGACTGATGAAGATCACGACCGTCTCGCGCGGCTTGTCCTCCACCACGGAGGCGGGCAGCGTGATCTGCTTGGGCGTCTCGAGCACCTCGGTCGAAGCCGAGTTCACGAGCAGGAAGAAGACCAGGATCGTGAATACGTCCATCAGCGACGTGAGGTTCATTCGCGTCACCACCTGGCGGTTCCGCGACATGCGCTTCATCCGGCGTGAATTCTTCACGGTGCGTCTCCAATCGAGATATCGCTGAACAGCGCCATGCGTGCGAACTCGGGCTGCACCGCCCCGCTCTGACCTGTTTCGGTCTGCTCTGCATCGACGTGGGCCTCGACCGGGAGATCCGCACTCCTCACGACATCCATCACCTGGATGAGGTGGTCGTACTCGATATCCGGCTCGAGCAGCACGGAAGCGCCGTCGTGACCTGGGTGCTGGCGCTTCAGCGCGACCACCTCTTCGGACAGCGTGTCGAGGTCGTAGATCCCGTCGACATTCGGGATATCGGCGATCAAGGCTTCGTTTCGGGTGAGTTCGAGACCACCGTCGCGAACGATCACTTCGATCCGCAAGCTCGGCTCGGTCGCCGCGGACCCGCCCGCCGCGCTCGGCAGGCTGAGCTCGACGACGGTGATCCGCGAGAACACGGCCGTGATCAATAGGAACGGCACCAGAACCACCATCAGATTCAGGAAGGTGGTCATGTCGAGTTCGGCCTGTTCGGCACCGCGCCGTCGGTAGTGGTGTCGTCGCCGCATGCGACTAGGCCTCGCTCTCGATCTGGCGCCGGGCCTTCGACGAAATCACACTCAGCGCCTTCACCGACGCCATTTCGAGGCTGTCGATGATCTGACCGGTCTTGGCGGTCAGCACGGAGCTCGTCACCAGCAGCGGGATCGCCACCATCAGACCGAATGCAGTCGTGTTCATCGCGACCGAGATGCTGGCCGACAGCAGATCGGCCTTCTCGGCGGGATTCGCGTTGGCCACCGCGGTGAACGCCGAAATCAGGCCCATGATCGTGCCCAACAGCCCGAGCAGGGTCGCGATGCTCGAGGCCAGCGCCACGTACGGCGTGCGCTTCTCGAGCTGCGGGATGATTTCCATCATGCCCTCTTCCATCGCGATCTCGATGTCCTCTCGTCGACGCACCGCCCCCTGACGCGCCAGCCCCAGCTCGAGCAGCTGCGAGATCGTCGAATCGTCGTTGTTCGTCATCTCGCGGGCATCATCGAAATTGCCGTCGATCAGTGCCGGCTGGACCTTCGCCCAGGCCCCCTGGTTCTTGGCGCTGACACGCGTGAGCGTGACGTAGCGCTCGATCGCAATCGCAGCGCCCACTGCGAAGACGATCAGGATCGGATACATGAACGGGCCTCCCGTCACGAAGAACCCGACGATCGAGTAAATCAAGTCCATAGCTGTGTTCTCCTAATTGCAAACATTGTTCGAGTCATTCGTCCCCGCCGGATCGAATCCGGTAGTAATCGAGTCCGCGCTGGAATACGTCGCGATCCACGGGCTGCCGTCCGTCGTCGAGCGCACGCGAGACTTCGAGCGTGTCTCCCAGTTCGGAGCTCTTCCACGGCACGATCACGAGCGATTTCGGCGCGTCGTCGTTGCCGACGATCGACATGCCCGAGAGGACCTTGTCTCCGTCGTCTTCGGGTGATTCTCCGACGGCAACTCCAGCAAGAAGGAGCAGTGCCAGCAGGATCGTTGCGTGAAGAAGATTCTTCATCGTCTCTAACTCCCTCCCGTCGGCGTCTTCGCCGATCGGCTCTGCAGATCGGCGATCCACATGGCGACGGTCTCGTCTTCGGGAAAGGCCTGCACATAACGCTGGTAGTGTTCGAGGGCGCAGGCTGAATCGGCGAGGAAGAGGTCGCACAGGATCGCGAGATTGCGCCTCGCGAAATGGAAGTCGGGTGCCACTGCGAGCGCCTGCTCGTAGCTCGCTCGGGCTTCTTCGAAGCGTCCCTGTCGACGCAGGACCATGCCGAGCTCGTTATGAGCGACCGGGTGGCGCGGGCTCAGCTCCAGCGCGCGCTCGATGCTCGCCTCGGCGCTTTCCCAGTCTTCGATGCGGCGATAGGCGATGCCGAGGTTGATGTGTGCGGAGGCGAGTTGCGGTGCCTTCTCCGTCACCTCGAGCAGCCTCTCGATGCCGCGCGCGTACTCCGCCTGCTCGATCAGCCGCAACGCCGCCTCGAAATCGCTACGCACGCCGACGCCCACCCGCACTTCCTGCGTGATCGTGAAGCCGCCGTCCGAGGCATGCTCGATCCGCGACGGGGCCGGTCCCTTCGAGTTCACGCACGCCGAGGCCAGACTCAGTATCGCCAGCATCGCCAGCGCGACGCGCGTGTATTCGGACGGTCTGTTGCGAATGCGCATGGCCTAGTTCTCCGCCACGACGGCAGCGTCACGGACTTCGAGCCGGCGCACCGTTGCGGGCTCGGGGTCGCTCGGGAGTTCGGGCACGACCGCCGGCTCGGGATCGGTCGAGTCGCTCGCAGGTTCGCCCGCGTCGGCGACCGGCGGTTTCGGTGCCTGGTAGGCATAA
>JAFDEI010000290.1 GCA_019310425.1 Deltaproteobacteria bacterium | reverse complement strand
GTCGCGAGTGCCAGTACATCTCGGGCGGCGGTGTGAACGTAGTGATGGGCATGCCCGAGGCGACGTTCTCCTATACCGGGGGAACGGTGAAGCCTTTCTCGCGGGGCGACCTCGACTCTCCGGTCACGCGCGAATTCTGCGCAGAGTGCGGTACCCACATCCTGAGCAAGGCACCGAGCCTGCCCGGGGCGGTGCTGATCAAGGTGGGGACGCTCGACGATCCGAGCGTCTTCGGCGACCCGCAGATGGCGATCTACCTCGTCGACAAGCTGAGCCACCACCACGTTCCCGAAGGCTGCGCCCAGTTCGACCGCGTCCCGGGCTGATTGCCGCCCGACCGCTTCCCCGACCGCTTCCCGAACTAGCTCGCGCGCAACGCCTCGGCGGGAGGGATGCGTGCGGCGCGAATTGCGGGGGCGAGCCCGGCGACCATTCCGACCACGAACAGGGCCGCGACGGTCACGGTCACGATGAACGGGTCGATCACCGGCGGCGACCCCACCGGGCCAGCGCCCGCTCCCAGGCGCCCGAAGAGCTGTGCGAATCCGACGCCGAGCAACGCGCCGAGCAGGCCCGAGAGGCCGCAGACCGCGCCTGCCTCGGCGAAGAACTGCAGGAAGATCGCGCGCCCCGAGGCGCCGACAGCCTTGCGCAGCCCGATCTCGTTCGTCCGCTCGCCGACCACCACCAGCATGATGTTCATCACGCCGACCGCACCGACCAGCAACGTGATCACTCCGGCGGACACCAGGAAGATCCGAACCCCGAACTGGATCGTGAACAGGATCTGCATTACATCGTGGATGTTGAAGAAGCTGATGGCGGTCTCGAGTTCGGGCGGGAAACCGTGGTGAAGACCGAAGGTCTCGCGTGCACGGCGCATCGCCTCCCAGCTCCGGTCGCGGGTCTCGGGCGCAAATACCATGCTACTGACGATGTCCGTATGTTGAATCCGGCGCATCGCGGTGGTGTACGGAATCAGCACGACAGTATCGTCACGACCGACGACACCGACCATCTGACGACCCTTCTCCTTTGCAACACCAATCACGCGATAGGACTGCGACTCGATCTGGATCCGTCGGCCGACCGCAGGCAGGCCACCAAATAGACGCCTGGCAGCGACCGCGCCGGCGACCGCGCCGAGGAAAGCCACTCGCTCGCTGCGCTCGACGTCGACCGGCGAGATGAACCGGCCCTCGGCGACATCGAAGCTGCGGATCCGCTGCGCGTTGGCGTTGACACCGTTCACGTTCAACAGTTTCGTGCGCCGGCCTGCACGGACGATCTGGCTCCAGAACACCAGATTCGGTGAGGCCTCTTCCACCGAGCCGTACGCGGAAAGTCGCTCGACGTCCTCAGCCTCCAGTTCGACCGCGCGCGCACCGCGCTCGCCGACGCGGTTCTTGATCACCGAGCCGGGATAGACCACGACGATCTTCGGCCCGGTATTCTCCATCTCGTTTTCGAACTGGTCGGCGACGCCCTTCATCGAAGCGCCTAGAAAGGTCAGCATGAACGCGCCCCAGATGATCCCGAGCGAGGTCAGGAAGAAGCGCAGCGCGTGCGCACGCAGGTTCCGAGTCGTCGAGAGCAGGAGGTCGAGCACCGGCTACTCCATCCTCAGCATCGAGGCCGGATCGACGCGGGCCGCGCGCCAGGCCGGGATCACTCCGGCCGCCATGCCGACGAAGCCGAGAATCGCAAGCGTTACGAACACGATGTCGAGCTGAAAAACAGGGACCGGGATCAGGTCGTCGACCTGGACCTGCGCGAGCGCGAGGCACGCGAGCACCCCGAAGGCGACGCCGACCAGGCCGCCGATTACGATGATCGCAAACGTCTCGAGGAAGAACTGCATCACGACGTCGTTGCGACGCGCGCCAATTGCGAGCCGCAAGCCGATCTCGTGGCGCCGCTCGTGCACGGAGTCGAGCATCATGTTCAGGATGCCGACGCCGCCGATGAGCAGCGTGGCCGCGGCGAGAATGAACAGGAAGCCCGACAGCTCATCGAGCGGAATCCGATTGAGCATCTCGATCGCGCTCCAGATCCCGACCGCCTCTTCATCGTCGGCCGAAACACCCAGACCTTCGGCGAGAATCGCTCGTACCTCGGCCTCGGTTTCCTCCAGCAGTGAGCGGTCTCGCATCCGATAGAGGATCTTCGTCACGACCTCGTCATCGGTCCACCATGACGGCCAGCCGGTTTGAAGCGTCGTGATCGGAATCCACGCCTGCTCGTCGATCTCCATTCGGTCGCGCGAGAGCTGCGTGCCAACTCGTTCGAGCAGACCGACGACCCGGAACGGCTTGCCCGCAATTCGCACCCAGCTGTCGATCTGGCCTTCGCCGGCGAGCAGCCGCGATCGGATCCGGTGGCCGAGCACGACCACTCGGCGCCGATGCTCGAGGTCGGCGCGCGTAATACCTCGCCCGGCAGCCATGCGCACGCCGCGAATCTCCAACGTTTCCGGGTCGATTCCGCGGATGTCGACCGTGTGTGCGCGCTGGCGAAACGTGATCGGGAGCATCTCCCAGGTCTCGGCACCGATCACCTCTGGCAAGCGCGCGCGGTTCCGGAGCCGCACAACGTCATCGAGCGTGAACCAGAGATATCGCCGGTCGACCGCGGGGCTGAACTGCTCGCTCGATTTACCTGCCCAGACCTCGCCCATGTTCTTGCCGGCGCGGAAGAAACCGGTCTCGAGCATCGCGGTCACGCCATGGCCCCAGCTCACGAGGAAGATCACGGACGCCGTGCCCCAGACGAGGCCGAACATCGTCAGCAATGCGCGCGTCTTGTGCGCCCAGAGCAAACGCACCGCCTGTCGCATCGCGTTGGCGAGCAATTCGCGCTATCTCCGTTCGCGGTCGCCCGCGATCAGGCCATCGCGGATCGCGAGCTGGCGCTCGGCCTGCTCGCCGATCGTCCTATCATGCGTGACAATCACCACGGTCGCCCCCTCCGCGTGGATGGTGTGCAGTAGCTTCAAGATCTCGTCGCCGGTAACGGAGTCGAGGTTCCCCGTCGGCTCGTCGGCGAGGAGCAGCGACGGCGCATTCACGAGCGCGCGCGCGATCGCCACTCGTTGACGTTCACCACCCGAAATCTCCATCGGCGAGTGACGCGCACGGTGATCGAGGCCGACTCGCGCGAGCGCGGTCACCGCGCGATCGCGTCGTTCACGCCGGCCGACCCTGCGGTAGACCAGCGGAAGCTCGACGTTTTCGATCAGGCTGAGCCGCGGTAGCAGGTTGAAACTCTGGAACACGAAGCCGATCTCCTCGCCGCGAATGCGCGCCAATCCGTTGGCGGAAATCTCCTCGACGTTGCGACCGTTCAGCCGGAAATCACCCAGTGAAGGCCGAGACAGGCATCCCATGATCTCCATCAGTGTCGTTTTGCCCGAGCCGGAAGGGCCCATGATCGCGACGAACTCACCCGGGTAGATCTCGAGGTCGATCCCGCGCAGCGCGTGCACGTCGAGAGGTCCGGTGTCGTAGTGCTTGTGCACTTCGCTGAGCCGGATGACAGGGTTCGCCTGACCGTCGCCGTGTACGCTCAATGAAGACGTACCTCCTCGCCCTCCGACAGCCCGGACAACACCTGGACCTTTGCACCGTCCACGATGCCGATCGTGATGTCCCTGGTCTCGAAGCCGGGCGTGCCATCGGCGTATAGAACCTCGACGTAGATCTGCTCTCCGAGGTAGCGCAGAGCAGACTCGGGGATCGTGAGCGCAGCTTCGGAAACCTCCACAACGATCTCCGCGTCACCGCTCATTCGAGGCCGCAGCAGTGCGGCATCCGCGTCGGTAATCTCGATCTCGACTTCGAAGTACGTGACGTTCTGGATCCGCTGGCCAAGTGGCGCGATCTTCGCGACACGGCCACTGAAGCTGCGGTCACCGAACGCCTCGGTGCGAATCCGTGCGGGCTGGCCGATCGCGACGCGGACGATCTCGTTCTCGTCGACCTTGCCCTCGAGGCGCAACGTCTCGGTTCCCGCCATCGACAGGAGCAGCGTGCCACCCGTCACCGAGGTAACGGGCGATACCGCGCTGCCCTCTTCGACGACGACGTCGAGAATACGGCCATCCAGCGTCGCCGCGATGGTCGCATAGGAGAGCTGCGTCGCCAGCGTGTCGTATCTCGCGCGGGCGCGCGCGACCGCCGCACGCGAGCGCTCGTACCGCGCGGCGTTCGTCTTGAGCGAAGCCGCGCCGCCGGCCCGCAACTCGTTCGCACGATCGATTTCGATCTTCGCGTAGGTCTGATCCACTTTGGCCTCGCGCACCGCCGCTTCGGCTTCTCGGGCCTGCGATGCGAGCAGCTCGCGCTCGATCTCGATCAGCGGCTGGCCGGCCTTCACATCGTCACCGTCTTCGACGTGGATTTTCTCGATGATGCCAGCGATTCGTGGGCGCAGCAGGACTTCGCGCTCGGGTTCGACGGTGCCGGTCGCGACCACGATCCGCTCGATGCGGCCCGTGCTGGCGGTCGCGATCGGGCCGGGTTCGAAGGCTGCGATGGCCGCGAACCGATTCAGCCGCCTCACCGGGCCGGGCGATGTCCCGCGTCGGAGTGCCATGGCTACCACCCAGGGGCGCGCGAGTTGCGTCCGTTGTCGTCCCGACGCGGCGCGAGGCAGTCGCAACACGGCGGCGCCCGTCCTCCCGAGCATCACAGCACTGTATCAGACGGTCACCACGGCATGACGCGTACCGGCCGCAGCGCCGGCCCGCAGCAGCCTTCCCAACACTTCCGAGGGTTTTCAGGCCCACTCGGAACGACTCCAGATCGTGTGTGTTCGGGCCGATGAGGACACAGCCGACCAATATTCCAGGAACCCCAACATGACCCGACCGTTCTGCCTACGAGTTGCACGCCTCTTGCCGCTGCTGTGGATCGCATTCGCCGCCCTCCCCGTCCAGGCGGCCAACTTCTGCGGTCGCGATTCCAACCGCGGGCAGGCCTGGAACGCGCTGACCTCGAGCTTCTCGCAATCACCGTCCAACATCTCGGGTCTCGCGCAATCGCTCGGCTCGGGCGGGAACTGCGCCGCGATCGGCAGCAGCCACATCTGGGTGTGGGACAGCGGCACGACGAGTTGGAGCGATTCCGGGTCGATCGCGAGTCTCGGCGCAGTGGTCGAATCCGAAGGCAATTATGCGGCCGAGACCGGGAATGCCGTCACGGTCTACGACGACGAGACCGGCAGCTGGACCGCCGCGCAGAGTGTGTCGGGATTGTCGTCGATCGTCGCCAGCGGTGGAAACTTCGCCGCGGTCGGCAACGACGAGGTCTGGATCTGGAATCATATCAGCGGCGGCTGGACCGAAATCCAGCTCAGCGGGCTCGTGGAGGTCATCGGTTCGGCGGGGAACTTCGCCGCGCGCAACGGCTCCAACGTCCACGCCTGGAGCCAGAGCGACAGCTCGGTCACGGTCTCGCCGTCGATCAGCGGGATCACGGATCTGATCGGCTCGGACGGCAACTTCGCCGCCGAGGACGGCGACGAAGCCTGGGCCTGGGACCGCAGCAGCAAGAGCTGGAGCAACACACCCTTCTCGTCCGGGTTGCTCGAACTGGTCGGCGGCGGCGGCAACTTCGCCGCGCGCCTGTCGACCAAAGTCTGGGCGTGGGATCGCACCACGGGCAGCTGGCATTCCACCCAGACATTCAGTTCCAGCGCCATCCAGGAACTCGCCGCCTCCGAGGGCAACTTCGGCGTACGAATCACGAACAAGGTCTACGTCTGGAATCAGCAGACCGCGGGCTGGGCCGCCGGCCAGCAGTTCGGCTCGGGCGCGCTGCTCGATCTGATCGGCTCGGGCGGCAACTTCGCTGCGGAGACCACGACGAAGGTCGACGCCTGGAACCAGAGCACCGGTAACTGGAGCATCAGCACCACCGTTACTTCCGGGTCCATCGTAGAAGTCGTCGGGTCGGGCGGAAATTTCGCATTCCGGGTCAGCAATCGCGTCTACACCTGGTCGGGAACATCCTCGAACTGGTCCAGCAGTCAGCAATTCGGTGCAGGCGCCTTGCTCGACCTGATCGGCTCGGGCGGAAATTTCGCCGCGGAGCTCATCAACCGGGTGTGGGCCTGGAAGCAGGCGTCCGGCTCCTGGAGTTCCAGCGCTCAAGTCGCCAACTCCTCGATCGTGGAACTGATCGGATCCGACGGCGGCTTCGCCTTCCGGGTCAGCAACCGCGCCTATGCGTGGAGCGCGACGACCGGCGGCTGGGACGACACCTCCTCATACTCAGGATTCCAGCAGCTGATCGGCGCCGGCCCGAACTTCGCAGTGCGCCTGAGCAGCAAAGTGTGGACCTTCAACGATGCCACCGGGAACTGGACGTCGACCTCGATCAGCCTCGGCGAAATCGACGGCGCTCCGCTGGCGGCGTGCTCGCCTGGCGCGTGCTCGGACCCCAACCCCTGCATTACGGGCAGCTGCAACCTCGAGCTCGGCTGCGAGTACGTGAGCAACAGCGACCCGTGTGAGGACGGCGACCTCTGCACGATCGACGACATCTGCTCGGCCGGAGTGTGCATCCCCGGCGGTGCGCTGACCTGCGACGACGAAAACCTCTGCACCGACGACTCCTGCGATTCCGGGATCGGCTGCGTCTTCAGCGACAACACGGCGCCCTGCGACGACGGCGACATCTGCACCGATGGCGACGCCTGTTCAGGCGGCGTCTGCACCAGCGGCGGTCCGCTCGACTGCGACGACGCTGACCCTTGCACCGCGGAAGCCTGCGACCAGATCGAGGGTTGCACCCATACGCCGATCTTCGGCTGCAACCCCGCCGAGGTGCCGGCCGCGAACCCCGGGCTCACCGGCCTGCTGGGTCTGTTGCTCGCGAGCCTCGGCGCGCGTCGTCTCCGGAATCGTCCCGACGCCTGAGGCTCCGCTGGCGGTATACTGGGCGCTCTAACCGAACGGGTCACACGCGACCCGGCAGGAGGCGTGCAGTGACCTACCGCGTCGTGCAGTGGGCAACCGGAAACCTCGGACGCGCAGCCGTCGAAGGCATCCTCAGTCACCCCGAACTCACGCTTGTGGGCGTCTGGGTGCACAGCGACGACAAGGTCGGCCGCGATGCGGGCGACGTCTGCGGCATCGGCCCGATCGGCATCACCACGACGCAGCGCATCGAGGACGTCGTCGCGCTCGCACCCGATTGCGTGCTCTACAGCCCGCTGCTGCCGATCGCAGACGAAGTCGTCACACTGCTCGCTGCGGGCATCAACGTCGTCACCCCGCTCGATTGGTTCTACCCGGAGTCCGCCAGGGCGGAGGCCGTCGCGAAGGCCTGTGCCGAAGGCGGCAGTACGCTGCACGGCACCGGCATCCACCCAGGCGGCATGACGGAGCAGATCCCGTTGGTGCTGTCGGCGTTTTCGCGCGAGATCACGCACGTGAAGTGTGAGGAGTTCTCGGACTGCCGATCCTACGGCGCAGTCGACGTGCTCCAACACATCATGTTGTTCGGCAAGTCCGAAGGTGAAGCGAAGCAGAGCATGATGCTGAACCTGCTCGGCGGCGGCTTCTCGCAGTCGATCCGAATGATCGCCGACGCACTCGGCTTCCGACTCGACCCGGAGATTTCGACACGCCACGACATCGGCCTCGCGACCGCGAAGATCGAGGTGCCGTTCGGAACGATCGAGCCCGGGCAGCTCGCAGCTCAGCGCTTCATCTGGCAGGGCAACGTCGACGGCGTGCCGGTTATTACAGCCGCCGTGAACTGGTTCATGGGAACCGACGACATCGATGCCAACTGGCTCGACCCCGCGAACGGCGAGGGTTACTTCATGGAAGTGACGGGCGACCCACCGGTTCGCGTCTCGCTCGCGGGCGTCCATCCGGACGGCACGGCGACGCTCGAAGAGGTCCGCAAGCGAAATCCCGGCATGGTCGCAACGGCGATCCACTGCGTGAGCTCGATTCCGTATGTCTGCGCGGCCGAGCCCGGAATCCGGAGCTATCTCGACCTGCCGCTCATCGCGGGCCGGGCGGCTTCGAGCCTCGGCGGCTGAGTTGAAACCGGGCGATCGCCGGAAGATGCACGAGATGAAGCGAAAGGCTGCGATTGTTCGCGAGGCCCGCCGACCTTGAAGAAGAGCGCCGCAATCCGACACGCAACCCACGGGCCCTGGGGCGATTCGAAACGACACCTGCCACTAGAGCAACTCGAGCGCGGATTCGCGGAACTCTCGCCGCCGAAGGACCACGGTGAACTCGCACTGCTCGTTTCGCGCGCAGACGACGGCGCGCGAAAGCTCCTCGACCACGTCACCCTCA
>JAFDEI010000289.1 GCA_019310425.1 Deltaproteobacteria bacterium | reverse complement strand
TCATCAGAGGATTGATGTAGTACCCGAGACTCACCTCGACGATATGACCGCTGGTGACAGACCAGAGAAACAGCCCCCAATTGAGGGCCAGAAGACAACCGGCCGCGACGGAGAGCAGCAGCGTTCTGGGTTGGCGGGCGAGTCGACGAAGCGCGCCAAAGCGGCGCCGCGCGGCGAGGACGAGAAGCAAGATGAGCACGGCCCACACCACCCGCCACGCTAGAAGTTCGGGAGGCGACACCTCTCGGATGACGTTCCAGTAAATCGGGCTGCCGCCCCAAATCACGTAGGCGGCAATTCCAGCGGCGATCCCGCGCCGAAACTCCAATTTCGCTCCTGGCTGAGTCGGCGCGAACGCTCGATTCGCTCGTGTAACAAGGCTTCATCGCAAGTGGCCGGCTGCCGAGCCGGCCCCAGGATATTCGAAGGCGTGTGTGGTCTTAGGGGCTGAAACTGCTCGATCGGTGGCTTCGAGAACCCAGCTTACTCTCCGGATTCACTGCACGCACCTGAGCTGGGAATCGGCGTGTGCAAGCGAGCCGATCAATAACGGGAGCGAAACCGCCGTCGGGCAGCTCGCGAATCGGATTCGCGAGCTGCCCGCGGCGTTGGAGCGGCTCGATCCTACCCCTACCCCGCGAGAACCGCGCGTCGGCGCCGTCGCGCCAGCAGCGAGAGCAGGCCGCTCCCAGCTACCAGTGTCGCGACTCCGCCCGGCTCGGGTAGGTCGATCACCTGCGACGCCATCGTGTGCGGCGCCGCCATTCCGGTGGCGATCCAGGCATCGAGCATATTCACGCCCTCGTCGGCGAGGAACGTGACGCTCCTGTCATTGGCAAGATCCAGGAACTGGATGTACTCCCAGCTGGTCGGCTGGTAGAGAAGCGAGATCTCTGCAGTGGTTGCTCCCACAGGAGGATCGAGCACAACATCATCCCAGTGCTGGTACTCGCCACCGGGTCCCGGATTGCCGTACTGCTCGAGCGGCACCGGCAGCACGTTGCGCACGCGCGCCGTGTCATAGCTCATGCCGTAGGTGGGGATCCGGTTGTCCGCGGCCACCTTGTTGTTCAGCACGAAGTGGAAGGTCTCTTCGTAGCTGCCGGGCTCCTCCGCACCGAGATCGCCCAGCGTGTGCTCCACTGCCCCGGTGTAGCGATCGAAGCCCAGAGGCAGACCGGCCGGATAGCCCAACCCAAGCAACTGGCTCGCCCACTCCTGTGTCATCGCCATGTGCACTTCGTAGATGCGCGTATTTTCGGGATCAAGGATCGACTTCACCTGGACCAATTGGCCATCGGCGGGATTCGTCACCTCGACAGGAGCACCGAGCTCGTCCACGAGCGGCCCGTAGGCGCCATCCTCGCGCACCAAAGCGGATCCCGCGTCGTACCACTTGACGTTGATCCACATGCGGCGGCCCTCCGGATAACCGGAGATGATCTTGTGGCCGGTCAGGTTCGTGATGCGCAGGGTGGTGCCGGTGACCGAGAGCGAGGCCGCGTTATCCAGGTTGTGCCTGGCTCGCAGGGCGCCGGCGTCCAGGCCGGCGATCTCGTCGTCGGTGAGTCCACCACCGAAGACCAGCAACCCATTCGCGTCTTGGTACTGGATCACGGAGGACATCCAGTAGTTGCCGCCGGTCATGTCGTGCGTCGGCAGATCCTTGCGCACGGGAACACCATTCTTGTTGCACCCGATCCCCTCTGTCGGACCCATGTGGCAGGTCTGGCAGCTGAAGTAGCGCGGCGCGCCGTCCTCATAGTCGCCGTTCGTCCCGGCCACGATCGATCGCTCGTAGGCCTCTGCGAGGGCCCCGGCCTGGAGGTCAGCGGGAAGCGTCGGGTATTCGCCGACTCTCATCCCGATCAGGCGCCCGGACTTCGACTCGCTGAAGGTGCGCTCCACGATGCCGTACGCGTACGGGGGATTATTGAAGGCCGCCTTGCCGTCCACGGGTCCGCCGAGTACGCCATTGGCGATGGGCGGATCCGCGGTGTCCTGGACGCCGCCGTTGTGGGCGAGGTTGCCCACCACGGAGTTCGAGACGTCGTGGCAGGTGCCGCAGAAATCGACGGAGCGAAAGAAGCTCGACGCGACGAACTGGTGCTTTGGGACCGCGTCCGCGTAGGGGCCGAGCTTCTCGTTACCGCCCCACAGCACGCCCATGCCGCTGCCGTAGTACCCGACCGGCGACGTGCCTTCGTCGTTGGCGAGATACGGGGGATTCTGCACACCGAGGAGTTCCGACTGGTCGGGGTTCGTGAGCGAGTGGCAGTAGCTGCACTCGACCGCGTCGTCGTCGTTTGCCGCGAGCCCGGAGCCGTCGGTGGGCGTGGAGCGCCCGGCCAGCCATCCGGCTGTCGCGTGACAGCGCAGGCACAGGTCGCCAGAGCCGTCGAAATCCTGCTCCGAAATGGCCATCGTCGCCCAGAAGATCGGGTCGCGGCCCGCGTGGGACATCATGCTCCCGCGCCACTCGTGCGAGATCTCGACGCCGCGGGTGCGGTCACCGTGGCAATTGTCGCAATTGCTCGCCGCGTCGAGGGACCCGACCTCGCCCGGCTGGGTGCCGGGGAGCTCGATATCCGTCGGGACGACGTCCGCCGCTGCGATCGGGAGGGCTGGGATCAGCAATGCTCCACACAAAAGAGCCAGCGCCAATGAGCGGCATTCGCCAGCAACCGCTCGATTACTCAAATTGGCAATTAACATTGGATCCTCCTCTGATCTGCGCCCCCCATCCCCGCACCGTATTTGTTGCAATAACCTGTCGATTTCCATGCAAATTTCTTGCCGCCCCCCTTGCCGCCCCTTCGCCGCTCTCTCGCCGCTCTCTCGCCGTCAGGCCCCGAAACAGCGCTCGCCGCATTCCCAAAAAGGGGCAAATTGCCTCCGCCCGATCTGAAGATGAGGAATGAAGCCGCACTCCCAGCGGCGACGGTGTCGGACGAGGACACCGCACGGGTCCTCGCCGCACGCGCCAGATCACTGATGGACACGGCGCACCAGAGGCGCCTAGACTGCCCCCGAGGAGGGGTATTCCCATGTTGCCGAGAATCTGGTTTCGTCGCGTCGCGTTGATCTGCTTTTCACTGTTGGCGCTGGGCCTGTTGGGCGCCATCTACCCTTGGGGCTCGATCGAGCTCGGCTCCCTCGACGGTGTATTGCTCGCCAAGGCCGCACCCGACGAGTGCTTCGTCGAGATCGGCGACCAGCGCCCCATCAACGAGGACGGCAGCTGCGACGAGGGCATCCCCAAGGTGAACCAGTCCTATGTATGGGGCCTCACCAAAACGCGCGGTCGACTCTGGGGCGGCAGCGGGCCAAACATTCTCTGCCTGATCGGCGGCACACTGCTCGGAACCGGCACGCCGTCTCAAAATGATTCCTGGGTGTGCGAGTACGGCGACGGGCCGTTCATCCCGCCCGCTTCCGAGGGCACCGGCGACTGGCGGCCGGGAACGATCTTCGCCTACGACGTCGTGGCGAACCGCTACGTCGATCACACACCCGACGATCCGAAGATTCTCGACACGGTCGGCATGCGCGCGGCTGGCTCGAATTCCGACTTCGTCTACGTGGGCGGACCGAGTCTCAGCGGAGGCATCAATCTCTTCGCGTTCAGCGCCATCTCGGGGACCTATCTCGGATCGAAGCACTTCCCAGAATTTCTCAACATCCGGAAGTGGCTCGATCACGAAGGCGTGCTCTACACGACAGTCGGTAATGCGACCGGCGGCGGCAGCGTGCTGCGCTTCGATCCCGATCGCGAGTCACCGAATTTCCCCTTCGATTACAC
>JAFDEI010000288.1 GCA_019310425.1 Deltaproteobacteria bacterium | reverse complement strand
GCTCGCGAGCTTCGGTCCCACCAGTGCGAGTCCGGGCCTCGTCTACTTCAACCAGGTTCCGCTCGCGGTTCTGCGCATCCACGACGCAGCGACCGGCGCCGAACTCAAGCGGGTAAACCTGGGGCACTTCGCGATGGCTTCGATGCCCACGGTGAGGGACGGGACCGTGCTGATCGGCGAATCCATCGGGCCGGGCGCCATCTCGGGTTTCCCGGCAGACGTGACCGCGCTCTGCGTTCCGGGAACGTCGGGCTGTGCGGCCTGCAACGACGGGCAGGACAACGACAACGACGGCAACAGCGACTTCCCGGCCGACAGCGAGTGCACCAGTGCCGCGGACATCTCCGAACTGCCGGAGTGCGAAGACGGCTACGACAACGACCACGATGGCGACACGGACTTCCCCAACGACCCGGGCTGCCGCAACCAAAATTCGCGCGAAGCGCCCGAGTGCGACGACGGGATCGACAACGACAAGGATGGCAACACCGACCTCGTCGACGGCAGCTGTGTCGAATCCTGGTGGGTGAGCGAAGCAGCTCCCCCGGCCCCGCAACCGACGTTGACCCCGCCGCAGTCCCTGCACCAACCCGGCGAGAGTCACACCGTCACGACCGCGGTCGCCGATCAGTTCGGTGACCCGTATCCCGGCCTCCCGGTCACATTCGATGTGTTCGCCGGGCCGAACACCGGAACGGCTGGGACCTGCACGCCGAACGCGGACTGCACGACGGACCTGTCCGGGACCGTCTCGTTCACGTACGTGGGGGTCGGGGGAGCGGGCGAGGACGAGATCATCGCCTCGATCCAGAATTCGGCCGGCGCGACGGTCGAGTCCAATACGGTGCTCGCGATCTGGAATACGCCGCCGGACTGCAGTGAGGCGGTGGCGGAGCCGAGTGAGCTGTGGCCGCCCAATCACAAGATGAACACCGTCGCCGTCGCGGACGTGAACGACGACGATGGCGATCCGATCACCGTCACGATCGACAGCATCCGGCAGGACGAGCCGGTCGAGACGAGCGGTGATGGGAACACCGCACCGGACGGGACCGGCCTGTGGACCGACACCGCCCGCGTGCGAGCCGAGCGGGTCGGGGATAAGAACGCGCCGGGCGACGGCCGCGTGTACCACATCTCTTTCGACGCCGACGACGGCCGCGGCGGAGCGTGCAGCGGCAGTGTGACGGTCTGCGTGCCCCACGACCGGGGCCGCGGACGCGACTGCGTCGACCAGGGCCCGCTGTTCGACTCGACCGCCCTCGCCCCGGCAGCGTGCGGACTCGGCTTCGAATTCGCGCTGCTGCTGCCGCCCATCATGCGCGCGTACCGCCGCCGCCGGAAGGTATCGCGCTGAAATTTGCTTCAGGATTGATCGAAGCGCTTGGCGAGCGAAAGCGGCTCGGCGAGGCGCCAGTTGGTCGAAGAGGGTCGGCACCCTTACAGTCCCCGATCGCGCTGCTCGGAAGTCGAACGACGAGCGCGGCGGAGGAGAGGGGATGAGCCAGCCGAAGATCACCCTCGTCGGGGCGGGCGGACTGTCGTTCGGGCCCACCATGGTGAACGACGTCATCCACACCCCCGAGCTCGCGGGCAGCCGGCTGGTGCTCCACGACATCGACGCGGCGCGACTCCTGCGTGCCTACCGGTTCGCCGCCCGGCTCAACGCCGCCAACGGGTCGCCCGTCGTGCTCGAGCAAGTCACCGATCCCGCCCAGGCGTTCGAAGGGGCGGACTTCTGCATCTCCAGTGCCGAGCATGGTCGCTTCCCCTACTGGCGACAGGATTACGAGATTCCGCGCCGCTATGGCGCAACCCAGATCAACGGCGAGAACGGCGGGCCCGGGGCGGTGTTCCATTCCCTGCGCAGCATCAAGAACACGCTGAGCATCTGCGCCAGCATCGAGAAGCACTGCCCCGACGCCTTCCTGGTAAACCTCTCGAACCCGATGAGCCGCGTCAGCCTGGCGATCAATCGGGGAACCGCCCTGCGCAACGTCGGCATGTGCCACGAGATGCCGATCGGGATCGTGCGCCTCGCCCGGATGCTGCGCATGTCTCCCTCGCGCATCGAAGCCAAGGCCTCGGGCATCAATCACTTCACTTTCTTCACCGAGATGGTGGACCGGCACACCGGCGAAGACCTGCTGCCGCGCGTTCGAGCGCTGTTCGCGCGGAAGATCTTCGACTTCGGCCCGATCCTCACCCGCCTCGCCGCGGCGACCGAACCCCGGCCCGTGCTGGCCATGCTCGCCGACCAGCTGTATGCGCCACTCGTGGCCCATATGGTTCGGGAGCACGGCCTGGTTCCCTGCTCGGTCGACAGTCACATCGGCGAGTACCTGCCCTTCGCCCACGAGATCGGCGGCCACCACCCTGCTCACGTCGAGCAGTTCGCGCGGATCGACAAAGTGTTCGAACGGCTCACGACCTGGCTGGCCGAGACGCGGCTCCCGCTGCCGGTGCAGCGGATGGGACACAGCCTCGAGGAGGTCGTGCCCATCATCGCGTCGCTCTGGTCGGGGACACGCCGGCGGATCATGGCCGTGAACGTCCCCAACCGGGGGTTCCTGCCCAACGTCGCCGAGGGCGCGATCGTCGAAGTGGGGGCGGAGGTGGACGGCGACGGCATCCACCCCGAGAGCATGCCGCCGATCGCCGAGCCCATCGCGGGACACATCGCGGCCCAGCTGCCGCTCCAAGACATGATCGTCCAGTCCGCGTTGACCGCTGACCGCGACCTCGCCCTGCGCGCCGTGATCGAAGACCCGGCATCGCCCCCCGACGAGAGAGCGTGTCGCTCCCTGTTCGACGAGCTGGCCGGCCTCCAGGCCGCCGAGCTGCCATTCGCCTAGCCGCGACGCGGTGCCGATCGAGCCGGGTCGTGGGACCCGCATCAATCCTGCCGGCCTATAGCCCCCTGGGCGCTGGCCGAATCTTCCAAGGGGATACCCTTGACTCTGGTCCATGGTCTAGGGTCTATACTCCCCGTTGGAGGTTCCACGGAATGAAGATCGGCGCGGTGGCAAAGGCGGCTGGTATCGGCATCGACGCCGTTCGGTTCTACGAGCGCCAAGGACTGATACCCGAACCGGCGCGACAGCCCTCCGGCTATCGAGTGTATTCACCGGACGTGATCCTGAGCCTTCGCTTCATCAGGCGGGCGAAGGAGCTCGGCTTCTCGCTGAAGGAAATCTCAGAGCTTCTTTCCCTCGAGAATGCCGCAGAGGCTACGGCTGCCGATGTAAAGCAGCTGGCAGAGGCGAAGCTCGCGGATATGGAGGAGCGAATTCGAGCGCTTCAGCGGATGCGAAGGGCGCTCGAGCAAGCCGTGAGCGGTTGCCCAGGCAAGGGACCGACGAGCGGCTGCTCGATTCTTCGCTCCCTGGCTGAGGAGAAGTGAGGATGGAGCGGCAAAAGGAAACCGGGCGTAGCGCGTTGGCGGCGTTCTCAGGTACGGCCGGGTGGCTTCTCCCGGCGTGGGGTTGCCCGGTGTGTCTGTCTGCGTTCGCCGGCACGATGAGCGCCTTGGGGCTTGGATTCGTGGCCACCGAGGCAGTCCTTACGCCGCTGACTGTGGTTTTTCTGGCTGGAGCACTCGTCGCGCTCGGATTCGGAGCTCGACGGCGGAGACGCTACGGGCCGTTGCTGCTCGGCGCGGTCGGGGCAGGACTGCTGGCGGGAAGCAAGTTCTTTCCAGCGCAAGTGTGGCTTGGCTACGGCGGTCTTGCTTGCGTTCTGGTCGCGTCGCTCTGGAACTCGCGAATCGCGGCGGGGCCGCGTTCGAGTGCGGCGGAAGTGAGCGCGGGAGCGACTGCAATTCAGTAGCGAGGAACAGAATCATGGCAACAAGACGAGTCGTAGAGATCTTCAGCGCCGGCTGCGGCGTCTGCGAAGAAGCGGTTTCGATGGTTCAGCGATTGGCGTGCCCTTCGTGCGACATCCGGGTGCTCGACATGGGCGACGCTTCGATTGCCAGCCGAGCGCGTGACCTCGGAATCAAGACGGTCCCAGCCGTCGTAGTGGATGGAGAACTCGCCAGCTGCTGCCGTGGGGCCGGCCCAACGGAGGAGGCCCTTCGCCAGGCTGGAATCGGTCAGCCGCTATAGAATCTTCTCTGCCTTGTACCTCTGACTTCGCCGATCCCCACACTCCCCAGAGAAGGCATCTCTTGCGCGATCGGTGCTCGGCGCGCCCGCGGCCGGAGTCGGGGAGGGATCTCCGCTCGAACTCAGTC
>JAFDEI010000114.1 GCA_019310425.1 Deltaproteobacteria bacterium | reverse complement strand
CGAGCGGGGTCTTCTTCCTGATCGGCATCTACGGCGGTGCGTTCCAGGCCGGTGTCGGCCTGTTGCTGTTGCTCGCGCTCGCGCGCAGTGGGCTCGACCTGGTGCGCGCCAGCGCGCTCAAGGTCGCGGTAGTCGGGATGCTGACGGCGGTGTCACTGCCGGTCTTCATCGCGAACGGCCAGGTCGCCTGGCTACCCGCCGCACTGCTCGCGATCGGGTTTTCGGGCGGCGGCATCCTCGGGGCCCGGATCGCGGTCCGCGGCGGCGAACGCCTGATCCGCCCCGTCGTCGCGGTCGCGGTGGTGATGCTCGCGGCCAAGATGCTCGGCCTGTACTGAGAGCGGGGCCGGCCACCCAGCGAAGTACCCGAGAAAGCTCTGGATTCGCGCCAGTCATCCGTTTATGCTGGAGACCTCGGGGAAGCCCGGCACGCCCAGCGTGCTCGGCGCGCATCTGGGCGCATCTGGGCGCATCTGGGCGCGGCCCCGAGCAGCACCGAGGTGCCCTCGCGTGGGATCGGATTCGATCACGCTGTTCAGCTGGCTCGACGACCTGCTCGCAGAAGCGGGAGGCGACCCGGATCGTTCGCGCGCAGAGGCGTATCCGGAAGCCACCTGGCGGGCCGTTGTCGCCCGCTGCAAAGAGATTGCCGCGGACGCCGGCGGACCCGAGGTGCTGCTCACGGCCATGAAGCGGCTCACGAATGCTCGTTTCGACGCGGCCGCAGCGCAGTTGCCGGGCAGCTTCAACGATCAGCGTCAACTCTACTGGGCGGCCAGCCGCTGGTTGCTGCCGGAGCTGCTACCGGATCTCACGGGCCGCTTCGAAGAGCTCTCGGACGGGCGACTGCGGTTCGCGGTCGAAAGCCCCGCAGAAGCAGAGTCCTACCCACTGCTGTTCGACCTCATGCAGTGCGCGCTGGCTGACACCCCGCTGCTGGTTCGCCAGCCCAAAGCGCGCGTCGGCCTCGAGAGTACGGCGCGCCGGGCCGTCTTCACCATCCATCCATCGACGGTCGCAATGCACGAGTTTCAGCCGCACTACGAAACCATGCTCAGCGGAATCGGAAGACTCGCTTACGAGTGGGACATCAAGAAGGGCAGCATCTCGATCCGCGGCGAGGGCGACGACTTCGGGTTCGCCGTCGGCGGAAGTGGAACCGACCCCACGGACCTCCTGGCCGACGTGACGCTGCCCGATCGACGGCGATTCAACGAGGAGCTGATGCGCGCGATGTCCTCTCGCGACCAGTTCCACGTCGAATACACCCACCACCCCAAGGGCCAGGAGCCGATCGTCGTGGAGAACGTCGGCTACTTCGTCGCGGACGAAGACGGCGAGATCTCGCGAATGCTCGGCTTCGCGTGGAACGTCACCGAAGAACGCAGAAAGTCGGCCGCGCAGCAAGAATACCTGGACATGCTCGACCGGATCGCGAGTGCGTCGCCCGAGATCCTCTACCTCTTCGACATCGAAGCCTGGGAGATGTTGTACATCAACGACGCCGTCGAGGAGATCCTAGGCTTCAGCTCCGAAGAGATCCGAGGCGAACCCGAGCGCTTCGCGCGGCGCATACACCCCGACGACCTCGACGTCCTGACGAGCTTCCAGGCGACGGTTCAGAAGCTCACCGACGAGGGGGTGGTGGACATCAGCTTCCGGATCCGCGCCGCGAACGACGCCTGGGTCTGGATCAAGCTGCGCAACCGCGTGATTTCGCGCATGCCGGACGGCGGTGTACACGAAGTACTCGGGGCCGCGACCGACATCACCGAATACCAGCGCGCGCAGGAAGAACGCGCGATCAGTCAGGAACGCTACCGGATCGTGTCCGAACTCACATCGGACTACAGCTTCTCGGTTCGGATCGAGCGCGACGGAAGCATGATGCGAGAGTGGATCACGGAGGCATTCGAGAACATCACCGGCTACAAACCGGACCAGATCTCCGAGCCGGAGTGGGAGCAGCTCACCCACCCGGATGATATCGCCGTGCGCCGCAAGCAGTTCAACGAAACCATTCGGAACGGCCACGGGATCCACCAGTTCCGCATCATCCGGAAGACCGGTGAGCTACGCGTGATCCGCGAACATTCACGCGTCATCCACAACCAAGACGGCTCGATGAACTGGTACGGCGCGTGCCGGGACATCACCGAACAAGAGGTCGCCGAAACCGCTCGAGCGTTGATCGAGGAGCGCTTCAACGCGATCACCCAGAGTTCTCGCGACGTGATCGTCGAGTTCGATGAAAAGGGCAACACCGTCTACGTGTCCCCAAACGTTCGCGATCTGATGGGCCATACACCCGAATCCGTAAGCGGAGAACGTCAACCCGACCTCATCCACCCCGACGACATCGTGCCGGTGCGGCGGCGCCTGAACCTGTTGGTCAAGCGGGGCGGGTCGGACGACCTCATCTTCCGGATGGCGAATGTGGATGGCAATTGGCGCTGGATGGACACCACCGCAACGACCTTCCGTACCGCGACCGGCAGAATCCGTCTGGTGCTGGTCGGCCGCGACATCACTGAGCGACTCGAAATCGAAGGCGAACGCCGACGCCTGGTGTCGATCGTCGAGAACAGTTCGGAGTTCGTCGCGATGGTCGCAGCGGACGGCACCATCCTGTTCATGAACGACGCGGGCCAGAAGATGGTCGGCCTGGCAGATGACACCGATCTGCGTCGGATGAAGATCTTCGAGTTTCTTGCACCGGACGACGCCCAGGACCTGCGCTTCAGCATTGCGCCCGCAGTCGAGCAGCAGGGACACTGGGAGGGCGAGTTTCGCTTGCGCCGACTGGAGGACGGCGATTCCATCTCCACACTCGCGCACGTATTCCTGGTCGCGGGCCACCGACGCGAACAGGAACGCGTGATCGCGATCGTCGCACGCAATATCAGCGACCGGATCACAGCCGAGCGACTGTTGCGCGAGAGCGAATCCCGCCACCGCATGCTCGTAAAGAACGCCTACGACCTGATCGCCGAGATCGACTCCGACGGCCGCTACATCTACGCGAGCCCGAACTTCGAAGAACAGCTCGGCTATCCGCCGGACCGAATGCTCGGGCAGTCGTGGTACGAGCAGGTGCACGCCGAAGATCGCGACCACGCCCACCACACGTTCCGGGACCTGATCGAAGACCGACCCCACAGCTGCCCCCCGCTGCGCCTCCGTCACGCAGACGGCAGCTGGCGCTGGGTGGAGGCAAACTTCAAGCCCTATAAAGACGTCCACGGCGAATCCGTCATGCTCGCATTCTTTCGCGACATCACCCGTCGCAAACAGGCCGAGGAGGCGTTGCACCGGAGCCGGGAGGAACTGCTTCAGTCGCAGAAGATGGAGGCGATCGGTCGCCTCGCGGGGGGTGTCGCGCATGACTTCAACAACCTCCTGACCGCGATCACGGGATACTGCGACCTGCTGCTCGAGGAAATCGGCGAGCAGGAGCAGATGCGGGCCGATGCCGAGGAGATCCTCCGTGCGGCCGAGCGCGCGGCGACCCTGACGCGGCAGCTACTGGCCTTCAGTCGACGCCAGGTGCTGTTGCCCAAGGTCTTCGATCTGAACAAACTCGTTTCGGACGTCGAGCGATTGCTGCTCCGCTTGATCGGCGAGCACATCGAGCTCGTCACCGTGCTCGAGAGCGAGCTGCCGCACGTGCGGCTCGACCCTGGACAGCTCGAACAGCTCGTCATCAACCTCGCGGTGAACGCCCGCGACGCGATGCCACGCGGCGGCCACTTGTCGATCACCACCGAGAATCTCGAAATCCCGAGCGGTGGCGACCCCGCGCACCCGGGTATCGCCCCCGCCAGCTACGTCACATTGAGTGTCAGCGACACCGGCGTCGGGATGGATGCGGCGACACAGTCGAAGATCTTCGAACCGTTCTTCAGTACCAAAGAGAGCGGCAAGGGCACGGGGCTCGGACTCGCGACGGTCTACGGCATCATCCAGCAGAGCGGCGGCGAGATTCGAGTGGAGAGCGAGCTCGGCACCGGGTCGACCTTTACCGTCTATCTGCCGAAGGTGGACGAAGCCCTGCCCGACTCCGAGCCCCCCCTCGTGCACGAGAGCCTGCGAGGCGATGAAACCATCCTGCTCGTCGAGGATTCCAAGACCGTCCGCAATCTGGTTCTCCGCTATCTCGAGAAACACGGTTACACGGTGATCGACGCTGAATCGGGTGTCGAAGGCCTGCGAATCGCAGCCGCACACCCGGGACGGATCGACCTGCTGATCACGGATGTGGTGCTACCGAAGATCGACGGCCACGAGTTCGCCATGCGGCTGGTCGAGGCCCGACCCGAGACCAAGGTGATCTACATGTCCGGCTTCTCCGACGACGCGCTCGCTCGGCATGAGGTCGACGTCGGCGACCTTACAATGATCCAGAAGCCGTTCACACAGCGACAGCTTCTGAGCGAAGTCCGCCGGGTGCTCCAAGAATCCCACCCGACGGAGTCGACAACCACCGGATCCGAGGTCACGATTCCGCCTCGCAGCGAAATGCACTGATCCCCGAGCCGGAGTCGAAATGCCGCTATACGCCTTCATCGGAAACGACGGACCCCGCGGAGCCGAACTGCGCAAACTTCACCGCGCAAGACACCTCGAGGGGATCGATGCACTCGTCGCGGAGGACCGAGTCCTGCACGCGGGACCGCTCCTCGACGATGCTGGTGGTCCGATCGGAAGCCTGGTGCTGTTCGAGGCGGCAGACCTCGAGGCGGCCCGCAAAATCGCAGCCGGCGACCCCTACGTCACCGAAGGGATCTTCGAAAGCTGGCGCGTACACGAAACGAAAGTCGTTCGAGGACGTGGCTGATCGCTCGCGGCGCGAACCCGGTGCTTCAGCCGGCGTCGATCCGACCGCGCCCACAATAGACATTGAACCCGCGGCCGCGCAAGAAGCCCACCAGCGTCAGGCCGGCGGCGTCCGCGAATTCAATCGCAAGCGACGTCGGTGCCGACACCGCGGCGACGACCGGCACCCCGGCCATCCGGGCCTTCTGCACGATCTCGTACGAAACTCGACCCGAAACCATCAACACGTGCCCCGCGAGCGGCACCCGACCGCCCTGCAACGCCCAGCCGACGACCTTGTCGACGGCGTTGTGACGGCCGACATCTTCGCGCGCTACGAGCAGCTTCCCGTCGGGCCCGAACAAACCCGCAGCATGCAGGCCACCGGTGCTTCCAAACAGAGTCTGCGCACCCTCGAGCCGTTCGACGAGGCCGAGAAAGAACGCGGACGAAAAGCGGCAATCGTCCGAGAGCGGCGGCGCGCTGGCGAGCACGTTCTCGATGCTCGCCTTGCCGCACACGCCGCAGCTGCTGCTCGAGTAGAAGTTTCGCCGTAGTGATTCGAGGTCGACCCCGACACCGGGGGCGAGCAC
Organism: Deltaproteobacteria bacterium; assembly: GCA_019310425.1. Lineage (GTDB taxonomy): Bacteria > Myxococcota_A > UBA9160 > UBA9160 > SMWR01 > JAFDEI01. The sequence continues at coordinate 10,267 of JAFDEI010000114.1, read as the reverse complement.
GACCCGCACCACGTTGTCGAGCGACGCCGGATCACGCACCTGCGTTGCGTGTCGGACCGACTCGACCTGTTCGGGCCGCGAGATCACCCGTTCGGTAACCATGAAGCCGAGCACGAGCTCACGGTCGTGTCCGGGCGTCCGCATCACGACCGTGAGCGAGGCACCGCCGAGTTGGATCTCGAGCGGTTCTTCGCGCACGACGGCGTCGTCGCAGAGTTCCTCACCGGCTTCGCCGAATCGCGAGATGCGAAACCGCGAGACGCCGGTCTCGCTCCCTTCCACTACCGGGTCGGTGGCTCCCGGAGAACGCTCGGATGCAGTGGTTCCCACGAGGGGAGGGTCGCGCATCCACAGCCGCTGCGGCAACCCGCGAGCCGTAGCGCGGATATTGCGCCCAGGCAATCTGCTATCACCCGGTCACGTAACAGGCCAGGCGGAGCTCGGGTGCTGCGAGCGAACGATTGGCCACATCTTCGACTGTCGAACGCCGGAAGCTGCATGTCGAACGAACCGTCACCGCCGATACGAAGCGCTCAGAACCGCCGGCTCGCCGACGAATGGGCGCTCGTACTGACGTCGCAAGGACTCCACCCGCGGATCCGGCGAACGGGCGACGGCTTCGACCTCGGGGTTCCGGATACGGAGCGCGAGCTCGCCGACGCCGCACTCACCGCCTACACGCGCGAGAATTCGCCCGCCCCGCCGCGGCAGGAGCTGGCGCCGCCTACGAATCTGGTCGCGGGCGCGTTGCTGTCGCTCACGTGGATCGCGTTCTTCCGGGTCACCGGACCACGCGACCCAACGGTGGAGTGGTTCGAACGCGGCAGCGCCGATGCGGCGCGCATCGTAGCGGGTGAGCTCTGGCGTGCGTCGACCGCGCTGACCCTCCACGCAGATCTCGGCCACGCACTCGGCAATGCACTCGCGGGAACGCTGTTCATCGGCAGCGTCTTCGGAGCGCTGGGAATCGGGCTCGGCCTCGCGATCGTGGTCGGAGCGGGCGTACTGGGCAATCTCGCAAATGCCGTCTTCCATGCGACCCAACACTCGTCCGTCGGTGCATCGACGGCGATCTTCGGAGCCGTCGGCGTGCTCGCGGCACTCGGTGTCGGGCGTCACCGCCGACTCGGCCTCTCCGGGCGGCGGGCGCTGACCCCGATCGCGGCCGGGCTTGCATTACTCGCGATGCTCGGAACCAGCGAACGCGCGGATCTATCGGGGCACCTCTTCGGCCTGATCGCCGGGGTCCTGCTCGGCATCCCGTGTGCGCGTGTGCCATTGGCAAGGCCCGGGCCGATCGCCCAGTGGGGGTTCGCTTTGGGCACGCTGGCCTGGCTGTGGTCGAGCTGGATCGCAGCCCTCCGCTAGATGTGGGACCCAAGCAGCTTGTTGACGAGTTTTTCTGAGCCGAGCCGGCCTTGGACGTTCCGGCAACGACCGTCTACCGTGACGGCTCCCTCATATCGGAGCCCAAGGATGGATGCAAAGCTCTTCGCCGTGGTATTCGGAACGGTGTTCATCGCAGAACTCGGTGACAAGACCCAGCTCGCGACACTGCTCTACGCCTCTGATGTCGGCAATCCGAAGCTCACCGTCTTCGCCGCCTCGGCACTCGCGCTGGTGCTCACGTCTGCGATCGGCGTGCTCGCGGGTGCCGCGGTGTCTCAATTCGTCAATCCGAAGCTGTTGTCGAGCGTGGCCGGCGCAGGCTTCATCGCGATCGGACTGTGGATGCTGGTTCGCGGTTAGAACGCGGCCCCGTTTCCGCGAACCCTGGCGAGTCGTCGCCTGATTGCCCCGCTCCTATTTCCGACGACGCCGTGGCTCGCGCTCGAAGCGGCAGCGCTGGATGTCGAGGTCGAAATAGTGCAGCCGGTCCCCGCGGTAGCGATCCACCGTGGTGCAGGTCGCCCCGGCGAGTGAGGCGGCGGGCGCACCAGCCGGAACCACCAGCAGGAACGGTGCGGCGCCGCCCGCGCGTAAACCCGCTATCGCCGCTGCGAGCGAAGCCGGGTCGGTCGCGAGCAGCTGCGGCTTGTCGTCCCAGAGTCCGGCGAGGTGTTGTGCGAGTAGTGGGTGAGTCGAAAGCATGAAGCGTTCCGGTTGCGCCCGCACCGCCCGCTGAAAACGCGACGCATCACGCTTCTGTTCCGCGAGAAACGCCGTCGCCAGCCCACTCGACAGCAACCCCGCCAGCAACAACGCCGTGGCCGCGACGCAGCTGGTTCGGACGACGGCGCCCGTGGACGAGGCGAGCCCCGCGCGCACCGCCGCCACGACGAGCGCCACCAATGCCGGCAGCGCGGGCAGCAGCACGCGCGGCCCCCAGTGCACACCAAAACCGGACTGGACGCCGTAGCCGCTACCGAAACCCACCCCCGCAATCAATGTGAACAGCAGGAAGAGGGAGCCTGAGAGCACACCGACTCGGAGCGAAACGCCGTCGAGATCGCGAAACGCGGCCGCCCCGATTCCGACCAGGGCAACCATCGGCATCTGGACCAGCAGGCCGTTGTGGCGCACGAGTGCGTCGAGCGGTTGATCGGCGCCGAGCATGCGCGTCACAGCGAGTCCCCACGCGGCCAACCCGACGCCCGCAACCAGTGCCCACACCGCCGCCAGAGGCGGCGCAGCGCGCAGGTGGCGCGCCGCGAACCAACCCAGCGCCGGAGCCGCGAGCGCCGCGGTGCCAAGCAGTGCGCGATCCCCGCCGTGCCGGCCGATTCCGGCCAACAGCGACGACAGCGCTTGCAATGCGCCGACTTCTCTCGACTGTGACAGCCCGGATGCTTCGGCCCCCGCAGCGCGGCTCGCAGCCAGATGCGCGCCGAGCGGTGTGCCGTAGAGCCACTCGTTCACGCCGAGCAACGCCAACGCGGGGAGTGCGGCCCCCGCCGCGAGCCACAGCAGCACACCCGGGCGGCGCCACTGCAGCCAGACCGCGATTGCGACCGCGACGCCCATCAGCGCGATTTCCTCACGCAGCCAACACGCGCTCGCGAGCATCCATCCCGCCGCGAACAGGCGCGCTGGGGAGTCGCGATCGAGGAGCCCCCAGGCGCCGAGACACAGGGCAACCGTCAGGCTGTGCTCCCAGAGCGTCACGCCGTAGAAGAACAGCGGTGTTGCGAATGCGAGCGTGAGTCCGCCCAGCAGCGCCCACCGCCGCCCGAACGCGGGTGCCAGCCACAGCACCATCGAGGCCGCACATGCCGCGAGACCGAACGCGGCCGGAAGACGCAGTCCGATCGGCCCGAAGGCCGCGAGAAACGGTGCCGACAGCACCGCGTAGGCGAGTGGGTAGCTGGAGAGGAACCCTCCGGGCCGCTCGACTGCGAACGGTGCGGCGATCGGAAACGCACGCGCAGAGGGATCGACCGCAACCGCGGGATGGTCGAAATGCGGATCCCGGAAGCCGGTTTCGAGCAGCCGTTTCGCGACCAGCGCCTTGTTGCCGCAGTCATTGATCCAGAAGCCGTCATCAGGCGTCGCGAGCAGGACCGCGAGCGCGGTCACGAATGCCAACAGCGCGGCCACGGCCGCCACGCGGGTGCGGTCTCGCCTATCTTTCCGCTGGTCGCTCGACACCGACTGCCCTCCCGAAGCACGGAGAGGCGGAATTCTGGAGGCTCATCGCCGATGCACCCTCTCCGCCCGATGCTGAAGACCCACACGACCACAACGCGAAGCAAGACCTCGCGAGCGCGCGGCGCCGCAATCAGCCTCGCCCTCTTGAATCTTCTCACATTCGCGACGGCTGCGTGCGACCAAAATCCCCCGGACGAGCGAATACTACACGGCCACGGACCGCTCGTGAGTGAGTACGACGCGATCACGGCCTGCGAAACCGCGATCTACCGCGGCGCAGAGACTTCGCTCTATTCGAACCGGCCGTACCACACCGCGGAGCCGGTACCCGCCGTGCAGGGCATGGGTTTCTGCCGAGGCGCGCGCCATGGAACCAACGTCTGGATCCTCGAAGTCACCCGGACAACCACGCTGACCGCATTCGGCACCCGGGCGTTCGGGATGGAACGACGTGGCTGGACGCTCGGCAGCGCGTCGGTCCTCGTCGCCGCCGCGGGCGTGTCATTCGACCGGGTCTATACGCGGCGCATCGGACCGGGACGCTTCGTGATCCGGCAGGGCTTCACGCGATCGGCCCCGATCGTCTTCTGGGACACCGAAGCTGCGCGGATCAGCGCCGCGAGTCCTCGATCGACCGGAAGCGCGCGCTAGAGAAACTCGCCGTCTTCCGCAGTGCGTCCAGCTCCAGCCCGGATTCGTCGACGTGCTCGAGCATCGACGCGTGGTCGAGTTCGATCACCGACGATGGTCCGCGAGTGTCGGGCTTTTCGGCAGCAATCAGCAGCAGCCCGCTGCCGCGAATCGTCGCACCGCCAAAGATCGGCTTCTTCACGAACGCGGCAAAGTTGCGTTCGTTCTCCAAGAACAGGGACTCCTGCACCTCTGCAACCGAGTCGTCCTTGCTTGCGAGCGCGATCTCACAGTCACGCAGCAGCGAGCCCCGCAGCCACAGTGTCGAGGCCTCGCCGACCGATAGACACTTGTCGCGCTGCGCGCTGAACACTGAATCCGTGACCGTGACCTTCGAGCCGGACAGGTCCAATCCGTCCCCACCCCGGCCACTGCGCCCGAAGAAGCTGCGAGTGACCGTGCCGTCGCACCAGTCGAGATCGATCGCGTCGGAATGATTGTCGGCGAAAACCGAATCTCGGATGTCGATATTGCCGTACTTCACGTTCAGCGCATCGTCGCCGAATGCCCGGCTCAGCGTTGCGTGTTGCAACGAGAGGTCCTGATGATGGACCGAGAGCTGTCCGCTGTAGAAAGCGCCCTTCAGCTGATCCTGCGAACCACCCGACAGCTCGAGATATCGGATCTCGCTGCGTGGCCGGCGGGCCGCGACGACACTCCGCCCGCGCCCCTGAACCGCCAGCACACCCCACGGCTGCGCGAGCTTCGCGCCGCGTAGGCGCACCGGCTGCTGTGCGGTTCCGCGCACCCGGAGCGGCCCGCGTATCAACAACGATCGGCCGGGATCGATCCGGAGCGAGACACCTGCAGCGATCACGAGCCCGTAACCGGCCGGGGGAATGAAGTCCGCGGTGAGGTGGTAGTCACCCTCCGGCAGCGTCAGCGTGTGCGCGCGGCGATCGAGCACGAGTGCCGCAGGCGCAGCGTCTCCGAACCGGACGAGCACGCTCGGCAATGCGGCCAGGAAGCTCTCGATCGGCGGCTCGGGGCCGACCGCGAAACGCGGATCTGCGAAGCTCAGCGAACGCTGAACGTGTTCACCCGACACGTCGGCGCCGGTAATCGAGTTGGTCATCTGAAGCCTCAGCGCGCCGAGGAGCGGCCACAGGTTTCCGCCGAGGGCTTCCAGACCGGTGAGCGTGTATTCGAGCTCCACGCTCTGGAATGAATCGACCTCGGGTGCGCGCGGTGCGACGGGCAGGCCGAGCCGAAATTCCACGCGGTCCTTCCCGAGGTACGCCCGTACCGGGCCACCGCCAGCGACCGGAACCATCCGCAAGCCCGCGAGTGCGGCACTCTCGGTTACGAGTACTTTGCCCGGCAGGGTCGCAAGCACTGCATCGATGCGCACGTCGACGACGCTGTGCACCAGGATCCGCACGCGCGCCGAATCGGGCGAGACGACCTGGAGCACGAACTCGACCCAGGCGGAGTCCAGATAACCCGCGTACGCGGCGGCGCTCTCGCGAAGACGCGGCGCCAACAACGTGACCGCTTCACTGCGCTCCGCTTCGGGCTGGGCATCGACGAAGCGCTCAACCGCCTCTGCGAGCAGGGGCAGCCGCTGCGTGTATCGCGCGAGTGCGCGATCGCGGGCGGTCCGAAAACCCTCTCGCGTCGCAAATTGCCTGCCGAGCGCGGGCGGCAGAACGAACTCCAGACTCCGCTGCCGCAACACGCGCCAATCGCTGAGCGGCTTGGGTGTGAACAGCGGTAACCGCACCGCGCCATCCGCCGAGACCGGGTAGCGGTCGTTCGCAACCACCTGCCACGCCCCGAGCGCCTGCGCGAGAGCGACGAGCCGCGCTGCCTCGGTGGCCTCGAGCTCCGCAGCCGCGCTGAACGCCTCGGCGCGATCGCCCTCGAACCACAGCCCCAAGCGCTCGCCGTCGCGCATCGAGAGCCGCACCAGGCGGCTCGACTCGAGCGCGAAACCCAGATCGCGATCGCGCGCTGCCAGGTGATGAAGCAGCGCCGCCTCGTCCGAGCCGAGCGCGAGACGACCCAGCACCGCCCCGTCCGGGGCCTCGCGCAACGACCATTCGCGCCAGCCCTTTTCCCCACGACGCCCCGCGATGACCTCCAACACCAGCTCGCGCTCGCCGTCGGGTTCGATCAGGCGTGCAGTCGACGAACCCGGCGCGGCCTGCAGCGACAACTTCGGCGCGACGATCCGCACCACATCGACCGAAGAGGAGGGCTCACCACCACACGCGATCCAACAGATCGTGACAGACGCGATCCAGGCAAAGCGCGGGGTTCGCGTGGCCCTCATTCGGCGAGTGCCTCGGCGAGCAGTATCAGATTTTCCGCGAAGACCCGATCGTGCCGCGCGGCCTGCTCGCCGCGTGTCGCTCCCGAAGCCGCGCGCGGTAACTCGCGCCGTCGTCCACGAGCCGCCGCAACACCCGATCACGCTCTGCGCGCAATCCCGGAACCGCCTCGATCAGGCGCCGGAAGACCGGGTTCTCTGGCGTCAACAGGCCCGCCGCATCGGTCCCGCGCTGCTGAGCCCGCTCGGCGATCGACCACAGTGGGGTATCCCACGGAATGAACTCGAACTTCCCGGACGTCGGATCGAGGTAGAGCCGCGAATTGTCGTTGAGCGCCATGCCGTGAGACGAGCCGAAGAAGTCCTGGAGCGCGACGAAGCGCGCGAACTTGTCGAGGTCGAGGTAGTACGGCGCACGTTCTGCGACATCCGCGGCAGAGCCTTCGGTCAGCAGCTCGTAGAACTCGATCAAGTACGCGAGCTGCCTACGCACCTGCTCGGGCTCATCGCCGTCGTAGGTCGCGCGCTGCTTGATCTGCGCGACGCTCTCGACCGGTGGCGATGTCGCGCTGCCCGGGTTTTCGAAACCGATGTAGTGGTGACGCTTGCCATAGTAGAACGTCCAGTTTTCGCCGAACGTAAAGATCGACGATGCCGGGCGGCCGTTGCGTTCGAGATACTCGCTCGTCGGATGCTCGCTCTGGTAGTAGAGGCCCGCATCCTCGCCGTTGATGACGACGTTCACGAAGTCACCCGCAAAGAAGAGCAGTCCCAGATCCTTCGCGACCAGCGTCTGCAACCACTCCACCGCGTAGTGCTTGTCCCAGGGGACGATCAGATTGATCTCACGCCGCCCCTGGAACGGCTGATCCTTGAACTTCACGCGATAGCTTTGCTTGCTGCCACGCCAATGCGCGGGGAGGTCGCCGCGCAGCCTCAGCCGGACGTCGTAGGGCTCGCCCGCGTGGAGAAAAGTGGCCGGGACCCAGAGCCGATCCTCTGCGGTCAGGAAATCGAGCGACTGGATGCGTTCGCGATGCGCAATGAAGCGGCGCAGCGCCTTGTCCTTGACCTGGATCTGGTATGCGGGGAGATCGGATTCTGCCGCCGTAGTAACGGTCGCCGTCACTGTCAGGCAGCAGGCGATGACTCCTGCAAGTTGGCGCCGCTTCAATGGGGCGTTCTCCTGAAACACAGCCCGTATGACGCTGGGTGAGCGTCACATGATACCCGAAGCCCTTCGGCCGGCGCGCGAAGGACCGAGCCGAGCGATCGGCGCTGCCTCGGCCTTCCGGCAGCCCGCGTCTCTACACCCGAACAGCGGGAAGCGCGGTCAGGAACATCGCCGCCGCCGAGTTGAATTCGCGGGGGTTGCCGCCGGAGCACCGGTGGAGTTCGGCGATGGTGTCTGAATCGAAGCGTGCTCCTGTGGCTTCCGACGCACCCGCATGATGCAGGCGCTCGCGGAGGTACTTCGTGCTCTCGCTCAGCTTCATCGGGGCTTCCAGCAAGATCGTCTCGCACGCGGGGCCCAGCGGCACGATCCGCTCTTGGGAGCGAAGGTCATCGAGGACGCTCGCGATCACGCGCAGCTCCCCCTTCGAATTCAGGGCGCGCCGACCAAGCCAACGCACCGTCGCCAGCGGCATCGCAGACATGTCGTCGATCAGCAGCAGTAAACTCGAGTCGATCTCGCGCAGGTGGCAGAGATAGGCCTCGAACGCGAAGACGGGATCATCGAAGCGAGGGCCCTCGAGGCGATCGAGGATCCACGCGCAGAGCCCCTCGGTGTCCAGGCGCGGGTAGGCGAGAAATACCTTCGAGCCGTTGCCCTCGAGGCGTTCAGCCACGAGCTGAAGCAGCAAGCTCTTGCCGATGCCGGGAGGACCGAGGATTACCGCGGGGCGCGCCGTCGCGCGTCCGCAGGCCAGCAACTCGGCCAAGACGCGTTCGGTTGCCTCACGTGCGACATAGAGCGACGGCATCACCGCCGCCCCGAAGGGATCGATGGGGAGATTCGAGTTCGCGTCCAAGCGGCTCCTCCCGTCGATAGGGCGCCAAAGGGCTCGCCCCCGTTCTAACATGAGACGCCTCGAATAGGTCGATCCATTACAGCCGGGACTGGGGGGCAGTCCCCCCAGAAAGGGTAGACAGGCGCGCTGGCGCATTCGGACCCTGTCAACTGCTGATTCGTGCGAAGATTCCATACGGTCGTCTGAACTTCCGGGAGAGACGCGAGTGCCGAATCCCCTCTTGACCCAACCTCCGCTGTCGAGCGATCGACCGCGTGCGGACCCGCGTCGTGACGGCGGCGACCGGCCGCGCTTTCGCGTACTGACGGTTTCGAGCAACAAAGGCGGTGTGGGCAAGACCACGTTCGCCTGCAATCTCGCGGTCTACCTGCGCGCCCTGCGCGAGGACATGCCGGTCCTGCTGCTCACTCTCGACGACCAACCGATGCCCGACCGCATGTTTGCGTTCACCGACGACCCGCCTGTCGAGACGGTCGTCACGGGAATGCGTCATGGAAACCTCGAGAGTGCCATCCGCCTCGGGCAATACGGTGTCCACTACGTTCCGTCGAGCACGCAGGTGGGGCAGCTCAAGAAGGAGATCACGGCCTCGTCCGATTTGTGGCAAACGCTGGAGCGGACGAACTGGAACGGCCTCGTCATCATCGACACCAAGAGCGACTTCGAAATATTGACGCAGAATGCCATTGCGGCCAGCGACCTCTCGATCGTCCTCGTCGCCGACCACTCATCGCTCGGCGAAGCCCGAAGGGTGTTCGAACTCATGGACGAGTGGGGGCGCCCGCAACGGCGCGCCCGTGTACTGCTCTCACTGGTGGATCGTCGCATCCGATTCAGGGAGGGGGAGGAGCGCGACGTTCTGACACTTCTCATCAGCGACATCCGCCGGCAGGGCTACCCGCTGTTCGAGAGCTTCGTGTCGCGCAGCCCGGCCATCGAGGCGCTCTACACGAATCCGGACCGGCGTGCCTACACGATCCTGCATCGGGCGCGCAGGTCGCTCATCCACCGCCAGATGCACCATCTCGCGCAGGATGTACTCGATGCACTCGACGAAGTGGCACCGTGGGGGAGCGCCACAGAGCACGACGGCTCCGCACGCTCGACCGGCGGAGCGCTGGAGCTTCCCGCTGTACCTGAACCGACCACGGTCGCCCGGCGCGATCGCAGACAGCAGGTACGCCGAAGCTATGCTGCCGAGGTTCCGGCCTTCCGCCGGAGCGACCAGCCGGTTCTATCGCTGCGTATCCGCGACCTCTCTCCCACGGGCCTCGGCATCGAACCGACCCGCGAACTCGCGAGCGGCGAGCGCACGCACATCGCGTTTCCGCAATCCCGAGGCGAACCGCCGCTGCTGCTGTGGGCCCGGGTGGTGCGCAACCATGCCGCCGGCGCGCAGGGGCTCAGCTTCGAGTCAATGGCGCCGGTCGACAAGCGCCGACTCGAGCGGCTGATCGAGCCGGCCCGCCCTGCCGAATCCGGGTAGATTCGCAACGGCCACTCTCGGTCGGAAGCACGGCCAACACGACCCGGGGTCGCCGGACATTCCCGTTCTTTCGTAGATGCGCCTGGTGAGTTCCGGCCGGCTCCATGGCGACGACTCCGGGCAACGAGGCTGGATTCCCAGCCGCGCTTCGAGTACGAAGAGATCAGGGGGACGGAACCACGGCCGAGCACCTGAGCC
>JAFDEI010000113.1 GCA_019310425.1 Deltaproteobacteria bacterium | reverse complement strand
ACGCTGGGGAGCTACCAGCCGGGTCGTCGCTACGTCTCCCAGAAGGTCCTGGTGGAGCTGAACTCGCGAGGGTGGCGGGATGAAGAGGTTGCGATCCCGCGGAACCCCGGGAGTTTCCGAGCGGTGGTGCTTGGCGACTCCGTGGTCTTTGGGTATGGCGTCCCTCTCGAGCAAACCTTTCAGAAGGTCGCCCAACGGGAACTTCGTTCGCGCCTGCCCAGGTACCGATCGAGGTATCGAGCTTCGGGATCCGGGGTCAGACCCTGTATGGCGCCGAGCGCTTTCTCCCGGGGATCGCGCGCATCTACCGGCCCGATGTCGTGGTGATCGTCGTCAACATGAACGACATCCTTCCGCGACCCCGGGGCCGATCGGATCAAGCAGCGAGCGCGAGGTTCATCCGCTCGATCCTGTCAATCTTCCGGACGCACGTCGATCGCCGATTGACCTCCGTCAGCCATGGCTACTTCCTGATCCGTGACCGCGTAAAGCGACTGATCTTCTTGTTTGGGTACACACCGGATGAGCTCGGGCAGCTGGCCTGTTTCGAACCGGACGCACCCGAGAGCGCCGCGGCGTGGCGGGACGTCTTCACGTCGCTCGAGCAGATGACGGACACGATACAAAGCCACGGCGCAAGCCCGATGATCCTGGTGCTGCCGGCGGCTCCGCAGCTCGGGCCCGAGCACGCCGATGTCTGGCGCTCCGAGTATCGACTGCGATTCAGCGACGCATTCGCGCGAGGGAGGCCCCAGCAGATGATCGGGCGTTGGTCTGCGGAGAGGGGCGTGCCGCTAGTGGATCCGCTCGCAGAGATGATCGAGCATGCGCGCGAATCGGAGCGGCGACTGTTCTTTGGCGATTCCAACGGTGTTTCGGATTGGAATCATCCCACGGCAGCCGGGCATCGTTCGCTGGGTCACGCGCTCGAAGCGGCTCTGAGGCCCCATCTGCCGGAACCCGTGAGCGAACACGAGATTCAGGGCGCCGGCGTTCATCGCCGGCCGGCCAGCCGCCGCGCGAGCAGGAACCATGGGCGGATTACGGATTCGGCGATGACTCCGCGCGACATCTTGCTCTTGCCCACGCGGCGTTCGGTGTAGACGATCGGAACTTCGTGGACCGAGTAACCCGCTCGCACGACCAGCTCGAGCAACTCGACGAGGAACGAGTAACCACGCGACGAGGCTCGATCGAGGTCGATGCTGCGCAGGACCGGCGCGCGGTAGGCGCGAAACCCGCTGGTGCAGTCCGAGATGTGGTAACGGAGGATCGTGTTCACGTAGAGGTTCGCACACGAGCTGAGCAGCAGGCGGCTCATGCTCCAGTTCAGGATCCGGATCCCCCCGACGTATCGTGATCCGATCGCGAGATCGGCCTTGTCGAGCGGGGCGACCAAGTCCGGGATTGCGACCGGGTCGTGGGAAAAGTCTGCATCCATGGTGACGACGATGTCGAAATCGCCGCCAATGACTTTCCGGAAGCCCGCGACGACGGCGGGCCCGTACCCCTGCTTCCGGCTGCGCTCGACGAGGGAGATTCGTCCCGGATGGCGCTTCATGAACTCCTGAACGGCCTGCCCCGTGCCGTCCGGTGAGTTGTCGTCGACGATCACTACGTGAGGGGAGACGCTCGATTCCATCAAGTCGGGGATCAATCGCTCGATGTTCGCGCGTTCATTGTAGGTCGCGATGACAACCGCGACGCGCGCTACATTTCCGGGTTCTTGATTCGATTGCATTGGAGAAATTCGTCTCTCCCGGCCGCTGTTCGGCACTGGGCCGATCCTGCCGGGTGGAAAAGATCGGCTCCTATTTATTGAGGGCTATATCGCCCGGAGTCAAGTCCACCCGCTTCGAGGCAGCGCATTCCGCACCTCTCGAACAGGCAGCGTGTGTGTAGAGGCCTCAGCCTGCGGCCGGTTTCAGTTCACGCGAAATTGCGACCGCCCGCTGCGTTCGAACCGACTCGCGGATCGCGAAAGTCGCGCGCGTGACCGCGACGATCTCGGGCAGTGCGATCGGCGAGGGTCTTCCGCCTCGTACCGCCTCGATGGCCTGCTCGACGGCCGCGGTCTGGCCCTTGTCCTGGTTCATCGTCTTGGTCGTTTCGCCGCCGAGAATTCTGGTCGATCGGAAGTTGTCGCAGATCGCGGTGCGGCCCTCGGCCGAGATCTCGAAACGTTCCTTCGGAAGCTCGGAGCTCGCGTTCGCGAGATACGCGATCGTCGCGGTCGAACCGTCGCCCCATCCGAGCATCACGACCGTAGAATCTTCGGTCTCCGGATCGCGCCCGAGCCCGCGCGCGAACGCGCTCGTGGGAGTCTGTCCGACCAGGTAGCTGCAGAGGTCGACGAAGTGGCAGCCTTCGCCGATGATGCGCCCGCCGCCGACGTTCGGGTCGGTGTGCCAGGTTCCCCCCGGCGTAGCGCCCGCCGCCACGGTGTAGTGGATCGACATCGGCCCCCGGCGATCGGCGAATGCCTCGCGCACGGCGCGCGCATGCGGCGAGAAGCGCCGGTTGTAACCGATCGTGAGGAAGCCGTTGGTTTCCTGCACGGCGGTTGCGAGTGAGACGAGCTGTGTCTCGGTGAGGGCGGCGGGCTTCTCGAGCCAGACCGCCTTGCCCGCGCGCAGCGCGGCTTCCGCGAGTGGCGCGTGGCTGTCGTGTTGCGTTGCGATGAATACGAGGTGAACGTCCGGGTCGCTGAATACCGTCTCGGGGTCGGTGCCGCAGGCTGCGAAGCCGAACTTCTCGGCCGTGCTGCGGCCCGACGCGCCGGTCGCAGTCACGATCGCACGCTTGCTGACGTTCTTGCATCGATTCACCGCGGGTAGCAGGATGCCTTTGGCATAGTTGCCCGCGCCGATGAAGGCGACGCCCACTTCGTTGCGCGCGGGCCGCTCGGCCTTTGCGGCCAGCACGATGCTGCGCGACGTCGTTGCGCCCGGGTCGTAGCGGAACAGAACGGCCAACGACTTCCGCTCACCGCCGGCGAGGTCCTCGTAGGTCTGCGCGGCTGCATCGAACGGCGTCGTCTGGATGTCGAGCTGTTCCGGGTCGATCGCGCCGGAGTCCGTGAGCGCGATTACAGCCTCGAGGTTGCGGTTCTCGGTCCAGCGGACGTACGAAATCGGGTAGTCGAGCCCCAATTCCTCGTAGTGCCGGTCGTAGCGGCCAGGCCCGTACGACATGCTCATTCGCAGGTCGAGCTCCTTCTCGAAGAAGCTGCGTCGGTCGAGGTCCATCGCGGTTGCGCCCACGCAGACCACACGGCCCTTCGCGCGGCAGAGATCGGCCGCGAGTTGGATCGGCTCCGAACTCTCGGACGCGGCGCAGATCATTGCGAAGTCGGCGCCCGCACCCTTCGTTGCTGCTGCGATCCACGCGCTGTGGTCGTCTCCGGGCTGCGCCCCCCATTCGGCGCCCATGCCGCGCGCCTGTTCGATACGAACCGGGTCGAGGTCGATGCCGAGCACGCGGCAGCCGTTGGCGATCAACAATTGCACGGCGAGCTGTCCGACCATGCCCAGGCCGACCACCACCGCGATCTCGCCGAGTGTCGGCTCTGCGACGCGGAGTCCCTGCAAGGAGATGGCGCCGAGCGTCGCGAATGCGGCCTTCTCGAGTGGAACCGAATCGGGCACGCGCACCACGAGGTTCTCGGGCACCGAAACCCACTCGGCGTGGTTGGCGTAGCCTGCACCGGCGCAGGCGACCCGATCGCCCGGAACGAAGCCCGCGACCCCGGCGCCGACCTCTTCGACGACCCCGGCGCACGAATAACCGAGGGACTGGGGGGAATCGAGGCGAGTCATCACGGCGCGGTAGGTCGGTAGCGGGCCTTCGTGCCGGATCTTCTGAATGACCTGCTTCACGAGGTCGGGGCGACTGCGTGCCTTGCCGAGCAACGACTTGCGCGCGAAGTCCATCGCCATCATTTCGGTTCCGGGCGAAACCACCGAGTAGTGATTCCGGACCAGCACCTGGCCGTCGGCGGCGGCCGGGGTCGGCACTTCGGCGAGCTCCAGTTTGCCCGTACGCGCGTTCTGAACGATCTGCTTCACCCCGCCAGTCCTCCTGCGGCCTTCGCGTAGCTGTAACCGCCCGTGTGCTCCGCGGTGCTCAATTCACGTGCCCCTGCCACCCCGGGTGGGCGACGAAGGGGTCCGCACTGCGAAGTGAGTCGATATTACGCGCGATTGCGGTGAATGTATCGGCATCCACTTCGCCGACCTCGACATCATCGACCGAGCGCACCGCGGTAACCCGCAGCCCCTCGTCGTTCATCGCTTCGAAGAGTTTCGGCAGCCGCGTTTCGTCGAAACCCATCAGCGCGACCGCAGCCAGGTCGACGGCCAGCGGGTCGGTGGAGGCGATGATTACGCCCAGCGGTCGGTCGAGCGGCGCCAACGGCCCCTCGCCCTCGCCCGCGATCACGCCGTCCAGGATCGTGAGTACGGTTCGAACCGGTGCGTCCGCAGCGAGCGCGGGGCCGTCGGGGCGGCTGTAGTAGAGGCAGCGGTTCAGGTCGAGACACATGCGCCAGGTGGTGCGGTTGCCGTGCCAGTTGCCGCTGCGGATGAAGGCGTCGCCGCGTACCGAGGTCTCGAGCCGCCGCGCGGCCCGGAAGAAGCTCGTGCCGACCCCGCGCGACAGTAGCTTGCGCGCCACCTCGGTCGCGGCGCTTCGCGCGCGGTCGATGAGCGAGCTGTTCGGGAACTCATCGCCGCCCTCGGCTGCCGATCCCACACAGTGATGCGGCAGCCAGTTCTTGTCGCCGTTGATGCCCACGAGGTTCTTGAGAGCGAGCGTGACGCCGGTCTTCTTGTGGGTCTTGAGCTTCGGCAGGTTCACGACCAGGTCGGCGGAGAGCACCGTCTCGGACAGCAGGTACTCGTTGCGTCCGTCGCTGTGGTGCAGGGTGGTCGGTCCCGGGTCGTAGTCGGCACCGCGCATCCGCTGTGGGTCGATGCCTGAGCCGTGGAAGAAGCTCTTGTCGCCGAGGTCGACGGTTCGGTAACCCTTCGGGTCGCCCGGCAACACGTGACGTTCGATGATCACGCCGTCCTGGTAGACGACCGCCTCACGGCGCAGGTCGATGACGCCGAGCTCGTTGCCGAGCGTCGTTTCGTAGAATCGCACCAGTTCATCGAGGCCGACAATCTCGCGGATACGCTCGAAATCACAATCATGCTGAGGTGCCTCGGCAATTGCGACCGAGCCTTCGCTGCCGACCGCGAGGAAGGCATAATCGGCGACCGCGCGGATGACGGCGCCGTGGGTGATCACGCAGTCGACCGACGCCCCCTCGATCGGATTCCAGTGGCGAATGAAGTTCGGCTTCAGCACGACCTTCCGGCCGCGCGAGACGAAGTCTCCGAGCGGGTTCCAGTCGGCGCCGCCGAAGCGCGCGGCATCGAGGCCCAGGCCGTAGAGGGCGGCTCGAACGCCCGCGTAGACCGCATTGGGCGGTTCCGTGGCGGCAGCATCGCCGAGCAGGGCGTCGAGTTCGGGGTAGGCCTTGCCCGGTCCGTACGGCGGCGCGGTGCCGGCATAGCTGTCTGCGGTCCTGCCGAGGCCGACGCGGATCATCGGCTCGGGCTCCCGACGCGCGACTTCACGGCTCGGAACTTGCCGTTGGGTTCGCGCGGAATGCTCTTCACGGGCCGGATCGAGACACCGATCTCATCGCCGAGGCGGGATCGGATCTCCTTCACGAGTTGCCGTTCGCTGACGTCGCTGAAACCGCTGCGGGGAACGATGAGGACCTCGATCGCCTCCTTCGTTTCCTGAATGATCTGCGCCTCGGCAATGTCGAGCTGTTCCTTGAAGATGTGATCGAGCCTGCCGATCAGGCGCCCGTCGGGTGTCTGTACGTAATCTTCGACCCGCCCGTCCACGTCGAGGAACACGTCCCCGGGACGGCCGCACGGGCACGGCCGCTTCGAGCGCGTCCCCACGTCGCCGATCCGATAACGAATCAACGGAGTTGCATCGTGGGCCAGGCCCGTGACGAGCAGCGGCCCCGTGACCGATTCGCTGGTCTCCTCGGTCGCCTCGACTTCTACGATACCGAACTCCATGTCGACGTGAAGTTGGTTCAGCTCGCATCCCGTCATCGAGACCGCGAACTCGCTCACGCCGTAACGGTCGCGAACCGGTGCCGCGAACGCTGTCTCGATGGTCTCGCGCTGGAATGCAAGCAACGACTCGGACGAGGTGAAGACCCCCGACATTCGACCGGCCGGGAGCGGCCGACCCGCCTCGAGCATCGCGCGCGCGACCAGGTGGATCGACGAGGGATAGCCCTGAACGTAGCCGGCCGGAATTTCGTGGATGGCGTCGACGTACGCACGCAGATTGTCGGGCGTCATGTGGTACAGCGAGAACAACGTCTGGTGCCCATAGGCGTTGGTGCGCCAGAACGGCGGGCGCTCGCAGCCGAAGGGCACGATGATCGGGCCGTTGAAGGTGAGGTTCGGGACCTCGGGCCCCGCGACCCCGTTCGCGCGTCGCAAGCGCCAGACGGTCGCGAATTCTTCTGCGAGGGTGTCGAGCGTGTACCAGAGTGGGAGCGCGGTACCCGTGGTCCCGCTGGTCTTTCCACGCCGGAGCCGATTCGCGGGGATGTCGTCCGCGAGGAATGCCTCGGGTCGATCGCGGTATTGACTCTTCTCGAGGATCGGGAGCGAGGCCAGGGTCCGGCGGAGGGCTTCCTCGGGGTCGCGGTGGTCGGACGGCGGCGGCAGGTCGCGGTAGAACGGGGAGTGTTTGCGTGCGCGTGTGACGAGCCGATCCAGGCGGCTTCGCTGGATCTCGTACAGGCGTTCGAGCGGGCCCATGGCCGATTCTTCGAGCTCGGCTAGCGCGGCATGGAAGCGCGGGCTGAAGCGACTCCGGTAGCGCTTGTAGCCCGCAATGGTGCACAGCAGGTTCTGACCAAAGACGGGGAGCCTCTGGTAGATCGCATCGCTGAGGTTGGCCGGCACCCTTCGCTTCCCCCGCTGCTATTCGGGTACGTAGTCCGGGAGCAGCGTCAGGATCCGGGAGGCCAGATCCTGAAAGGTCGCTTCCGCCGCCGCGTCGTCATTCCCGAGGATGGGTACTGAGAAGCGGATCAGCGAGCCATCCGTGCGGCCCTGGAGCGCCCGATCCAGGCCGACGTAGACGATCTTCTGCCAATCCTCGGAGATCACACGCCCGCGCGACTGATACCAATAGTAGACGAGCTGCCGGGCGTTGCCCTTGGCGATGATCAGCCGTTTCGCGCTCGCACCCTGCTGCGGCATCCCCAGTGTGGAGATCGGTACGGTCCGCGTGTCGATGATGTCCCAGCCGGAGCCCGGCAGGCAGTGGGCCGGGGGATGGATCGCGTTCTCACCTGCGCCGCCCCCTTCTTCGCGCACCTGCGAAGCGTGGTAGCCGACGTAGACATCGACACCGACACGATTCTGCGGGCGCGTGAAGCGGCACGACAGGTAGTCGGTCACGCCGAGGTTCTGCTGGATTTTGTCCGAGATTTCGTGGGGTTCATGGCAGGCCCATTCGCCGAGCTCGAGCGGAAACGCGTCGAAGCTCTTTCGCTCCGGGTAGACCGGGTTGCTGGCCATGTAGTGGTAGGTGTAGAAATTCAGGACCACGAACGCGACGGCGACGAGTGTCTTGGTCACGCCGCAGACCTCCACTGGGTCTTCTCGCGCCACGATTTCGGCCACAGCGCCTTCATCAGCCACGCCTCGATCAACAGCAGCGCGAAGGCGAGCCCGAAGGTGAAGAACCCCTCGAGCTGGTGGATGGCGCCCTCGGCTGCGGCGGAGCCGTAGCGGTGAGTGAGGTAGCCGGTGAGCGCCACGCGGAACGCGTTCACCAGGATCGCGATCGGGATCGTCGAGGCGATCAAGACCACGCGCTCGATGGGGTTCTTGCGGAAGAAGTACGCGAACACGACTCCGAGCGTGCCGAGGGCCATCAGCGAGCGCAGTCCACTGCAGGCTTCTGCGACGAAGAGCTGAGTGTCGGCGAGGTGGATGATGTTGCCCTCGAGCAGTGCGGGAATCCCGAGTGTATGGAGTGAGGCGACGGCGAGATTGGCCGCCGACAGCTGCAGGGGAAAGGCGATGACGTTCACCAGTGACTGCGGCAGCGGCACCATCAGAAACAGGAAGAGCAGTGGGAATGCCAGAATGCGGGACGGCGAACGACCGAGCGTGAGCAGCAGGATGCCGATCAAGGTCAGCACGAACGCGATGCGCATCGACATCAACTCGACGCCGAGTCGGCCGAGCATCAAGAACAGGGCACCCGCCAGCAGCGGAACGACGCCCCACCAGGTCGGGTCGATCGGTGCCCGCTTGAGCTGCGGGAGCCGCTCCCAGGCGAAGTAGAGCGCGAGAGGCGCCACCAGGAAGCCATGCGAGTAGTTCGCGTCGGCCTTCCAGTGCAATATCATGTAATAGAGGATCGGCGCGAAGACACCGATCGCGAGCGCCGTCACGGAGGCAGCGCGCACCACCGCGGCGCGGCGTTCGGTGTTCTCGGTCTGGAGGTCGGCGGTTGTGGCCGTCACTTCGCCCGCTCCCTTTTCCTCTAGCGGCCCGATGGTCCCGGTGCGTGCCTAGAAGAGCGCGTAGATGAACGGTGCGACAGCGGAGCCTTCCGTCAGGACGATCAACGCCGACAGCATCACCATCGTGAGGACGATCGGCCCGAGCCACCACTTCTTGCGGACCTTCATGAAGGCCCAGAGCTCGCCGAAGATCGACATCTTGTTGTCGGAAGCGCGCGCCATCGGAATCTCCTCAGTCTAGCCGGCACGGGTGAGATCGGCATTTTTGCCGCCGCCCTGTAATGGGGATCAATCGAGCGCGAATTTTTCGCGCCAGTCGAAATCCTCCTGGAGCTCGGGTTGTTCCGACTTCAGGAGGATCTGGTTGCCAAGTACCAGGATATCCATATTCGTCCGCATGAAGCAGAGGTAGGCGTCCTCGGGGGAAAGCACGATCGGCTCACCGCGAACGTTGAACGAGGTGTTGACCAGCACCGGGCAGCCTGACCGGCGGTCGAATTCGGCCAGCAGGTCGTAGAACTCCGCATTCGTCTCGCGGCTGACCGTCTGGAGCCGTGCCGAGCCGTCGACGTGGGTCACGGCGGGGATGTTTCGGCCCTGGCGGACCTGACAGACCAAGAGCATGTAGGGGCTCTCACGGTCGATGTCGAACCACTCCGAGGCCTTGTCGGCCATCACCGCGGGGGCGAATGGCCGGAAGCTCTCACGGAACTTGATCTTCAGATTCACCCGCTTCCAGTTCTCCTGGTTGCGGGCGTCGGCGAGGATGCTGCGGGCGCCGAGCGAGCGCGGTCCCCATTCCGTCCTGCACTGGAACCAGCCGACGACGGCCTGTTCCTGGTCGAGTTGCCGTGCGGTCTCCCGGATCATCTCGTCGCGGGAGAGGCTGCGATACGGGGCGCCGCGCGAATCGAGGAATTCCCGGATTTCGACATCAGAGAACGACGGGCCCCAAAAGCAGTGGTCCATGCGAGTCGCACGCGGGTTGCCGAGGATGGTGTTGTGTACGAAGAGCGCAGCCCCGAGCGCTCCGCCCGCATCACCCGCGGCGGGTTGCACCCAGAGTTCGTCGAAGGGGCTCTCGCGGATGATTCGGCCGTTCGAGACGCAGTTGAGCGCAACTCCGCCGGCCATGCACAGCTTCGTCATTCCGGTTCGCGCGTGCAGGTCGTTCACCATCTGGAGCACCACGGTTTCAGTCGCTTTCTGGATGCTCGCAGCCATGTCCCAGTGGAACTGCTCCATCTCGCTTTCGGGGTCGCGTACCGGCTGGCCGAACAGCTTCGAGAAGCGGGAGTTGGTCATGCGCAGGCCGTAGTCGTACGCGAAGTACTTCATGTTGAGTTTGAACGAGCCATCTTCGCGCAGGTCGATCAATTCGTCGAGAATCGTCCCGGTGTACTTCGGTTCACCATACGGAGCAGCGCCCATGACCTTGTATTCGGCGCTGTTCACCCTGAATCCGAGGTAGTAGGTGAAAGCGCTGTAGAGCAGGCCGAGCGAATGCGGGAAGCGCACTTCGTTGATCAGCTCGACCTGGTTGCCGCGCCCGATGCCCTGCGTCGTGGTCGCCCATTCCCCGACGCCATCGCAGGTCAGGATCGCCGCTTCCTCGAACGGTGACGGTAAGAACGCGGAGGCTGCGTGGCTCTGGTGGTGCTCGGTGAAGAGCACTTCGCCTGCGAAACCGAGCTCCTTGTGGATCATGCTCGGAATCCAGAGCTTCTGCTTCAGCCAGATCGGCATCGATCGGGTGAACGAGGGCAGGGAGCGTGGGAAGGTCGCGATGTAGGTCGTGAGGATCCGCTCGAACTTCACGAGCGGCTTGTCGTAGAAGACCACGTAGTCGAGGTCGTCGGGGGTGATGCCCGCTTCTGCGAGGCAGTACGAAGCGGCTTGTTTCGGAAGCGCCGGGTCGTGACGGATCCGACTGAAACGCTCTTCGTGTGCGGCCGCGACGAGTTCACCGTCGATCAGCAGGGCGGCTGCTGAATCGTGGTAGAGCGCTGAAATTCCGAGGATCTTCACGGCGTCTCCGGGGGACGGCTACGACAGCAGTTTCGCGCGTTCGAGATCGGGGGGTGCCGTATCGGCTGTGCACCAGGCCGAGCCTTCGCCGCCAAGGCCGCGTTTCGCCAGCTGATCCCTGCGCGCCAGCGCCATCAGGATCGAAGTCGGCCCGATCATGAAGAGATAGAGCAGCAGCAGCAGCAGCAGGGTCTGAACGAAGGCGAAGCGCCCGACGATGGCCATCCATCCGTTCAGGAGGCGTCTCCAGACCCGCTCGTTTCCCGCCATGCTCGCTTTCCTCGCCTGGCTGTTGCCCCCCAACCGGAATCCTCCGATTTCGCGGTACCGGCCCGGCGAATCCATCGGCGAACGGTAGAAGACCGCGAGTATTACCTGAAAAACAGCAAGAAGGAAGAAAATGCCGCTCTGATCTGACTGCTGAGAGGAAAAATCATTCCCACGGGAAAACTTCTTCCCAAAGTCGGAAAAATATTACACACTAGAACCGGGCGTGTTTGTCGACTCGAACTCCGTACCAATTAGTGGCGGAGTGAATGGACCCGGCAAGCCACCGGTTACCGATGGATTGGGGATGGATTGAAATGGGTGCAGAAGCCCTCATTTCGAGATCTGTCGGAATTCACCGCTGCGAGCGACCCTAAAGAGAGTGTAGATCCATGTCGAATCAATTTCGTGTCCTCGTGATCGACGATGACCCCGGTGTTCGCGATTACATGGAGGCGTTGGTATCGCGTCAAGGGTACCAGGTCGCAGCCGTGGCAGACGGCGAAGAAGCCCTGCTCTGCCTCGACTCGGTGCAGCCCGACCTCATCACCCTCGACGTGGTGTTGCCCGGCATGGACGGTCTCGAGACACTCTCGGAGCTGAAGAAGCGTCTGCCCCATGTGCCGGTGGTGATGCTCTCGGGCCACGGCCAGGCACGCAACATCGTCGAGGCGATGCGGCTCGGCGCATCTGATTTCCTGCGAAAGCCCTTCGAGGTCGAGGAGCTCGAACTCGCCTTCCAGAAGGCGCTCGAGAAGCGCGCGCTCAAGCAGGAGGTCGAGCGACTGCGCGGTCAAGCGCGATCCGAGACCGAGTTGCTGTTGCTCGGCGGCGACAATCTCAAGATGAAGGAGGTTCGCGACATCATCGAGCAGGTCGCCGACACCGACATCACCGTGTTGGTGCGCGGCGACAGCGGAACCGGCAAGGAACTCGTCGCGAGGACGCTGTTCCAGCTGTCGGGCCGACGCGAGCAGCCGTTCGTGAAGGTCAATTGTGCCGCGTTGCCTTCCGAGCTGCTCGAGAGCGAACTGTTCGGCTTCGAGAAGGGGGCCTTCACGGGCGCCCAGAAGCGAAAGCTCGGCAAGTTCGAGTACGCGGACCACGGCACGATCTTCCTCGACGAAATCAGTGAGATGCACCCGGGCCTCCAGGCGAAGCTGCTCCAGGTGCTCCAGGACGGCGAGTTCTCGCGCCTGGGCGGCGAGGCCGACGTTCGGGTCGATACGCGGATCATCGCGGCCACGAACCGGAACCTCGAGGAAGCGGTCAAGGACGGCAGCTTCCGCGAAGACCTCTACTACCGGCTCAACGTGGTCACGGTTCACCTGCCGCCGCTGCGAGACCGGATGGACTCGATTCCGCTGCTGGTGGACCACTTTCT
>JAFDEI010000287.1 GCA_019310425.1 Deltaproteobacteria bacterium | reverse complement strand
CAACGAACGCGCGGGCTTCCGGGCGACTCTCACGATCAACCGCAAGGACTACGGACTCAATTGGAACGAGATTCTCGAGACCGGGGGGGTGCTGGTCGGCGACGAGGTGGAGATTCGCATCGACGCCGAGGGCATCCTGGCTGAATGATCGCTCGCAACGGGGCCCCAGGGCGCCCGGCAACCAAGGGAGGAAGGACATTGGAAAATCGAAGCAAGAGCAAGCTGGTGCTCGCATCGGCAGTCGCGGGGTTGATGTCGCTCGCGGCAATGCCCGGCGTCGCGTTCGCGGAGTCGGAGGAAAAGGTCGCGTGCTACGGCGTGAACAAGTGCAAGGGTACCGGCGCCTGCGGTGGCAAGGGTCATTCCTGCGCGGGGGAGAACGCCTGCAAGGGACAGGGCTACCTGAAGATGGACGCGGAGACGTGCCTGAAGATCGAAGGTGGCCGCCTCACGGCCGAGCTCGAGAAGGGGTGATCTCCTGAGTGCACGGCGCGCAGACCCGACCCAGGACAGGCCCCGAATGGGGTTCGGGGTCGGGCTGCGCGCCGAGCATTACGACGATGTGCTGGCCGGCGCCGCGGGAGCAGATTGGTTCGAGGCCATCAGCGACAACTACATGGACAGCTTCGGTCGCCCGCTCGCAATTCTCGAAGCGGTCCGCCGCGACGCCCCCGTCGCGCTCCACGGGGTTTCGTTGTCGATCGGATCGGTCGACCCCCTCGACCGCGACTACCTGAAGCGGCTGGCGGCGCTGGCCCGGCGCATCGAGCCGGCGATCGTGAGCGACCACCTGTGCTGGAGCCGCTTCGATGGGCGCTCGTTGTACGATCTCCTGCCGCTGCCACTTACCGAGGAATGCCTCGAGCACGTCGTCTCGCGCGTGCAGCAGGTGCAGGACATTCTCGGGCGCCGCATTCTGCTGGAGAACCCGTCGACGTATCTTGCGTGGAACGACTCGACGATCCCCGAGGCCGAATTTCTCGCCGAACTCGCGCAGCGCGCGGACTGCGGCTTGTTGCTCGACGTGAACAACGTCTACGTGAGTGCGGTCAACCTCGATTTCGATCCGCTCGCCTACCTCGATGCGATTCCGGCGGAGCGTGTGGGGCAGATCCATCTCGCGGGCTTCAGCGACATGGGAAGCCACCTCTTCGACACCCACAGCCGCCCGGTCAGCAAAGAAGTCTGGCGTCTCTATGCGCATGTGGTGGAGCGCCTGGGGCTCGGCGATGTCCCCACCATGATCGAATGGGATGCCGACATCCCCGCCTGGTCGCGCTTGATCGAAGAACTCGACTGCGCGCGCGACGTCTGTGCGAACGGCTTCGAGCAGCGGGAGATCGGCCATGCCGACGTTGCGTGAGCTGCAGCGCGCGCTCAGCACGCACATCGTTGCGGGTGACGGTCCGCCCCTCGAAGCCTGGATCCGTGTTCCGGCGGGTGCAGACCCCGCCGCCCGCATCGCGGTCTACACCCAGGGTTATCCCGCTCGCGTGACCGAGGCGCTGCGCGAGAGCTATCCAGCGCTCGCGAACATCCTCGGCGACGGCTCGCTTGCGGGGCTGTCGGATCGCTATCGCGGCGCGTTGCCCGACGAACCCACCAACCTGAACGACATCGGCGCCGACCTGCCGCGTTTTCTGCGGACGGATCGCCTGACCGAGCAGCTCGCGTTCCTGCCGGAACTGGCCGAGCTGGAATGGGCGGTCACGCGTTCTTTCCACGCGGCCGCGTGCGACTCGTTCGACCCGATCGACTGCAAGGACTGGTCGATCGAGGACTGGCAACGCGCGAAAATCTGCTTCCAGCCCGGGCTCGCGTTGCTTCGCTCCCGCTGGCCGTTGCGCGCACTGCACGCAACCCGCAACCAGGACCGCGACGAGATCGATGTCGACCTCGAGCAGGGCGGAGAGTGTGTGGTGATATTCCGGCGCGGCTTCGAGGTCGTTGTCGAAGCCGTCGAGACGCGTGAAGCCGACGCGATCGAGGCCTTCCGCGCTGATGCAACGCTGGCCGAGGTCAGCGAACGACTCGCGCGTGACGATGTTCGGAACGACGACGTGGTCAAGCTGTTCCAGGGCTGGGTGTCGGCGGACCTGATCTCGTCGGTTCACCTCGCCGAACCAGCCGACTGACTACGCCGCGCAGACGTAGTCGAAAAGTTCACGCCAGCCGCGCGCTGCGAGGTTGCCGCGAATCTGCGCGCGCGGGATCTCGCCTGCGACCGAGACCACGAGCGGCAGCTGGCGCCAGCCGCCGAGCGCATCGGGCTCGATCACTTCGGCGCCGTGAATGCGATTGCCGATCCGCCCGGGATGCAGCTCGACGATGGCCGCCGGCGTCTTGCCGTGGTGCGCGAGTGCTCGTCGGAGCGCGCGCCCGGTTCCCCCGTAACCCCAGAGCACGTAGTCGGCGGTGCGTTCGAGAAACGATGCTGCTAGGAACTCGGCCTTGCAGGCGATGAAGCGGCCGATGGCATAGGTGTCGTCGGTCTGCGACAGGCGTTCGGGAGCGCAGCGCTTTGCGAGCAGGCGATGTGGCACGACGGCCAGTTCGTGGTCGGCCTGCTGAAGCCGCAGCAGCAGGTCGTAGTCTTCCGGCCAACCGCGGTCGCGGTAGCGGTGTGCACGCAGGACGTCGCGCCGGAGCATCAGGGTCGGATGCAGGATCGGGCACTCGACGAAGCGGTCTGCGCGGATGCGCTCGCGTGCGTCCATGCCGTTGATCCAGCGCTCGTAGTTTCGCATGCCCGCGGTGAGGAACTTGCGCGGGAAGAGTCGCACGCGCGAGCCGACGCCCGCGAGCGCGGGCTCGGCCGCAAGCGCTTCGGCCTGACGTTCGAGACGCTCGCGGTGCATCAGGTCGTCGGCATCCATGCGGGCGACGAGGTCGCCGCGGCAGTGGTCGATGCCGGTGTTGAGGGCGGGGACGAGCCCGCGATGGGGGGTTTCGATCACACGGATGCGTTCATCGTCGCGCTCGGCCCGGCAGGCGATCGCGCGACTCTCGTCGGTCGAGCCGTCGTCGACCAGGATGCACTCCCAGTTCGCGTGCGTCTGGCGGGCGATGCTCGAGAGGCACGCGGGCAGCGTGTTCGCGGCGTCGAAGACCGGCAGCAGAATCGAGATTTCGGGAGTACTGGGCATCGCGCTTCTCATGCCGATGCTACTCGACTCGCGGGCGGCTGGCGCTCGAGGGGGTTAGCGTTCTGGCACTGCGTTCGAAGAGGAGCCCTTCATGCCCATGCCGACCGGAATCGGCGTCATCGACCTGATGCTCACGATTCCCGACGAGAGCTTCGCGAAGGCCTACGATTTCATGAAGCCGATGCTCAAGGACGACGAGAGCAAGGGCTTCGAGATGCCCGCCCAGTACATGTTCAAGGACATTCCCGAGACGGGCAGGCAGGACGATTACATCGCATACACACTCGAACGCATGGACGCGACCGGCGTCGAAGTCGCGATGATCGGCGTGACCGAGGACTATGCGATTTCGATCGAGGCGCTCACGAAGCACCCGGACCGCTTCATCGGCTACTACGATGTCGATCCCAACCAGGGGATGAAAGCGGTGAACCAGATCCGGAAGATGAAGGAGCACTTCGACATCAAGTGCGTGACGGCCTTCCCGGCCGGTTGCCACCCGCAGGTGCCGATCGACGACAAGAGGTTCTATCCCGTCTACGCGGCTTGCGTCGACCTCGACCTGCCGATCAGTGTCTGCTGCGGCGTGCCGGGCCCGCGTGTTCCGATGGCGTGCCAGGACGTCGCGCTGATCGACGAGGTCTGCTGGTTCTTCCCCGAGCTGAAGTTCATCATGAAGCACGGTGCCGAGCCGTGGACGGATCTCGCGGTGAAGCTGATG
>JAFDEI010000112.1 GCA_019310425.1 Deltaproteobacteria bacterium | reverse complement strand
AACACCAGTCGCCCGAGTGTGATTCCAGCGTCGCGAAAGCGGAGTTGCAGCAAGTCGTTCACGATGATCTTGGGCGAACTCAGGTTCAGGAACATCCGGCGGATGCCTCTACGCGCCGGGGTCGGGGTGATGAAGCGATAGCCGGTCAGGATCGGCCGCATCAGTACGGTGTCGAGAAACTCGTTGAATACGAAGACCTTGCGATTACTGCGCTCGAATGGATCCGCCAGCTGCTCGGGGCTCTCGATATCGAAGTCGTCGTCGAAGAGCGGATCCGGAACGGGCCCGGCCGACACGTCGGAATCAGTCGCACCCTCAGAGGGGAACTCACTGCCGGGATCGTCCCCAGCTGCTGCGAAGGTGGGCGGGAGACCGAGTGCGATAACGAGAATCGCGATGGAGACGCTGCGGCATCCAAGCCGATCTCGCATCAGGATCTCCGGAGAGTGGGTCGAGGGCAATTGGCCACAAGGCTGGCGACAGGGGGATGGCCGCAGGAGCTTCGATTGGGGCTGCTCAAGTGTAGACTGGGTATACCCCCAAAGCCAGCCAACGCCAGTGCCCCGCGGGGAATCCATGGGTTTGCGATCGGTGACGATGCGTGGGGGTCTGGGTTACTCTTCGTCCGTAACCTCGCAAACCATGCTGGCCCTCCGAATGCCGGCACCAATCCCCCCCTGATGAAATTCGATCGACCGCAAGCGGCGAGTCGTCGTTTCTTACGACGGCACTCAGGTATTCGACGTAGCGGGATCTGGTAGGATCGCCGTCTTGGGACCGGCGGAGGTGGAAAGGGTGGACATCTTCGACAAGTGCAACGCATCAGCAACGCGGGCCGGCATGGCACGTGCGGCTCACGCATATCCGTATTACCGGGTCATCACGACCCCCCAGGATCCGGTGGTCATCCACGCGGGCCGCGAACTCGTGATGCTCGGCTCCAACAACTACCTCGGGCTCACCAACCACCCCGAGGTGAAGGAAGCCGCCGCGATCGGCCTGGCGCTGTACGGAACCGGCTGCGCGGGTTCTCGGCTGCTGAACGGCACCCTCGACATCCACGTCCGACTCGAAGAGCAGCTGGCGGAATTCATGCACCGCGAGGCGGTACTGTCTTTTTCGACCGGCTTCCAGGTCAACCTGGGCGTGCTGTCCTGCCTACTCGGCCGCCACGACATCGCTTTCCTCGACAGCCTCGACCACGCCTGCATCATCGACGGCTGCCGCCTCGGATTCGGCCGCAGCTACAAGTTCCGTCACAACGACATGGCGGATCTCGACAAGAAGCTCGCGAATGCACCGGCCGACAAGGGCAAGCTCATCGTCGTCGACGGTGTCTTCTCGATGGAGGGGGACGTCTCGCCGCTGCCCGAAATCGCCGAGCTGAAGAACCGCTACGGTGCGCGCTTCATGGTCGACGATGCCCACGGCCTCGGCGTCTTCGGCGAGAACGGCCGCGGAACACCGGAGCACTTCGGCGTCGAAGATGATGTCGATCTGGTGATGGGGACCTTCTCGAAGTCGCTCGCCGCGATCGGCGGCTTCATTGCCGGGCCGGCGGATGTCGTCGACTTCATCAAGCACGAAGCCCGCTCGGAAATCTTCTCGGCCGCACCCCCGCCAGCGTCGGTGGCCGCCGCATCCAAGGCGGTGGAAATCATCGAGCGCGAGCCCGAGCGCCGCAAGCAGCTCTGGGAAAATACCAGGTACATGAAGCAGGAATTCGACAGCCTCGGCTTCGATACCGGCGATTGCTCGTCGCCAGTAATTCCTCTGGTCGTCGGTGAGGACATGACCGCCTTCAAGATGACGATGCGACTCCAGGACGAGGGCGTCTTCGCAAACCCGGTGGTATCGCCCGCGGTGCCGCCCGGGCGCTCGATGATCCGGACCTCCTACATGGCGACCCACACCCGCGAGCACCTCGACCAGGCGCTCGAGGCGTTCGCCAAGGTCGGGCGCGAATTCGACATCATTTCCTGAAGCGGGCTAGCGACTGCCGGCCGGAGTCGGCTCGTCGTGTTCGTCCTCGATTTCGCCGACGATCTCCTCGAGCACGTCTTCGAGCGTGCAGACTCCGAGGACTTCACCTCCACGCTCGCGAACGATCGCGAGGTGCGTCCGACCGCGACGAAAACGTCGCAGCGCGTCGGTGACCGTCAGGCCGGGACGTATCTCGGGAGCCGGGCGAATCGCATCTGCGAGTACGACTACGCGCCCTTTCGCATAGATGTGGAATAGGTCCTTGGCGTGCAGGACCCCGATGATGTTGTCCAGACTCCCGTCGTAGACCGGAACCCGCGTAAAGCCGGACTCGCGCAGGATGTCGAGCAGATCGTCCGGGTCGACGCTCCTGTCGATCGCGAGCACATCGCTGCGCGGGACCATCACGTCGCCTACGCGCGTGCGCGCGAGGCGAAAAACATTACCGAGGATGCGCCCGGCGTCGGGCCGGATCTTACCCGCCTCGCGCGCCTCCGAGACCAGCAACGAGAGCTCATCCGCGGAATGGACCGATTCTTGTCGACCGGCGGGTTTCACACCGAACAAGCGCACGACCGCATTGCCGGAGCCGTTCATGATCGTGAGCACCAACCGGAACGCCCGACCGAACAGCAGCAGCGGCCGCGAGCAGGCCAGCGCAACCGGCCCCGGGTGCTCGAGCGCGAGCGCCTTCGGCGCGAGCTCACCCAGCACCACGTGCAGGAACGTGATCAGCGAGAACGCGATTACCGTCGCGACCGAGTGCACCGCAACCCACGACCCGACACCGATCGCATCGAAGAGGGGCACGAGCAGTCGCGCGACCGCAGGCTCGCCGATCCAGCCGAGACCGAGGCTCGCCAGCGTAATCCCCAGCTGAGTCGCCGCAATCGCATCGTCGAGATGATCGATCGCCCGCTTCGCCGAGGCGGCACCGCGGCGACCCTCGGCGAACCAGAGGTCGATTTGCGAGCGTCGCACCGCCACGAGCGAGAATTCCGTGGCGACGAAATAGGCGTTGACGAAGATCAGGACAGCGACGCCGAGGAGTCCGAGCACGGGCAGGCCTAGATCTGGACTTTCCATTCAGCCTCCCGCGGGGCGAGAGCGTGAAGCATGGGCGACTTCACGACTCGTCGAGTCACGACAATCTCCGGCCACGGCTTCACGCCCCGCGAGGTCGTCGACGAACTGACGGGCCGTTCGCCCCGAGCGACTCGAGCGGTCGAGCGCCCAGCGCAGCGCCTCTTCCCGAACTTGCTCCGGGTCGCTCCTCACGCCCGCCCGCATGGCGTGGTACTCGACGATCGAGAGATAGGTCGATTGGTCGAACGCGAAGAATCCGAGCGCCAGCCCGAAGCGATCGGAGAGAGCGAGCTTCTCGTCGACGGTCTCGCCGAGTCTCAACTCGCCGCTTTCGTCGAGGTGAGCACCTCGAGCGTCCAGCACCTTCTCCGGGAGAAGATGCCGCCGGTTGCTGGTCGCGATGATGCGAACGTTGTCCGGCGGCGCGACCAGGCTGCCCTCGAGAGCGGCCTTGAGCTCGCGGTATAGCCGCTCGTCCGAGTCGAACGAGAGATCGTCGCAGAACAGCAGGAATCGCTGGGGAGCTCCGTGCAACCCGGCAAGCACACGCGGCAGGTGAATCAGGTCGTTCTTCTGGACCTCTACGATCCGCAGCCCCCGGTCGGCGAAGCGACCGAGCAGCCCCTTGACCGCCGAAGACTTCCCGGTTCCGCGATCGCCGTAAAGAAGCACGTGATTCGACGGGTGCCCCGCTACGAACTGTTCGGTGTTCGCGATCAGCTTCGCGACCACGCGATCGACGCCGATCAGATCATCCAGGTCATAGACGTCGGGCTCGTCGATCGCGATGAGCCGGCCCGAACCATGCGCTGCGTCCCAGCGAAAGGCCCGGAAACGCTCGAATGCGTCGTGTGGGAGCGGCTCGCCCACGAACTCCACGAGCGCGCGTTCGGCGAGTTTCAGTACACGTTGCAGACTCAGAGTCAAAGCGCCCAGGCGGCCCATCGGAGCGGATTGTAGACTGGATCGTGTGACCGCGAACCGCCCTGCCAGCAGACCCGAACCGCTCGCCGGCCAGTGCGCGCTCTGCCACTTCGCGCGGACGAAAGTCGGCGCGAGCAGCAATCACTTCTGGCGTTGCGCCCGCTCGGACGACGACCCCGTATATCCACGCTACCCGCGCCTTCCGGTCGTCGGCTGTCCTGGTTTCGAGCCGGAAGGCTCAGACAGCCGAGCGCGCGTTCAAGGCCACGCTTCGAACCCGTCCCAGCGATCGGGAAACGGCTGCCCGACGATCTCGAAGAACTCCTCGAGGAACCGATAGGTGAGCCCCCAGACCACGTGCCGCTCGGGAGTGCCGACGAGAATACCCGGGAAGCGCAGCTCACTATAAGGCCGAACCGTGTGCTCGACGCGTCGCCCGGCGTCGAGCAACGCGGGGACTGGAAACCAGAAGGCCTGCTCGACTTCCCAGTTCGGCTGGAGGGGCGGGGGGGCGATGGCGTGGTAGACGAAGGCCGAGATCACCAGGCCCTGATCCGGCGCGGCCGCGTGGCGACCGCGAAGGTCGTCGAGCCGGCCGAGCGGCTCCGCCCCCGCGAGATCCACGCCGACCTCCTCGAGGGTTTCGCGCTCCGCGGCGTCGCGCGCGTGCGCATCCTCGGGGTCGATGCGGCCACCCGGGAAGGCCATGTGGCCGGACCATGGATCGCCATCGCGGTGGGCGCGCTCGATGAACAGCACCTCGGTACTGCCCTCCACTTCGCGCAATACGATCGCGACCGCGGCTCCTCGATTCGAGGGAGACGCCAGGGTCTTGGGCTCGTGCTTCGAGAGCCCTCCGCGAATATCGAGCATGCGGGGCATCGGACCACAAAGATAGGGAAGCTGCGTAACGCCGTCCTGCCAAGCCCAGCGAGGACGTTCCCACCGGCACCCTGCTATCGTCCGTGTGATGGCCGCTCTTCCTACCCTTCCTGCGGAGGTGCGACGCATCCTCGACATCGCGCGGGCTGATGCTGCCGCGGCGACGCGCGAGCTCGAGGCACTGCCCCTCGAGGCACAGGTCGCGCTGGTGTGCAGCGCGCCGATCGGCCGGCGCGCCGAACTGCTCGGCCTGACGCCGTTTCCCGAACACGTGATTCCCGAGATTCCGGAGGCCGAGCTCTGCTTCACCGCGAAGGCGATCGGCCTGGCGGACGCCTCGTGGCTGCTCGAATACGCCACCCCCGAGCAGGTCGTCGCCTGCGTCGACCTCGATGGCTGGTCGGGCCTCGAGCCCGATCGCGAGTCGATCGACACCTGGATCGACGCACTCGCGGAAACGAGCAGCCAGTCGTTCCTGCGATCAGTGCTCGCCCTCGACACCGAAATCATCGTCCTCTACCTGCGCAACCGAGTCGTGGTCGAGCAGAAGCCCGACGAAAAGGAGGGCTGGGACCCGCCCGAGGGTGGACAGACGATCGAAGGACAGTTCTACTTCGTCGCTCTGAACGAGAACGATGACCTCACTTCGATCTCGAAGATGCTCCGCGACCTGTTCACGCAGGACTACTGGACCTATTTCCGCTTGATGCAGGGTGCCATGTGGGAGCTCGACAGCACTGAAGAGGAATGGGCATTGCGCTGGCGGACCGGTCGACTCCAGGATCTCGGCTTCCCGCCCTGGGACGAAGCGATGAGCATCTACCGCTTCGTCGACGTGGGTGACTGGGCCACGATCCCCGAAGGCGTTCAGCCGCTCAATATTGGCGAGTGGCACCTGCCGCAGTGGATTCCGGAACTGCCCGCCGCCGCCAACAGCCAACATCTGATCTTCCGCACGATCCCGTTGCTCGAAGACCAGGAGCGCCGCTCCGCCTTCTACGCCTTCATCGCGATCGCGAACAAAGTTGCAGTCGCGGATCGGATGAAACTCAGCGATGCGGAGTTCACGCCGCGCGCGATCGAGAAGGCGGCGCTCTTGATCAGCGCCGGCCTCGAATCCATCGCGAGTGCGCACAAAACCCCGGCCATCGGTATCCTGCGGCGGGTACCGATGGAACGGTTGTTCCGGGTCGGTGCGAACATCCACCGCGATCGGGCCCGCGCTTGAGCCCACTCCACCGGACGCTCCGCCTCCTCCTCGGCCTTCCGCAGCAGCGCTGCGCGGTCCGTTCGACGACGGAGTGGCTGCAGCTCTCGGATGGCGTACGGCTCGCAACCAGCGTGATCCGGCCGGTGGCCGGCGATCGCGATTCGGCCCCGGTCCTGCTGATCCGCACACCACGAACGACACTGAAGCGTCTCGACGCGGCGCGATTCGAAGCCCACCGAATCGCCGAGAGCGGCTACAACGTCGTCCTCCAGGAATGCCGCGGTCGCGGCGCTTCCGAAGGACACTTCGCGCCCTTCGAGAACGAACAGCGCGACGGTGGCGAAACGCTGGACTGGATCGCCGAACAGCCCTGGGGCAACGACGGCGTCGGGCTGTTCGGCTTTGGCTATGCGGGCCATGCCGCCTGGGCGGCGCTGGCCGCCGCGCCCGACCACGTCGCAGCCATCGCGATCGGCTTCCACGGGCGCGACCCCTATTCGCGGATCTACTCCGGCGGTGCGCTCCAGCTCGACGCTGCTCTTCGCTTCGGACTCGCGTGCAGTGAAACACCGGCGCCTGAGAGCGATGTCGACTTCGAGCGAGGTCTACGGCATCGCCCACTCTGCGAGGCCGACCGTGTCGCGTTTCAGCACAGTGACACCTGGCGCGCGTTCCTCGCGCATCCGCGGCGCGACGATTATTGGACCGAGCGAACGCCTCAGCTCCCGGAGCACCCCCCCGCGGCGCTGCTTCTCGCGGGCTGGTACGACACCGCTCTCCAGAGCCAACTCGCAGACCATGCAGCACTCGTCGAGCGCGCGGTGGCAAGCGGCAGCGTCGCACCCGAGCTCGTGATCGGCCCGTGGGCCGCAGGAACCGAGGTAGGCGGGCGACGGCGGGGACGGCGCCGGAACGTGTTGCTCCATCACATGATCGACTTCTTCGATCGCCGGCTGCGAGGCAGTCCGACCCGCGGCACACCCGTGCGCGTGTTCACGAATGGCGAAGAACGTTGGCGTGAACTGTCGGCATGGCCGCCGCCCAGCGCGCGCGATTCGACCTGGTACCTGCGTGCGGTCCGTGACGCGGACTCGCCGATCGACGACGGCGCACTCTCGCCCGCACCGCCGGCGCCGGACGAAGCACCGAAACGCTTCCGCGCAGATCCGGAAGATCCCGTACCGAGCCTCGGAGGCGCACTCGTATCCGCGCCCGGACCCGCCGACCAACGGAGCGTGGAATCCCGAGCCGATGTGTTGTGTTATTCGAGTTCCCCACTCACCCACGACCTCCTGATCGCGGGGCCGGTTCATCTCCAACTCCACGTCGCATCGAACACTCCCGATGGGGATTTCACTGCGAAGCTGGTCGATGTCGCCGTTGACGGGACGGCGACGATCGTCTGCGACGGAATCAGCCGCGCGCGCCGACACGGCGGTGGCGAGCACGACGTCTGGTTCGAAGGCGACACGCCGCGGCAATTGGAAATTGCGCTGTCCGCAACCGTCTGTCTCTTCCGCGCCGGGCACCGCATCCGACTCGAGGTCGCGACTTCGAACTTCCCACGCTTTGACCGCAATCCCCACAGCCGCAATTGCCCCACGAGCGCCGCGCCCACCGCGTTCGAGGCCGCGCAGCTCACGGTTCTGCACGACGCCCTTCACTCGTCGCAGCTCACGCTGCCGACGATCGCGGACTGCTGATGCCAACGCAAAGGGCCCGCCGGATCGCCCCGGCGGGCCCTTGAATCGTTCGGAAGGCGGCGACTAGAGGTCGACGGCCTTCAGGGTCTTGCGCTTGTTACCGATGGCGCGAGCCTCGGCGTCCGCGATGAGCTTGCGCACGACTTTGTCGAGCGCGCCGTAGAATTCACCGCCAACATTGCACTTCTTCGACGCGGCCTTGGTGCGAGCCTTGGAAATGATCAGATCACCAGTGGTCTTCTTCGCGCGGCTAGTCTTCTTCTTCTTTCGAGCTGCCATGTTTCCTCCCAATTTCCCGGATCACCTCATGGTGTCCGGCGTTCACCCCCATGTCGCTTCGTACGCCATGGTTCAGCCCGGCGGATCATAGGCCTTCTCTCGACGGAAGCAAACCAAAAAAGCACTCTAGAGGCTCTCTCGCGGCCGATGTCGGGCATCTTCCAGGCTGGCTCGCCGGCGGTCTTCGGGGCGGGCGCCGACATGGCGGATCGACTAATCACTCCGGCCACAACTTCACGAGCTCGACCGAGCCAAAAGATGACAGGAGTCAGCCGTGCCGAGTATCAAGGAACCGACGAGATCGTCACTCGTTCCGCGTTCGGAGCGGTTCACGACGCCCTCGCTCGACGGCATCGAACTCCACACGTCGCGGATCGACCGGCCCGGCGCAACAACGCTCGTGCTGCTGCACGGCGGAGGTGCAAACGCACACTGGTGGGATCACCTCGCCCCCCGGCTGGCGGAGCACTTCCGCGTAATCAGTCTGGATTTCCGGGGTCACGGCGACTCCGACCACCCCGAATTTCGCGAGCCCGGTGCGTTCGACCGGGATCTCGACGCGCTGCTCGAACACGTCGAGGCTCCCGATGCGATCCTTATGGGCCACTCGATGGGCGCCCACGTGGCACTTCGAGCCGCCGCGCGGCACCCTCCGCTGCGCGCCATCGTCGCGGTCGAGCCCTCGCGAGGCGGCAGAAGGGGCGAGCGACGCCGGACGCGGCTGGCACTCGCTACAAGCCGGACCTACGCGACCCGGGACGAGGCCATCCGCCGCTTCCAGTTCCTGCCGACCGCACCGCTCGCGCCCGAGGCACTGCGAAGCGCGATCGCAGGCCATTCGGTGCGGCAGGAGGCTGACGGACGTTACGGCTACAAGTTCGATCCCGGCTGGTTCGGAATCGGCGGCACCGAGCCGCCGGAACTCTCGCGCATCGTGTGCCCGGTGCTGATCGTCCGCGGCTCCGAGAGCTCGCTGCTGAGCGCACAAGGTGCGGCCGAGTGGACCAACGACATCGCCAATGCGTCGGTGGTCGAGATCCCGGGCGGCGGCCACAACATCCACATCGAATGCCCCGACGAAGTCCTCGCAGTGGTGGACACCTTCGTCGCGTCATTTCGATAGATGAGTTCGAGCAGTCTCGAAGGAATAATTGCGAGCGGGTCAGCGACGGAAGAGATTGTACTTGAGGATGCACCAGACTGCGCGCACGCCGTCGCGGACGCCGATCTTCTTGCCCTCGGAATAGGTACGCCCCGAGTACGAAATACCGACCTCGTAGATTCGGCACTTCAGCCGCGCAACCTTGGCGGTGATCTCGGGCTCGAACCCGAAGCGATCTTCCTCGATCGTGATCTGCTGGAGGATCTCCCGGCGGAAGACCTTGTAGCAGACCTCCATGTCGGTGAGGTTCAGGTCCGTCAGCATGTTGGACAGCAGCGTCAGCCCCTTGTTCACCACTGAGTGCCAGAAGTAGATCACGCGGTGCGAGTCACCGCCCGTGAAACGCGAACCGAATACGACGTCGGCCTTGCCCTCGATGATCGGTGTGAGGAGCTTCGGATAATCGCGCGGGTCGTACTCGAGGTCCGCATCCTGGATGATCACCATGTCGCCCGTTGCCGCGGCAAATCCGGTGCGCAATGCCGCACCCTTGCCCTGGTTCTCCTCGTGGAAGATCACCCGCTGCACGCGCGACTCGATCTTCTGCCGGATCAACTCCTGGGTACCATCCGTCGAGGCATCATCGACGACGATGATCTCCTTCTCGGGCACAGGAGAATTCAGCACCGCATCGATCAACGATTCGATGGTGTTGACTTCGTTGTAGCAGGGGATCACGATCGACAGCGATTGCACGCCGTCAAGCATACCCCCCAAGGTGCCGAATTTCGCACGAAAATCGAACAGGGAGAACCAGCCCCCACTGGCGGGCGGTTCGCGCACCACCTGCGGCTCGGCTGCGCTACCGTTGCCGCCCGCAGAAGCCACCACGTGCGGCGACCGCAAGGAAATCATCCGACGGAGGCCCCTGCATGGGTTACGAAACTCTCGAATTTGAAATTCGCGACGGAGTCGCACACCTCACGCTGAATCGCCCCAAAGCCGCCAACGCTCTCGACCTCACGATGGTACGGGAACTCGTCGACGTTGCGGAAAGCTGCGATCGCGATGCTGCGGTCCGAGCGGTGCTGCTCACTGGAGCGGGCCGGATGTTCTGCGCGGGCGGCGATCTCAGAAGCTTCGCAGCGGCTGAAGGCAGCATCCCAGATCTCGTCCGCGAAGTCGCCGACACACTCCACAAGTCGCTGTCGATCTTCGCGCGAATGAACGCACCGATCGTCGCGGCGGTAAACGGCGTCGCGGCCGGTGCGGGCATGAGCCTCGTATGCCACGCCGACATGGCGATCGCGGCCGAATCGGCCAAATTCACAATGGCCTACACCGCTGCCGGCCTCACGCCGGACGGAAGTTCGACATTCTTCCTGCCGCGAATCCTGGGGCGCCGTCGAACCGTCGAATTAATGCTGACCAACCGCCGCCTGTCGGCCGCAGAAGCGGCAGAGTGGGGCATCGTCAACCGCGTCGTCCCGGACGACGAGTTGCTGGACGAAGCGGAGGTACTCGCGAAGCAGCTCGCGTCGGGCCCGACGCGAGCCTACGGCGGCGTAAAGAAGCTCATGGTCGCGAGCGCGACCAACGATCTCGAAACCCAGATGGATCTCGAAACCGACTTCATCGCCGCCATGACGGAGACGAAGGACGGCCTCGAGGGCATGAACGCGTTCCTCGAGAAGCGGTCGCCCGACTTCACAGGCGAGTAGCCCACGCGCCGTAGACACGCTGCGTGTTCACTCGTCGGTAACGCAGCCCTCCGACGCGCTCTTCACGTTCTTGATGTACTTGTAGAGCGTTCCGCGCGTCGCCTTGAGGGGCGGCGACGTCCACTTCGCGCGCCGTACCCCGAGTTCTTCCGTCGATACCTCGAGATCGAGGATACGCTTCTTCGCATCGATGGTGATCGTGTCGCCGTTCTCGACCAGCGCGATCGGTCCACCCTCCTGCGCTTCGGGCACCACGTGCCCGATGATGAAGCCGTGTGAGCCGCCCGAGAAACGTCCATCCGTGATCAGCGCAACGTCCTCCCCGAGACCCGCTCCCATGATGACCGACGTCGGCGTCAGCATCTCCGGCATGCCCGGGCCGCCCTTCGGGCCCTCGTATCGGATGATCACGACGTGCCCTTTCTTGATTTCACCGTGCTCTACCGCAGCGAGCATGTCCTCCTCGCAGTCGAACGTGATCGCGGTCCCGGTGAACTCGAGGCCTTCTTTGCCGGTGATCTTCGCGACCGACCCGTCCGGCGCGAGACTGCCGCTGAGTATCTGGATGTGGCCGCTCGCCTTGATCGGATCGTCCCACGGGACGATCACCTTTTGGCCCTCCGACAGGCCCGGCAGGTCCTCGAGGTTCTCGGCGAGCGTCCGGCCCGTTACCGTGAGGCAATCACCGCGAATCACGCCCCGCTCGAGCAACAGCTTCAACACCGCGGGCGTTCCGCCCGCCTCGTGAAGGTCTTCCATCACGAAGGTCCCGCTCGGCTTCAAGTCTGCAAGGAACGGAATACGATCACTGACATCCTGGAAGTCTTCGAGGCCGAGATCGACACCCACGGTGCGCGCCATCGCGATCAGGTGCAGCACCGCGTTCGTCGAACCACCCAACGCCATCACGATCACCATTGCGTTTTCGAACGCGTCGCGCGTCATGATGTCGCTCGGCTTGATGTCCTTCTCGAGCAGATTGTAGATCGCGGCGCCCGCCTCGTAACACTCCGCGAGCTTCGCCGGGTCTTCTGCGGGGGTCGACGAGCTGTAAGGCAGCGACATCCCGAGCGCCTCGATCGCACACGCCATCGTGTTGGCGGTGTACATCCCACCGCAGGCACCCGCGCCCGGGCATGCGCGCCGAACGATCTCCTGCCGCGAATCCTCGTCGATGCGCTCGGCCAGAAACTCGCCGTAACACTGAAAGGCCGAGACGATGTCGAGCGGGTCCCCAGCCTTGTTGTATCCGGGCTTGATCGTCCCGCCGTAGATCATCAATGACGGGCGGTCCAGCCGGCCCATCGCCATCACGCAGCCGGGCATGTTCTTGTCGCAGCCCGGGAGCGAGATGTTCGCGTCGTACCACTGCGCCCCCATCACGGTCTCGATCGAATCCGCGATCAGGTCGCGGCTCTGGAGCGAGTAGCTCATGCCCTCGGTCCCCATCGAAATGCCGTCGGAA
>JAFDEI010000286.1 GCA_019310425.1 Deltaproteobacteria bacterium | reverse complement strand
CGAATCTCCGGACCTCCAGGCGTCGTAGGCCGCGCGATAGGCCTCTATTTCATCCGCATTGGCTCCCGTACCGCTTTCCTCGGGGGGACCGTCGAGCAGATCCGACCCATCGGCAGCCGGATCGGGGGGAACGAGTGCCGCAACCTCCCCTCGTGCAGCCTGCGCCTCGCGCAGCGCCTCAGCAATACGGTGTTCTAAAACTTCGAGCCGTCCCCCGAGGTCACGGACCTCGGCTTCGAGTGAATCGACCTGTGCTGAGAGATCCGCGACGCGCGTGCGGCGGGATGCTTCCGTCGGACCGCCACCGCGTTTCATGTCGGTCATTTCGCGCTCGAGTCTTCGGAAGTCCGCAACCGTCACGCAGCCGCCCAGCTGCAACAGCACCAGCATCGCCGCCAACGCCCCGATCCCACGCCCGGAGCGCCGTAACTGCCTGATTCCCATCATCTGCCTCTCCCCCCCCTCCGAGAACTTACCAGCCCCCCCGGCCCAGCGCGGGTACGGCCCCCACGCGGGCGCGGTGTTGTTTCCAGCGCCCGAGGTGATCCTCCGGGCCTTGCCGCCGCCCCCCACGTAGATGACGTAGATGTCGGCCCGACCACGCCGGGTCGAGCTGAAGACGAGCTTCCGCGAGTTCGGGGCCCAAGAGGGCGCCTCGTCGCTGCGCGGATGACTGACCAGCGGCACGTTCGTGCGACCCCCCGGGTCGATCAGCCAGATGTCGAACTGACCCCCGATCCGCGTCTCGTAGGCAATCCACTTGCCGTCCGGCGACCACGTCGGTGCAGTGTTGTAGCTGCCGTTGAACGTGATCCGCCGCGAATCGCTGCCGTCCGCGTTCATGATGTAGACCTGCGGTGAGCCGGTGCGATCCGAGACATACGCGAGCTGCTCGCCGTTCGGCGACCAGGCAGGCGAGACATCGATCGAACGATTGTTGGTGAGCCGCTTGTACTTCCGGGTCGACATCTTCACCGAGTAGAGCTCCGACGGCTTTCCATCCGACATCACGACCGCGAGCGAATTGCCGTCCGGGCCGAACACCGCGCGGTACTGCGACTGCTCCCTGCGAAGCCCGGTGAGCAGACGCTGCGGCTTGCCCCGCCCACGGGTCGACACGAAGACATTCGGCTGATTTCGGTGACGATAGGAAGTAAACGCGATCGACTTGCCGTCGGGCGCCCACGATGGGAAGTTGTTGATCGAACCGTTCGCGGTGACGGCGCGCTGACGGCTGCCGTCCGCGTCCATCAGGTAGATCTCCTTGCTTCCCGTTCGATCCGAGACGAAGGCGATTTCACTGGCCGAGACGCCGCGGACGCCGATGAAGGCCTCGACCACGTCATCGGCGATTCGCCGAGCGAGAGCCGTCGGGTCGAGGCCGACGTCCTGGCGATAGCGCTTGCGCAGCAACCGCTGGCAACGCCCCGTGTCCCAGATGCGGAATTCGACCGAGAACCGGCGATCGTCGACTTCGATTGTGCCTTCGACGAACGCATCCGCGCCGACCGTCGTCCAGTCGACACACACGAGGCTCTTCCGGCGGCCGAAGTCGGTCGTCTGATCGGGTCCCAGGTACGCCTTCGGATCGAGAAGATGCTGGAGAACGCGAGCGCGTTCGACAGCGCGGTGCGGAATTCCACGGTCCGCTCGTCGAGCTTCAGCGGGGAGGAATCGGCGAAACGCTGCACCGCCGCCTTGAAGACCTGGCGTTTGCCCGGGTCGACGATCACCGCGGGCCGCCCCTGCGCGAAGGCCGTGTGTGCGACGAGCACGAGGACTGCGAAACACAGCGCAGGAGCGGAGAAGCGAAGCGAGAGGACTGTCGCGCGCATCAGAAGCTGTCCCCCGGCACGAAGACGAAAGCCCACTCGCTCGCTTCGGGCGGCGCCGGCAACGGGCTCGAGCTCTGGATTGCGCGCACGACCCCTTCGTCGAACCACGGGTTTCCGGATCGTTTCACCACCCTGGGGACTCCCACGACATTGCCTCCGGCGTCGAGGTCGACGAGCACGTGCGCCTCGAGATACTGGGTTCGGAAGCCCTGGGGCAGCACCCATGCCCGCCGGACGTGGATCTTCGCCTTCTTCAGCCAGGCCGCCACCTCGGGCGAAACCTGCATCCCCATCCCGCCCGACGTTCCGGTCGCTGCCCGGGCTGCGGGCCGGCGCGTGACGGGCTCCGGCCTGGACTCGCCCGCATCGGCACGCAGCTGCGCCATCACGTCGTCGTAGTTCTCCTCGCTCGGCGGCGGCGGCTGCTTCACCACCTTCTTCACGACCTTCGGCTTCGGCGTCGTGGACTGCTCGGGCAGCAGCACCTTCTTCACCACCGGCTTCGGCGGTGGCGGCGGTTCCGGCTCCGGGATCGACTCCGGCTCGGCGGGAGCGGGCTTGGGCGCCGGAGTGGGGACCGCGACCGCCCCCGGTAGCGACACCAGCTCGACCGACACGACGCCGGGGAGCATCACGACCGACGACTCGCGTTCGATCGTCAGCAGCGTGACCATCAGCGTGTGGACGACCAGCGACACCACGAGCATGTACCGGAATTCGCGTTTGCGAATCTCGCCGAGTTGCTCCGCGACGTGCGTGACCTGGCCCACGTTCCCCCTGCTCCCAACGCGTCAACTCCGGGTTCGACACACTCGGGCCCGTTTCGATTCGACCCCTACGACACCGGGGTCGTTCGCTGCGATCACTCGGGCTCGGTCACCATGCCGAGCTTGCTGGCACCGGCCTCGCGAGCCGCCGCCAGACCCTTTACCACGACTCCGTAGGGGGTTTCGGAATCGGCGCGAAGGAAGATCTCCTTGCTATCACGGCCCTCGAAGATCGCTTCGAGCTTCGTCTTCAATTCCGATAGCGGAATCTCGCTGCGACCGAGGTAGTACTTCCCTTCCTTCTGGATGGTCAGGATCAGCGGTTCTTCCTGCATCCGCAGCGGCTGGGTGGTGGTCTCGGGCAGGTCCACATCGACGCCCTGCTGCATCATCGGCGCGGTCACCATGAAGATGATCAGCAGCACGAGCATGACGTCGACGAACGGCGTGACGTTGATCTCGGAGAGCGGACGGTTGCGCCCCGCCGGTTGCGTTGTCCCCACGGCAGCTAGCCCTTCTCGACACGGGACGAATCAGGGCTCGCCCCCGACAAGCGCTCGAGATCTCCCTCGTACTCGGCCGAGAAGAGTTCGATCCCGGCGTTCAAGCTACGCAGGTCACCGAGGAAATAGTTGTAGAAGACCGACGCGGGGATGGCGGCAAACAGGCCGATCGCTGTGGCGATCAATGCCTCGGCAATACCCGGCGCCACCACGGCGAGGCTCGCCGAGCCCGTCATCCCGATGCTCTGGAAGGCATTGATGACGCCGATCACCGTTCCGAACAGGCCGATGAAAGGTGCCGCACTGCCGGTGGTCGCGAGGAAGTTCAGCCCGCGTTCGAGGCGCAACTCTTCCTCGGAGCCCGACCAGCGGATATGCCGCGAGAGGGCGCGCACGTGCGCGGGTTCCAGGTCGGTGGCCTGACTCTTGCCCGAGAAACGCGCCATCCGGTGCATTTCACTGTACGCGGACAGAAAGATCGTGGACAGCGGGCTGCGGTCGAGATCGCGCGCGGCTTCGAACGCGGCATCGAGAGAGCCGTCGTGATAGACCTCGAGGAAAGCCTCGCTATCCTGCTCCGCGCGTCGCAACTCTCGCCACTTGAACGCGATGATGGTCCACGAAACGACCGAGAGGATCACTAGGATGAGGATGACGAGTTGCACCAACCAACTCGCCTGCCAGATCAGGCTCATGGCGTCGAATGCCGCCATTCGCCCGCCGACCGCCAAGCCGCCGATTATTCCCTGCATAGGTCTCACACCCCGAAAACTGCGCCGAGTCTAGAAAACGCCCGCAAGCAGTTCAACCAATCTCGAACGGATCGAGGAGAAGTGATGCTCGTCACTGTTGATTCACGCCACCCGAAACAAGCCAAGGTAGACCTGCTGGTGCTTCCGATGACGCAGATCGACCCCGACAAATGGCGCTTGCCGCCGCGCCTGGCCGCGGTCGACAAGGCCATTGGAGGTGGTCTGGCAGCGATCCTGCGCAGTGGCGACTTCCGCGGCCGCAGCGGCCAGCGCGCCCTGGTCTATCCCGATGGTGGCGTCCCGGCGAAGCGGCTGCTGCTGGTCGGCCTCGGCGAGCCCGAAAAACTGGACGCCGAAGCCTTCCGGAGCGCGGCTGGCACCGCGGTCGGCGAAGCCATCCGCCTGGAGGCGAAGAGTGTCGCGTTGGCGGTTCCGCGCACACGGCCCGTCCCGCTCGAGGCCGCCGCGCAAGCGCTCGCCGAAGGTGGGGTGCTCGCCGGCTACCGCTTCGACAGCTACAAGAAGAAGACCAACGAGAAGAAGGGCCCGACATCGCTTTCGCTTTCGGTCGAGCGGGCGGCCGACACGCGGCCCGCCCGAGCGGCTGCGAAGGCCGGCGTCGCGATCGCAGATTCCCAGAACGTCGCGCGGCAGCTCTCCAACGAGCCGCCCAACGCACTGCCGCCGATCGCACTCGCGAAGGCGGCGAGCCAGGTCGCGAAGGAGGTCGGGCTCAAGTGCCGCGTGCTCGACGTGCCCGAGATGAAGAAGCGGAAGATGGGCGCAATTCTCGCGGTCGGCCAGGGCAGCGTGAACCCACCCCGGCTGGTGGTGCTCGAGCACAACCCGCCCGCGCGCGGACGGAGCG
Source organism: Deltaproteobacteria bacterium (assembly GCA_019310425.1). GTDB lineage: Bacteria > Myxococcota_A > UBA9160 > UBA9160 > SMWR01 > JAFDEI01. The sequence continues at coordinate 805 of JAFDEI010000286.1, read as the reverse complement.
GCGGCCAGAAGCGCGCTTCGGCAAAGGGGCGGCGATTGCCGACGATCTGTCTGGTCGGCAAGGGCGTCACCTTCGACTCGGGCGGCATCTCGATCAAACCCGCGGCGGCGATGGACGAGATGAAGCACGACATGTCGGGAGCGGCCACGGTGATTGGCGCCTTGCGGGCCTGCGCGTTGCTGAATCTGCCGCTGCACGTCGTGGGCGTGATCGGGGCTGCGGAGAATCTCCCCAGCGGGACGGCCTACCGCCCGGGCGACATTCTCACGAGCATGTCGAAAAAGACCATCGAAATCCTGAATACGGACGCCGAAGGACGCGTCGTACTGGCAGATGCGCTGCATTTCGCCCGGACGGAGTTCGATCCGGTCGCGATGGTGGACATCGCCACTCTGACGGGAGCCATCGTGATCGCGCTCGGAAGCCACGCCTCGGGCCTGTTCGGCAACAACGAACGGCTGATCGACCATCTCAAACAGGCCGGAGAGACCTCCGGAGAGCGTCTCTGGGCGATGCCGCTCTGGGAGGCCCACCGCAAGGCAGTCGAGAGTGCGGTCGCCGATGTCAAGAATGTCGCCGGCCGCGAGGCCTCGTCGTCGACCGCGGCCGCTTTCCTGGCCACGTTCGCGGACGACACCCCGTGGGTGCACCTCGACATCGCGGCCACGGGCTGGTCGAGCAAAGCGAGCCCCTACCAGCCCCGCGGTGCCACCGGAGTCGGCGTGCGGCTGCTCGTCGAGGCTCTCCAGAGCTGGAAGAACAGCAACATTGTCTGAAGCCGCCAGGAACGCTATTCAACCGTCCC
>JAFDEI010000111.1 GCA_019310425.1 Deltaproteobacteria bacterium | reverse complement strand
AAGCTCCTCGAGAGCCTGCACGGATTCGACCCGCGTATCGCGCACGTTCTGTGGGTTCATGTCGAATTGCACCCTCGGGAGCACGGCCAGCGAGGCGAGGGTCACCAGGAACGCGACCGCGCAGACGCTGCGTGGGAGATGATTCCGAGCTCCGCCACCCCGGCATAGCTCGTGGGGATGAAGGCGAAGAAGCCGACCGCCGTGCTGAGCGTGCAGAAGAGGAGTGAGCTTCCGACGCGCTGTCCGGTGAGCCGCAATGCCTCGTCGGTGGGCTCGGATCGGCGACGCCCTTCGAGGTACCCCATGGCGAAGTGGATGCCGAAGTCGACCCCGAGCCCGATGAAGAGCACTGGGAAGGTCGTGGTGAGCATGTTGAGGCGGCCGACCAGCACACCGGCGAAACCCGCGGTCCAGACGAGCCCCGCGAGCAGGGTGAGGACGGTGGCAATCAGCAGCCGGAACGATTTCAAGGCCGAGAAGAGGATCAAGATGACGAGTGCGAGCGAAAGCAGACCCGCGACGAGCATCTCGTTCAGCAGGAGCGACATTTCTTCGGTATGGACCGCCCGGTCACCAGTTACCCGAATACGCAGGCCCGGGCGCGGGGCGACAGCTGCCGCAGCCGCCCTCACTTTCGCGAGGGATTCGAGCGCGGGATCGAGACGCGAGAGGTCGGTGGTCGGTTGCACGAAGAGCACTTGCGGGTTCTGAGGCCCGACCGACGGGGCCGGGCTGAGCAGATCGTCCCACGCAACCGCTGCGGGCTCGTCGCGATTGAAGCTCTCCACCGCTGCCGCGACGCTCTCCAGGATTCGCCCGCCGTCGCTCCCCAGCGAATCCAGCCCCCCCTCGCTCGCACCCGCGGCGGACAGAGCAGCGAGCAGAGTTGCGAGCCGCGGCCGCTCGGCGAGAGCAGCGAGCAGCGGACCCACCTTCTCGAAGCGCTCGGCCATGGGCTCGATCTCGGCCGGATCGAGATAGAAGAAACCGTTGTCCCGGAAGAAGGGGTCGGCCCCGGGCAGGTAGATGTAGGAGTAGTGCTCCGGATCCCCCTCGAGCAGCCCCGCGAGTTCCTCCGCGGCCGCCCTCGCAGCGTCGCCCGATTCGGCCTCGATGAGAACGACAAAATTGTTCTGGAGCTCGGGAAAGGCGGTTCGGAGTGCCGCGTTGGTCTTGCGAAACTCGAGATCCGGCGACGTCATGAAGTCGGGGTCGGTGTCGACCGAGAGCTGAGTCGCGGCCGCCACGGCCGCGAGGATCGTCACAAGTGCACATACGAGCAGGGTAAAGCGCGGATGAGTGCGAGAAGTCTCGACGATTCCGGCCGCCACCCTCCCGAGACGCTGCTCCACCGTCTGCTTCATCTACCGCCGAGGACCTCGAACCAGGCAGCGGGCATCAGCTACACCCGGGATCGGAAATCGCGAATCGAGACGCCCTCTTGGAAGAGCGGTGGCCCTCCGGGAGGACCAATACCCCGGTAAATTAATCCTTCACGGGGTTCGGGGCACCCACTGCGGTCGTTCAGCCTGAGTGCGGGTTCGGAGAGTACGGCAGCGCGCTCAGTCGCGCCCGAGGATCGCGATCCCGCAGGCGGTGGGGTGACCGCCGAGGTTGTGCGAGAGGGCGAGCTTCGGGTTCGCGACCTGGCGTTCAGGCTGACCGAAATCGCGATCCCGCAGGCGGTGGGGTGACCACCGAGGTTGTGCGAGAGGGCGAGCTTCGGGTTCGCGACCTGGCGCTCACCCGCGCGCCCCTGTAGTTGCAAGGTGTTCTCGTAGATCATGCGAACCCCGGTCGCGCCCGTTGGGTGGCCGAAGGTCTTGAGGCCGCCATCCGTGTTGACCGGGAGATCACCGCCGAGCTCGAACGTGCCGGCCGCGATGTGCTCCTTGGCGCTGCCCTTTTCGCAAAACCCGAGATCCTCGTAGGCGAGAAGTTCCGTGAGCGAGAAGCAGTCGTGCACCTGCGCGACGCCGATCTCCCGGCGCGGATCCGCGATGCCGGCCTGCTGGTAGACGTCGCGCGCCGCCCAGCCGTTGGGCTTCCAGGAGAGGAAGTCGTTGCCCGGATCCTTCTGCGGATTCGGACCCGAGCGAATCGTCACGGCCTTGACCAGGACCGGATCGTCCCGGTGGTGTCTCGCGAGATCGCTGCGCGTGATCACGACGGCCGCGGCTCCGTCGGTCTGCGCCGCACAGTCGTAGAGACCAAAGGGCCACGAGATCATGCGCGCGTTCAGAACGTCTTCGACGGTGATCTCGCGCTTCAAGAAGCTCTTCGGTGCGAGCGTTCCATTGTGGTGGTTCTTGACCGCGATTCGCGCCAGGTCCTCGCGACCTGCACCGTATTTTTCAAAGTAGGTGGCGGCGCAAAGCGAAAACCAGCCGGCCGGCGTCTTCGGCAGATCACGAACGCCGTCCATCATCACGCTGGGGCCCGACACGCCGCGGTCCTTGGGTTTGTCGTAACCCACTACGAGCACGCGGTCGTACATCCCGGCCGCAAGGCTCATGACGCCATAGCGAAATGCGTCGGTCCCCGTCGCGCAGTAATTCGACACCATGCTCACGGGTTTGTCGAAGAGCTTCAGCGCGTCGGCACATTCGTGCGGGCCCGCCTGGCTGTAGAGGCTGCCCGTGAAGACGGCGTCGATCTGCTTCTGCGGGTCTTCGATGCCCGCGTCCGCATAGGCCTCGTAGGCGGCATCGACGATCATGTCGGAGGGAGACTGGTCCCAGTTCTCGCCGAACCGGCAGCAACCCACACCGACGATGGCGACTTTGTCGCGGATTCCATCCCTACTCATCGATCTGTCTCCCAAGGCTCACCGCGGTATGACGCGCGGGCAGGGCGGCTTCGCCGCACACTAATCCGACGAACGCGGCGCGGCCTTCCAATAATAGTTGGGGCGACCGCCGACCTGGTGAATGCGCCGGAACTCGAACTCGAGCGGAAGACCCGTCTTGGTTTCCTCGGGTGGGCAGTTCACCAGCTGCATGTGGACCCGCGCGCCGTCGATCTCCACGATGCCCACGACCGTCGGGGGCTCGGGTGTCGGGAAGAAGTAATCGAAGGTGTAGGTCACGAGCCGGCCGTCGCGATCCGACAGGCGGTAGGGCTCGAAGTCGTCCTTCGCGAAGCAGCTCTCGCAGACGCGCTGCACCGGAAACTGCACTGCGCCGCAGGCGTTGCATTTCTGCCCAATGAAGCTGATGTCGTTGTCGCGATCGCGGAAGTGGATGGTGGCGGAGAGACCAGGCGCTGCCGGAGCCTCCCATTCTGCAGTCTGAAGTCCTCGCGCCTTCAGGTAATGGTCGTAGTTCGCAACCGGGTGTCTTCGTTCGAGGTGCCACGACACGCCGCGCCGCGGCTCGAGCTTCAACAGCTTTTCCGTCGTGGTAAACGCGAGCGCATCCGCGCCGTCACCGTAGTTGGCAACGAGGAGTTTCTCGCCGGGCTTTGCTCCTTCGAGCGCTGCGGCGAGCAGCAGCGGAGCGAAAGCCGCACCCGCGTTGCCAAGCCGCCCGAACAAGGGATCGCAGAGCGAGTCGGCCGCCACCCCGAGCTTTCGCGCCACCGTAGCGAGGCTGCGCTGGTCCGGGCCGTAGAGCGCGACCTTCGCGTAATCGCCCACATGGGTCCCGCTCTTCTCCAACAGGCTCTGCACGGCTTCGACGATGCGCGGGACGTAACCCTCCTGGAGGACGAAGCGATCCTCCCAACTGTGAACGAAAGCATCACCATCGCCACGCCACAGGTCGACGATTTCGTCCGACAACGCATGCGCGGCATCGAGTTCGGCGATCACGTCGGCGTCACTGACGAGAAATGCTGCCGCACCGTCGCCGAGGCGAAGCTCGAGCCCCGAACTCGGTGCGCCCATGCGGCAATCGCTCGCGACGACGAGAACGCAACGTGCTGAACCCGCCGCGACCGCGTCGGATGCGGCACGCAGCGCGGTGGTGCCGGCGCGCAGCGAACCCGCAAAGTCGGCACAGCGCAGATCGCGACGCAAATCGAGGGCGCGCGCGACGAGCGCCGCCGCCTGCTTCTCGCGAAACGCGTAGCTCGTGGAGGCGAAGTACAGAGCATCGACACATTTCCGGTCGAGCCCACGCAGGCAGTTCACGGCTGCGCTCACCGCCATGGTGACGCTGTCCTCGTCGTTCCACGCAACCGCCTTCTCGGGCCCGCCTTCACGAGCAGCCCGCCCGCCGACCGCGCTGAGCGGCAGGCGGTGGCGCGGAATGTATGCTCCGTAGGATGCGATTCCGACCATGGACGGATTCTCCTGGTGGCAGTGTTCCGGATTTCAGCGCTGCCGACCTGCTCGAACCAGAGGCTTCCGCAGAGGCTGAGCGCTGCCTGCAAGCATCCGGGAGTCGTGGGGCATTGTGGATCCTCAGCGCGTGTGATTGAATAGCGAAATCTGACGCATCGTCAAATTGCTCTAAAACGGGTTCTTGGGCACTCTGGAGCGGGTTCGGAGTGTCGTCTCCGCGATACTGGAAGAGCCTGATTCCATGTGGGCCCCCTACATTCGGAACCTGAGCACGAATCCGCGCGAGAGGCAGCATGTACCAGACGATCCGCTACGAAGTCTCCGAAGGCATCGCAACCATCCGCTTCGACCGACCCGAGAAGCTCAACGCCTACACGCCGGAGATGGGTGACGAAACCATCGCGGCCTTCGAGCAGGCGCACGACGACGACGCAGTGCGCGTCGTGATCCTCACGGGTGAAGGGCGCGCCTTCTGTGCCGGTGTCGACCTCGACTACTACAAAGCCCAGATGGCGGGCGAGAGCCCGAGCAAGGGATCGAAGCTCGGGGAAGAGGCCTTCGTCCGCAGCTGGCCGCTCGACCTGATCCAGTACCCGAAACCCGTCATTGCCGCGATCAATGGGGCGGCGTACGGAGTCGGAGTGACGATGACGCTCGGCTGCGACGTTCGGATCGCGGCGCGCAGTGCCGTGTTGGGCCTCAACTTCACCCGCCTGGGAATGCTCCCCGGCCTGGGCAGCACCCATCATCTGCCGCGGCTCGTCGGCATCGGCAAGGCCAGCGAACTGTTGCTCTCCGGCGCCAAGCTCTCGGCCGAAGAGGCACACGAGATCGGACTCGTGCAGCGATTGGTGGACGACGATGCGCTCATCGGCGAAGTGCGTACACTCGCGCTCGCCATGGCCGAGATACGCCCAGAAGTGTCGGCAGCTGCAAAACAGGCTTTGCGCCACGGTGCCGAGGCGTCGCTCGCGGACGCCATGCGGGAAGAGCGGCGCCTGAGCGGTGAGCTGAATCGAAGGCGCAAGCAGCGAGACGGCGCATGACTCCGGCGTTCTCCGAAGCCGACGAGGCCTCCCGGAGCGAGCCGGCCGACACCCTCAGCACGTACGCGAAAGAGCGCGTGCGATTCGATTCCTGAAGGACCAAGAGTGGGCAAGCTCTCCTACGGGCTCAGGATCACGCGTCTCGCCGATGCAGACCCCGACCGCATCGCCATCGTCTGCGACGGCGAGCAGCTTACGCGCGGCGAACTCGAACGCCGCGCGAACCGCATGGCACACGCTTTCGTTGCGCGAGGCGTCCGGCCCGGCCGGCGCGTAACGATCGGGCTGCCCAACGGCTTTGCGTTCGCGATCGCCAGCCTGGCGACGTGGAAGTGCGGCGCGGTTCCCAATCCGATCTCACCGCGGCTCCCCGCGGCGGAGCGCGCCGGCATCCTCGAACTCGCCGACCCCGCGCTGGTCGTCGGCATCGATGACCTCGAACACCGCTACCCCGCACTGCCGAGCGAATTCGAGCCAGCTGAAGAACTCGACGACAGCCCGCTGCCGGACGTCGTCTCCCCGTACGAGCGCGCGATCACCTCGGGGGGCAGCACGGGGCGACCCAAGCTCATCCTCTTGCGGGTGCCGGCCGAACACGATCCCGACACACCGGCCACCATACTCACGCCGAAGGGCTGCGTGCTGGTGCCCGGCCCGCTCTATCACGCAGCGCCCTTCGGCTCGCTCACGCAGGGTCTGCTCACGGGCGAGAAGGTGGTGCTGCTGCGCCGTTTCGACGCGAGCCTCTGCCTCGAACTCGTCGAGCGACACCGTGTCGAGCAGATCCTCTTCGTCCCCACCATGATGCACCGCATCTGGCGCCTGCCCGAGGCGGAGCGCGCAAGGCGGGACGTATCGTCGCTCCGCATGGTGCTGACGGGAAGCGCCCCGTGCCCGCCGTGGCTGATGCAGCGCTTCATCGAATGGCTGGGCCCCGACGTCATGAACGAGGTCTACGGCGGCAGCGAACGCATCGGTGGGACCTTCATCAGCGGCCACGAATGGCTCCAGCACCCGGGCTCGGTCGGCAGGCCGATGGGCGCGACGAAGATCCGCATTCTCGACCCGGAGACCGGCGAGAACCTCCCGTGTGGTGAGATCGGCGAAATCTACATGCTGCCGGCCGGCGGGCAGGGTTCGACCTACCGCTACGTGGGCGCCGACTCGCGTACCAACGAAGAGGGTTGGGAGTCTGTGGGCGACATGGGCCACCTCGACGAGGACGGCTACCTCTACCTGGCCGACCGCCGCAGCGACATGATTCTTTCGGGTGGACGAAACATCTACCCCGCCCAGGTCGAAGCCGCACTCGAAGCGCATCCCGCCGTCGCGTCGAGTGCCGTGATCGGCCTGCCCGACGACGACATGGGGCAGACCGTCCACGCGATCGTGCAGACGACCCACGTGGTCGGCGACGACGAGCTGCGTGACTTTCTCGCGCAACACATCGTCCACTACGCCATTCCGCGCAGCTTCGAGCGTGTCGACCTGCCGCTGCGCGACGATGCCGGCAAGCTGCGCCGCTGGGAGCTGCGGGCGGCACGGATCGCCAAGGCGTAGGATGATCCGCGGGGACCCTGGACCCGGAGAGGCAGGATGAGCGTAATCCGTCTGGCACAGTTCGTTCCAACCATCGATCGCGCCCACGAGCTGAACCTCGAGGTCCGGGTCACGCTGGCGGGCTACGCTCGCGCGCGCACTTGACCGGCGGCACCGCCCGGGTCCGTTTCGCCATCGCCTTCGGCGTCTGCCTCGCCGCGACTGGAGCACTGTTCTGGGTCGGCACGCCCTCGCCGATGTTGCTCGCGTGGGCCGCCTTCAGCGCGGCGATTCTCGTGCTTCAGCCGCGCTTTGCGCCCGCCCTGCTGGCCGTGAATGCGGGGTTCGTGGCGTGGATCGGACATCTCTTCGCGCCGATGTACCTCGGGCGCAACTTCGATACATGGATGCACCTGACGATCGTTCGCCGCGTGGTCGAGAACGGCCCGTTTCCGCCCGACCCGTTCTACGCGGGCCACAGCGCTGCGCCGCTCGTCTCGGTGATTCACCATGTGTACGCCGCCGCCGCGTGGCTGACCGAGCTGCCGATCGGCCAGCTCTGGTTCTGGGGGATTCCGCTGGTCGCGGCCTTGACCGCCGCTGCAGCCTACTTCTTCCACCGCGAACTCCTGGGCGATTCCACCGCCGCGTTCTTTGCCGCGATGTTCTACCTGGTGTCGCGATACTTCGAATGGCCGACCGCGAATTACCCACGGGTCGTCGCTCCGACCTTCCTGCTGCTTTCGCTCGCCTTGATGCTGCGCGGCCTGCGCCTGGACAGCCGACGACTGTTCGTCATGGCCGGGCTGGCCCTCGGCCTGGCGATCGCCGCGCACCCGATCGCGGGCCTGATGAGCGCGATGGTGGTCGGGGGCGTATTACTCGGAGAGTGGCTCCTCGAATGGCGATCGGGGCGCGGCCGTTCGTTCACGCCGCTGCTGCTGGCGGTCGCTGGCGGCGCCGCGATCGCAGCGGGCCCATGGATCGTTTGCGACTTCGTCGCCCTGCTGAACAAGGGCGAGACCGCGCCGCTGCTGCAGAACGCCGAGGGCGTAGCAGAAGATCTGGCGTTCTTCCTGAAGCGAGATATGCAACGAATCCTTCGAGCGGGCGCCCACACCGGCGACCAGGGGATCCGCTGGGTCGTGTTGTGGGGGCTCCCTGTACTCGCAGGAATCGCGCGCCTCTTTACGGTGAGCTGTGCCCGGAGGATTCGCGTCTACGTGACGGCCGCGGTGGCCGTGGTTCTGGTCGTCATGTGGTCGCCGTTGACCCCTTTCTTCCTGGAGTGGTTCACGCCTCGCTACGCGGCCCGCTTCATCTACGCACTGCCCATTCCGGCGCTTGCGGGATTCGGCCTGGCTTGGATGTCGCGGTACCGCATCGGCTCCGGACCGCGCCTGGCTGCGGCCGCCGTGTTCAGCTTGTACGCGGCGTTGCTGCTGCGCAGCATGGACCCGCGGACAGCACCTGAACTGGCGCCGTTGTCGGAGAAGCTCACGCGGCCTGAACTCGAGAAGATCGAGCCGCTGATCCGGGACCGCGTCGTACTCGCCGCCCGCAGCATCGCGTACGAGCTGCCATACTTCACGGGCGCTTTCGTCACCTGGAGCCCCCAGGGTCACTCGAACCCGTGGGCCTGGGACCGGGAACGTATTCACGGTTCATTGAGAATCCTGAAGGGAAAGTCCACGCCGAACACGATTCGCGCTTTCTGTGACCTCAACGACGTCGAATTCGCACTGCTGCCCATCGATGCCGAGGAAGCAATCGCCCCGCTGAAGGCGACCGGCGAGTTCGAGCAGCGAGCGGAGATCCCCGGCTACGTCCTTCTGGAGCGGCAGGTACGGTGAGCAGGCAGGACGGAGCCCTGGGAAGCCGAACCGAGGCGGCATTCCTGAATTGGGGCCGATTCGTGGTTCGACACCGCTGGAGTTCGATCGCCGTTTCGATATTGGTCACCGCATGGTGTATCTCCTGGCTGCCCCAGCTCAGCATCGACAACTCCACCGAGGGCTTCCTCCACCCCGATGATCCGGCCTCGGTGCGGTACCGCGACTTTCGCGACCACTTCGATCGCGACGACCGGATCATCGTCGCGTTGGCGCCCGAAGACGTCTTCGCCGTCGACTTCCTCGAGAAACTTCGCCGTTTTCACCGAGCACTGGAGGAGGAACTCCCCACCACGCAGGAGGTCACGAGCCTCTTCAACGCGCGGCTCACGCGCAGCGAAGACGACGCACTGATCGTCGAGGGTCTGCTGGAGGGCTGGCTCGACGAGTGGCCCGAGGATGCGGCCCGCCGTACCGCCGGCCTGCGCGAGCGCGTCTTTGCGAATCCCCTCTACCTCGACACGCTGGTCTCCCGCGACGCCCGCCTCACCGTCGTCAGCATCAAGCCCTTCACCTACTCGGCGATCGGTCGCGAGGATGCGCTATCCGGCTTCGACGACGGAAACGAGGCCGGCGGCGAAGCGGAAGGCGACGCGCCACTGCTCACCGCCGCCGAGAACGACGCCCTCATGGCCGCACTGCGCGGCGTGGTCGAGCGCTTCGAGGGCGACGACTTCCCCACCCACGTCGGCGGTGCGCTCGCCATCACGGACCACATCAATCGCTCGATGGTCGGCGACATGGGCAAGTTCATGGGAGCCTGCGTCGCGGTGATCGTCGGTCTGCTCTTCCTTCTCTTCCGTCGCATCACCGGCTCGCTGCTGCCGATAGGCGTGGTGCTGCTCTCGGTTCTTGCCGCCGTCGGGATCATGGTCTTTCTGGAGATCCCAGCCTCCATGACGGTCCAGATCCTACCGATCTTCCTGCTGACCGTCGGTGTCTGCGACGCGGTCCACATCCTGACCATCACCTACCAACGCCTCGCCGTGGGCGACTCGCAGGAGGAAGCGGTCGTATACGCGATCGGCCACTCAGGCCTCGCGGTGGTGATGACGAGCCTGACCACGGCAGCGGGCATGATGTCGTTCATCACCGCCGAAATGGCGCCGGTGGCTCAGCTCGGCACCATCGCGCCGATCGGCGTCCTGCTCGCCCTCGCGTACTCCCTGCTGCTCTTGCCCGCCATCCTGGTGGTGGTGCCGCTCGAGGCACCCAAGCAGGGGGGAGGTCGCTTCGTGGGCGCCACGCTCACGCGCGGCCTCGTTCGCATCGGCGTGTTCGCCGCCGATCATCCCAAGCGGGTGCTGGCCGGTGCGGCCGTCTTCATGGCCGTTAGCTTCCTGGGCGCCAGTCAGGCGCGCTTCTCCCACTACGCCCTGCGCTGGTTCGACGAGAGCGACCCCATGCGAGTTTCTGCCGAGTTGGTGGACCGCGAGCTGCGAGGGTCGATCTCGCTGGAAGTGGTGATCGACACAGGCCGCGAGAATGGCCTGCACGACCCCGATGTGCTGCGCCGCGTCGAAACGGCCATGCGCTTCGCCGAGCGGATGCAGAGCGGCGAGATCTTCGTCGGCAAGGCGATTTCAGTCGTCGACATCGTCAAGGAGACCCACCAGGCACTGAACGAGAACCGACCCGATTACCACCGGCTACCCGATGATCGCCGGCTGATCGCGCAGGAGCTGCTGCTCTTCGAGAGCAGCGGCCCCGAGGACCTGCAGGAGTGGGTCGACCCCCAGTACCAAACCGCCCGGATCTCGCTGCGCGCACCCTTCGTGGACGCGATGCTCTACCAGCCCTTCATCGACGAGGTGGAGACGGGAATGCGCCGGATCCTCGGTGAGGAGATCGAGATCGAGATGACGGGCTTCATGCCGGTGCTGGCCGGCGTGGTCAGCAGCGTGATCGTGAGCATGGGGCGCTCCTACGTCATCGCGCTGCTCGTGATCACGCCGATGATGATCGTGCTGCTTCGGAGTATCAAGCTGGGGCTCTTGAGCATGATCCCCAATCTCATTCCCGTAATCTTCACCCTCGGGCTGATGGGCTTCCTCGACATTCCTCTGGATGCCTCGACAATAATGATCGGCGCCATGGTGATCGGACTGGCGGTGGACGACACCATCCACTTCACCCACAAGTTCCGGATCTATTACAACGAACTCGGTGACACAAGAGAGGCAATCCGCGAGACCCTATCGACCACCGGAGCAGCGCTGCTCTTCACCAGCCTGGTGCTTTCATCCGGCTTCGGGGTGTTGACGCTCGCGAGCATGGTCAACACCCGGAGCTTCGGCCTGCTGGCTGCGCTCGCCACCCTGGTGGCCTTCGCGGCCGACGTGCTCGTCACACCAGCGCTCATGACCCTCTTCATGCGACGCGCAAAGAAGCGCGAGGCCTGATTCGACGCGGTGCCCCCGTTGCGCGTTGTCTGCTGCTAGTCCTGGTCTTTCGCATTCGTTGCTAGTTGGCGGGCGACGGGATGGTCGGGTTGCAGCGCGAAGATGGCCGCGACTTCTTCGCGAACGCACTCACTGCGTTTCGCGAGGTGACACATCAGTGCGCGAACCAGGTGCTGGTCGATCCGCAAAGCAGGCTGAGCCGCGAAGATCGCTTCGACCTCCGGCTCGGAGTAGGCAGCCGTACCCCACTCCTCCCGGCTCACCGGGATCCCTTCGCGACGGAGGACCCGGGCAATTTCGCGCGCGATTCGCAGCTGCGTTTCCAAGCGGGGGTGCATGACGTCGATGATGTGATCGTTTCCGACGAGCCCATCCTCGTCATCCACCCGCAGCGCAGCGTCGATGTCGACGAAGAGCGTGCCGTGCTCGTCGGCGAGTTCGCGTAGGACCTCGTTGAAGCGCGTGGGGGCGCCGAGGGGAACGCGATCGAGATCGCTGGCGTTCCGATAGCTCTCGCGGGCGCGATCGAACCGACCGAGTTCACGCCAGCAGCCGGCCATCCGGTAATGAAGCGAGGCGTAGGCTTCATCGATCGCGAGGGCGTGCTGCCAGGCGTCCAGCGCAGCAGTGCAGTCGTCGTCGGCGCTGGCGTCCCCCTCGGCCACCCAGCGCTTCCAGGTTTCCAGGTCGGTCGGCGTAAGATCCGGTCCGTGACGCGATGCACCCGGAGGCCAGTCCGAGAAGTTCTGTGCCAACGACAGCAGCATGACGCGCGTGCCGGCCGACTGCATGCTGGCGATCATCTCCGAAAGATTGCGGCGATACCCCGACTCGATCTTGGACCAGCGTCGTTTCACGACGGCGTGATCGTCCGCAGCGTCGCCCGGCTCGGAGACGAAGAACATCTGCTGGGGCGCGTGAGCCGCCGCGAGATCGAGGGGCTGGTTCGCGTTCGATTCGTCACGTCTCAATAGTGGGCTGAGAACCCCGTAGATCCGCGTCGACACCAAACGATCCCAGAACCCAAAAAGAACGGGGTTCATGTCGATGATCTCCGCGAAGAAACGCGCTTCGGCAAACTCGTTGTGGCCGCTGTAGACGATCAACAGGTCGGGTTCGAAGGCCGCGAGTCGACGCACTCGATTGAGAAGCCGCTGCGTTCCGAACCCGGAAGCCGAGACGTTCACCACTTCTATCGGAATTTCCGGCAGCTCGACGAGCAGTCGCCTTTGCAACCAGGCCGCGAAGGACTGCTCGTAGCCGAAGGGAACTCCCGCGGCCGACGAGCCCCCCACCACGAAGACACGAAAGGCCCCCGGCGGTTTCTCGGCACGAAAGCTGGTCGTCGCGAGCTCGGGAGCGCCGATCAGTCGGTAGACCGCGGCGCCGTCTTCCGCTTCGACTCGTTCGAAAGGTTGCACAGTCGTGGAGAAACCATGCAGGGGATCGCGATCCGCGACCGAGCCGAGATCAAGGGCCCGGAGCGTGAACTCTACGCCGACCAGTAGGACCGCGATCACCGCCATGCTTGCCAGCAGCAAGGCGATTCGACCACGATCGAGGCTGGGCATCGTGACGACCTCAGCCACCCGTGCGCAGCGATGTCGGAGTGGGTTTCGCCTGTCGATGTTCCAGACTCATCATGGCAACGATACCTCCTGGCCCGGCTGGACTTCCACTACGCTGACGATCGCGATAGCGGCCAGCGATATGGCTCGGTCGGATCGGGGGCTTCAGCTGCGGTCGGCGTTGCCGCGAGCTGCTGTCGACCGCGAAGCCACGGCGCAGCGATGCGACCCCACTTCAGCCATCGCGTCGGAAACCATCTCGTCTCGTTGGCCCTCGCGCGGGCACGTGCCTGCTGAACCACGACTGGGTCGGCGTGATCGCGGTCCTCGGGTTCCTGATCTCGTGCTCAGCGTCACTGCAACGCGCTGGGAGCGGCGGCGCTGGACGGGGGAACTCCCCAACGTGTACCGTCGCCGAATGCGCTGAGTTCTTCGCTCGGCGCCGGAGGGGCAGATGTACGAGACGCTGGCCATTCTCGCGACTTTCGCCTTCCTCTACAGCGTCGCCGCGGGCCGTCTGGAGAAGACCCCGATCAACGGGCCGGTAGTCTTCCTGACGTTCGGCATCGTGGCAGGTCCCTACGGGTTCGATTTGCTCGACCTGAGCTTTAGCGGTGAGGGCCTGCGCAGCGTGGCGGAACTCACCCTCGCGCTGGTGTTGTTCACCGGCTCCGCCAACGCCGACTTGGCCACGCTGCGGCGCAGCTTCCGCATCCCGCAGCGGATGCTGCTGGTCGGCCTGCCGCTCACCATCGCGCTCGGGGTCGGGGTCGGGATGCTCCTCTTTCCCGACCTGCCGCTGCTCACGGTGGCGATCCTCGCCACAATGTTGGCACCGACGGACGCGGCGCTGGGCCAGGCCGTCGTCGCGAACAAAACGGTGCCGGCGCCGGTCCGCGAAAGCCTGAACGTCGAGAGCGGCCTGAACGACGGCATCTGCGTGCCGATCCTCTTCACCTTCCTCGCGCTCGCCGCCGGCACAAACGAGAGCAGCGCCCAGATTATGCTGCGTTTCGTGGTGGAGGAGATCGGCATCGGTCTCGCCGTCGGCGTCGGGCTCAGCGTGGCCGGCCGCTACGCGATCCGGGCCGCGGCCGACCGGGGCTGGATCGAAGCGCCATGGACCCGGATCCCCGTTGTCGCCCTGGCGCTGACGTGCTTCGCAGTGGCTCAGGCGGCGGGGGGCAGCGGCTTCATCGCCTGCTTCACGGGCGGGTTCGCCTTCGGCGGGCTCGTGAAGAAGCACAAAGACCTCCTGTTGAGCGGCGCCGAGGGCGTTGGCGAGCTGCTTTCGCTGCTGACCTGGGTGATGTTCGGCGCGGCGGTCACGGGGCGCTACGTCGGCGACTTGGACGCGCGGATCGTCGGCTACTCGCTGCTCAGTCTGACCCTCATCCGGATGCTGCCCGTCAGCCTCTCGCTGCTGGGCCTGGGCGTCCGTGCCGACGCGCAGCTCTTCCTGGGCTGGTTCGGACCGCGCGGGCTCGCGAGCATCGTCTTCGTCGTGATCGCGGTGGGCGAG
>JAFDEI010000110.1 GCA_019310425.1 Deltaproteobacteria bacterium | reverse complement strand
GGCGGCGGATTGCTCGGCGCACGGCTGTTGCTCGCGGGCATGCGGACGCGCACGGTACCCGAGCTCGCGTACGGCAGCGCGCTGTTGCTGATGGCGATCGGCGCGGTCGTGCGCGTGGTCGTATACGGCATTCTCGGCGGTGGCCCGGAATACCACGCCCAGATGATCGGTGCGGGCGTGACCCGGCTCGTCACGCTGATTGCGCTGACCTGTGGAATCCACGTGATCTTCCGACCCGGCGTCGCCTGGTCGAAGGTTCTCGTCGCCGCCTACTGGCTGCTCGGGCTCGGCGGACTCGCCGTCGTCGTCGCCTACCCGGGCGGCATTTCGGAAGCCGGCGCGATCTACTCGCTCGGCGACCTCACCGCGGGCCTGGTCTCGATCTGGGGCGCGGCAGAATCCTTCTCCTATTGGAGCAAATTGCGAAGACGGCTCGCACTCGGGTTGGCTGATCCCGTCACGACCGCGCAGTTCAGGATGTGGGGCGTCTCCTTCACGTTCGCCACCGTTGCGAGTTTCATCGTGACTGGCGCAACCGTCGCGCTGAACGCGCCGATCACGGGTTTCCCGCCCGCGCTCATCGCAGTACAGATCTGCCTGATCGGGATGACGGGATTTACCTGGCTCGCCTTCTACCCGCCGCAGCGGTTCCAGGCGTGGATGCGCACGCGGCACGCGGCGACCGCCCGGCCCTGATCCCGTGAGTCACTCGATCAGCTCGATCGAATCGCCTTCACGGACTCGGCCCGGTGTTTCCACGGCCGCATAGACGCCCAGGTTGCCCGCATTCGCCTGCACCAGCGCACGCATCACCTCCGGGTCTTTCGGTAGATCCGCGAATGCATGCGTGGTCATCGCACAGCGCGGGCACTCCGTCTCGATGCGAAAGGCTGCTTCGCCGATGCGCAGCCGCTTGCCCACCCAGGCGTTTTCGGGAAAGTCCTCCGCGGCGTCGATGTCGAGCAGCAGATTCGGCCGAAATCGGCGGGCATCGAAAATCGAATCCGGATACCGGGCCTGCATCGTCGCGAGCGTCGTGCGCGAAAGCAGGAAGATCGAAAAACAATCGAAATAGCTCCCGGGTATCGTGCTCGAGGTGAATAGTACGGGGGGCAACTTGCCGAGGTCGGGCAACGGCTCATCGGGCAGCCGAGCGAAGATCGCCCGCAACTCTTCGAGCATGTCCTCGTGGTCCGGCGCACCGCGCCGGTAATGGGCATCCTCGCTCGCCGGCAACCGCGGCCATAGCGTCAGCTCCCTCCCGGTGAGAGACGTGAGTTCGCGCGCCAGCAGCTGGTCATCGGCGGAAAAGGTCTTGCCGCTCGGCAGCTCGACCTCGGGAATCGGATTCGCTCCTGCATCGGGCACCGTCTCGCGGTAGCGAGCGCTGCACCCGAGCAGCGCGGGGAGCTTGCGAGCGCCCTCGATCCCTCCACGTCCCTCATCGCGGGCGGCCCATTGCCGATCACCCCGCAGGCCGTCTTCGGCGACCCACACCTGATCGAGCCGTTCACCCTGCATGCTCTTGACGGGGTAGCGGTGGATTTCCGCCAGATTTCCGAGCGACATCACAGATCCCTTTCGGCCCCCGGCCAATTCGCGGCGGCTTTCTTCTTTCCTCTGCTACGCGAATGACCGATGATGGGGACAACGCCGACTGCCCCGGTTGCCGGTTCCCAGTTCCCGGCTCCCGGAGCGCAGCCGAGGCGCAGCGCCCTGGTCGACCTGGAACGATGGAGACGGCTCAGGCCGAAGATGAACCCGAAGGCACTCTACACCGAAATTTTCGAATCCGAAGCGTCCGGTGAACGCACGCCGAAGGCCGCGCGCGACCCGCTCCACCGCCTCATCCTCGACCCGATCTTCGACCCATTCGCGAACCCGCGCCCCGAAGTCGCACTGTCGCTGCTCGAAGGCGGCGAGCGCCTGCTCGACCTTGGCTGCTGGCACGGCGCCTTCCTCGCGCGAGTCGAGAGCGTGGAGCGCTACCGGCAACTGGTCGGAGTCGATTTCGTCGCCGAAGGCATCGACGCAGCACGCGCGAGAGGATTCGATGCCCACGCCGTCGACCTGAACACCGAGCCGCTGCCGTTTCCCGACGCCCACTTCGACGGCGTCGTCCACCTCGCGGTGCTCGAGCACGTATTCGACCCGTATGCGGTCATTCGCGAGGTCCACCGCGTGCTGAAACCGGGCGGTGAGTTCGTGATCGCGGTCCCCAACGTGGCCTCGCTCACGAATCGGCTCCGGATCCTGTTCGGCCGCATCCCCGTCACTTCGTCCGACGCGGGTTGGGACGGCGGGCACCTCCACTACTTCAGCAAGCACGCCCTCGACCACTTCCTCGCAGACGAGGGCTTCGAAGTGCTGGAACGCCGCACCAGCGGCGGGCGTGCGGCGCTGCGCGAGTGGTGGATCTCGCTCCTTGCAGGCGAACTCATCTACCGCTGCCGCCGGACCTGAGCGGCGGACTGGTTCGGAGAGTGCTAGCCGCCCAGGCGTGCGAAGACCGACTCCGGCGAGTCGTGCTGTACACCACTTTCGACAGTCGCGAGCGCACTCACGGTCTCGCCCAACAGAGCGTCGACGTCGTCGACGCCGCGAGACGCGAGCTCTTCGGGCAGCACCTTCTCGAGCACGACCTTCATCTGCGAGGCCGACACGCTGCGCGCTTCGAGCCCGGCCTGCTTGAGAGCCAGGCGCACGGTTCCCCGGGACTCCAGCCGGTCGAGGCTACTGGAGCGCTCGAGTACTTCGCAGACGCATTCGAATACGGGTGAGTCGGCCATCAGCTCGCCTCCACGGCAGAGCCCTGGACCCATTCGCAATAGCCGCGGGGCGGGAAGAACGCGAACCACTGGGCAACTGGAGAAATGGTCGCGAAGATGCCCAGGACCAGATACGGCCAGGCTCCCAGACCCACCATCTCCGTCATCCCGAAGAGGGTCATACACAGACCGGTGAGCGCGGTGATGATCCCGGCCCCCATCGCGATCCCCCACAACAGGAATCGATTCGTCACCACCGGATCGGCCAACCCCAGTGCCAGCCGGCGCCGCATGACCACGTGGTAGTGCAACGCCTCGATGCAGCCCCACACCATTCCCCCCATCCGGACGGCCTCGCCGAACAGGTAGAGGGGGCTCACCAGCGCTTCCTCGATCGTGGCTGACCAGACAGCCCATAGGCTTGCCAGTATGCACACGATGGCGGTGAGGGTCAGTCCGCGAACGCTAGAAGAGCCCGGCCGAAAGGTCTGCCAGACGAAGATGTAGGTGAAGCATAGACCGACGCTGATCAGCGACATCCCGAGCCGAAAGAGCATCTCCGTCACGGGCACAGGGAGGGCCACACCCGCCGCAGGATTTCCGATCAGGATGAAGAGGAAGCCGAGAAAGCCCCCCAGGAGAAAGCTCGCTCCCATGGCGAGTTCCGGCACTCCGCGAGTGTGTGCCGCCAGCCGCAACAGGCGAATCCCGAGCACGAGCGCCGCAGCGAGTGAAATCAGGCTGCTGATTCCAAGTAACAGGAGCATGCAGAACCCTCCAACGGTAGCTGGATTCGGCAACTCAACGTTCGATCATTAGCCCTTCCGAGCTACTCGACGGCTACAACGATGCTTGAATGGATTTCGCATGTCGCAGCAGTCGCTCGGCGGGCGGAACCGAAGCCGTATTCAACGCCCGACTCTCAGCGCTATAGTACTCACATGACATCAGCTCGAGCTTCGGCTGCTGAACGCGCCTACTTCGATCGGATTGCACGGCAGAACCCGACCCTTTCCGGTGATGCGGTGCCCGCCTCGCTATCCGAAATGTTCGACCGCATCGAACAGATCGAGGCATCGCTCGGTGCCCTGGCCAGACCGGGGATCTCCGGACCGGATACCGGTGACCTCTTGTCGCACCTCGCCTTTCTCGAACGCGCCAAGGAAATCCGACGCCGTGAAGCGGAGCACGCTCAGAACGCTCGGTGATCTGCTCGACACGCTCAGCCTCGACTGGGTGCTGATCGGAGCGTTGGCCGCCAACCGCTATCGAACCGCACCGCGCCTCACACAAGCCGTAGACCTGTTGCTCGCCGATGCCGGGCCCGGCCTCGCAGAATTGGAAGACGCACTCCGCTCGGCCGGTTGGGATGTCCAACGTGCGAGCCCAGAAGCTGAACTCATCCGGTTGCGCCATCCAGAACACGGCATCGCCGACATCGAGGCCATCCTCGCGTCGAAGACTCCTTTGGACGAAAGCTACATCGAGCACTGGGCAACTTACTGGGATGTCCTCACGACCTGGCACTCGCTGCGCTGACAACCCAGCCGCACGCCTCACACCACCAACTGCGCCACCACCGCCTCGAACGCCGCATCCGCGATCGCCAGCATCTCCTCGTCCGTGCGATCTTGGATCGGGTGTTCGACGTAGACGGGGCTGTGCTCGAAGCCGAGCGCCCGGGCCTGCGCGTCGGCGCCGTCCACGAATTCCACGGTCGCCACATACATGGCCGGGATGCCGCGGCGTTCCAGGTCTGCCGTGTCGTGCACACTGCACGACGTGCAGCTGCCTCAATCCGCGAGGGCTTCCACCACGGCATCGCACTCGACCGAGATTTCGTGGCGCAGGTCGACGGGTGCGGGCTTGGTGAAGGTGGGTTTGCTGTAGCGCTTCACTTCGGCGCCGGCTTCGCGCAGGCGGGTTTCGAGGCGGCCGAGGAAGAGGTCGCCGCGCGCCTTGGAGATGTCGAGCAGGCCGACCGTCTTGCCCGCGAGGCCGGCGAGGCGCGGCAGTCTCGGCTTGCTCACGGGGGAACGCTCGCTGGTCGGGTCGACGAGGATGCGCGCGGGCTTGTGCTCGTTTGCGGGATGGGTCGTGCTCATGCTTCGATCTCCTGGATCACGGGTTTGCTGCCGAGGTCGCCGGCCGCCCAGCCACCGATCATCATCGAGAACAGGCCCGCCCCCGAGCCGCAGTGAACGACGAGCAGGCCGTCGGATTTGAACTTCGGCAGCGTCGCGTCCTTCAGCTGCTCGGGCATGCCTTCCGCGATGCCGCCCGCACCGCGTATGAACTCGCTGCCGGGAATCTGGAGCAGTTCGTGCAGCCGGGCGGTGAGCTGCGCCTTGTTCCAACCCGCCTGCGCGAAGACGCGCGCGTGCTCGGGGCCGACCGCCAGCAGGCAGTCGAAGGCGAGCAGCAGCTTCGGGTGGTGGAGCGTGCGCAGGCAGGCCGCGAAGCTGCGCGCGAGTGATTCGGGGTCGCGTGAAATCTGGTCCATGATGTTGCGCGGGCCCTCGCCCGGGAACAACGTGACGGTGCTCCGGCCGGGCTCGGCGCCGAGGTCGACGGAGAGCGGCTGCCAGGGTGAGCCTTCTTCATCTTCCGCGAAACAGAAGCCCAGCTTGCCGGGGTTGCCGTGGGTGGCGCGGTCGACCTCGCCCGGGCGCCCACCGCCGACGTTGCGCACCACCAGCTGGAGTGCGCGGCCGATGGTGCTGTTCGCGCGGTTGCCCTGCCCCATCGCGTTCATGCCCGAGTTCATTCCGAGTGCACGCGGCCGCCACCGCAGCCAGCACCACGGGCAGGTACTCGGGCCGGCAACCCGCCATCACCGCGTTCACCGCGACTTTCTCGACCGTGCACGGCACGAGGTCGGGCGGGGCAATGGCCACGATCTCGTCCGGGGCGCGCTTGGTACCCGAGAGCATCGCGAGCACACGCTTCTCGGTCGGCGGAACCAGCGGCAGGCCATCGCTCCAGCCGCGCTCGAACATCGCTTCAACCTCGTCCTCGAGCTCCGCCAGCTCGACACGGCGTGAGCGCAGCACGCCGCCGCCGAAGCGCACACGCAGGTCGGGGGCGCGATCCGGCGCGACCGAGAGCGAGCCGCAGCCGGGCCGCCAGTCCGGCAAGCCCTCACCGAGCCCGTCGACTCCCGTGAGCTGCTGCCATTCCTCGCGGTGCCAGCCGAGGCTGCGCTCGCGCTCCACGCCACCCTCGACCCGGATCAGCGTCGGCACGGCTTCGATGTCCCAATGCCACGACATCTCGAGCTCGCGATCATCGATCGACTCGACGCCTTCCGGAAACGCCAGATCGTCTTGCGTAAAGACTCTGAGGTCGACCTGCTTGGCGAGTTCGCGCAGCACCGGCGCAACGGTCTCGCAGGTCGGGCAATCGCGCTTCACGAAGGCCACGATGCCATTGAGAACGGGGAGCTGGGGGCGCTTGATTTCGCTCAACTTCGCGCCTCAGCCCGCGATCGCCGCGAGCACGTCGGCCGTCGGTGCGTGATCCCCGGTGTGGGCATCTCGGTATTCGTAGCGGAGTTCGTTGCCTGGGCCGATCACGAAAGTCGCCCCGAGCTGGTTGGTGCGCTTGCTGGGCCGGCCGACCCGATGCCCGGCCTGCCAGGCGCGGATCGTCTCGGCATAGGAGTCCGGATGGAACAGCTGGTGAAAGCGAACACGCTTGATCGCCGCCACCCGCGCCGCCGCCGCGTCGTCGTCGACCAGCACCGGGAAGGGAATGCGATCGTCGATGGTGAATGCGCGCGCGAGATTCGCGTTGCCGGTGCCGACGACCACGACTTCACCACCGGCCGCCTCGACCTTCGGATATTCGTCGCGCAACTGCGCGGCGTGCGCACGGCAGTGCAGTCAGCCGAAGTGGCGCAGGAAGACCAGCGCGACGTTGCGATCGCGCCAGTAGTCGCCGAGGCGGTGCGCGTTCGCATCGGCATCCTTCAGCGTGACGTCCGCGAGGGCTTCGAGGTCCATTTGCTGAGTGTAGGACTTTTCGGCAGGCTGGGTCACGCGCGGGAAACGCGATCCACCGTGGCCTCCCCGGGATACTCGAACAATACCTTCACGGCTCCGGTTTTCCCCTGATCCCAACAGCTCAAGAACGCCGCCTGGTACTGCTCGAGCGCGAATCGGTGGGTCAGGATCGCGGTGATGTCGATCTTCCCGTCGCGAATGAATTCGAAGTACCACTCCATCGCGTGCTGGCGGCGGCCGTCCCAATCCTCGATCGCGAACGCATTCGAACCCACCAACGCAATTTCCTTGAAGTACAGCGGCGTCCACTCGAAGCGGCGCGGTACCTCGACGCCGAGCGCGACGATCTTGCCGCGCGAGCGGGTCACCCGCACGCCGACCTCGAGCGTGCGCGGTGAGCTGACGGTGTCGTAGACGACGTCGACGCCGCCGTTCAACATCGGCAACCCACGCCACGGCTGGTTCTGCTCGACGGTGAGCGCATCGGCGACTCCGGCGATGACTGCGCGCGAGGGCGCGTGGGCCAGCACGCGCTCGGCGCCGAACTGCTCGGCCAGGCGCCGCTGGTGGTCGAAGCGCGCAACCGCGAGCACCCGCACCGATGGATGAAGCGCGCGCAGAATCGCGATCGCGAGCAAGCCGAGTGTCCCGCAGCCGACTACGAGCGCGGTGCCGCCTTCGGTCGGCGGATGGTGGAGGATCGCGTGCAACGACACCGCGAACGGGTCGGCGAGCACCGCGGCTTCGTCGCTCACGTCGTCGGGAACCGGAATGCACTGTGACTCGTGTGCGGGCAGGCGCGGCGCAAAGCCGCCCGTGGCGTGCACGCTGTTCCCATGGTGAATGCCGGGTGCGATCGAGCCATGTGTGAAGTTCAAGCACTGCGCAAATTCACCGCGAACACACCACTCACACGGCGGCAGTCCTCGCGGTGCGCACGACAGCCACGGGTTCAGCACCACGCGCTCACCGACGTGCCGCTGCGTCACGCCCGGGCCCACGGATTCGATCACACCCACCACCTCGTGACCCAGCACCTGCGGAAACGAGATCATCGATGTCATCGGATTGTCGGTCGCGCCGTTCATGAAGACTTGTTTGTAGTCACTACCGCAGAGACCACAGAGACTCGTCCGAATCACCAGCCAGTCGGGAGCCGGCGGAGCCGGCTCCGGGATGTCGCGCAACTGGATCGGCGCGAGTGGGCCGACGAATGCGCGCGGCGTGATCGCCGACAGCAGCTTCGTCAGCGCGAGCCGCGGCAGCTGCTTATCGTAGACGAGAGCCCGCACCTAGGCATCCGAAGCGCGACCGGCCGGAATCCCGGTGATCGCACGAGAAATCTCGAGCATCGGGGCACAGACCTCCCGAAATGCATCGGTCGCGGCGCCTGACGCGAACTCGATCGCCTCGATCGACGGCGTCGCGGCGGCGAAGGAGAGCACTCGGGTCGCGGCCGAGTCCAGATCGTCTCTCGAAATCACGCGGGCCTCGAGCAGCCGCGTCGCCCACACATAGGCGACATCGGAACCGGAGGCTTCGAGAAACTCGATGCAGCGATCCAGATGGCGATCGAACTCGCCGCGAACCGACATCGGCTCCTTACTCGAACAGCGGCGAGGTGCGGGCCTTGCGCTCACGCCAGATCGCGACCGCGGCCAGCAGCGCCGAGGTCCCTTCGTAGATCACGGCCCACCGGTTGTAATCGTCGAGGCCGTCCATCGAAATGCCGAGCCCGCGCCCCACCGCGAGGCTCCCCAGCACGAAGACCATGGCGACGAGCCCGTAAGCGGTCATGCGCGGGTTCACCGCGGAGTTGAGAAACAGCAAGCCGAGCCCGGTCTGGAGGCCGCCGTACATTGCGCGCGATTCGACCGCGGCCGAAGGCGTGCGGAAGGCGAGCCCGGTCAGGCGCACGATCATGTCGAGGTCGTAGGCGCAATAGACCCCGTAGCCCGCGAATAGGATCCCGGTGAGGCCCAACAAGATTCTCGAAAACAACATCCCTTCTCCTCCGCGCTTCGAAGCGAAATTCCGATCAATCGGCCGTCAGCAACAAGCAACCCGCCAGCGGGCCTCCGCCGGCTGCCGCCAGCGCGACCTGCGGCGATCCCGACACCTGTCGCGCGCCGGCCTCGCCCCAGAGCTGCACACAGGCTTCGTGCAGGAAACCGTAGCCGTGCAGACGACCGGCCGAGAGCTGACCGCCGTGGGTATTGAGCGGCAATTCGCCTTCGAGTGCAATCCGCTGGCCACCTTCGATGAACGCGCCGCCTTCACCACGCTTGCAGAATCCGAGCGCTTCGATCCAAGCGAGGGTGATGAAACTGAAGCCGTCGTAGAGTTCGGCGACGTCGACATCGGACGGCGAGAGATCGCTGCGTTCCCAGAGCATCGCCGACGCGTCGCGCAACGCCATCGTGGTCAGGTCGTCGAATTGGTCCCAGGAGGGCCGCCCGCGCAGGGCCGAGCCGACCGCCTCGACGCGGATCGGCGGGCGGCGCAGGTCGGCCGCGGTCTCGGCACGCGAGACGATGAACGCCGTCGCGCCGTCCACCGGGACGTCGCAGTCGAACAGGCAGAACGGCGTGCTGATCATCCTTGCGGCGAAGTAGTCGTCCATGCTCATCGGGTCGCGGTAGATCGCGTTTGGATTGAGCGCGGCATTCTTGCGCGCGTTGAGCGCGATCTGCGCCAGCTGCTCGCGCGTGGTTCCGAATTCGTGAAAGTGCCGCTGGGCGAACATCGCCACCCAGTTCGCCGCCGAGTAGGCGCGAAACGGCAGCGTGAACTCGATCATGGGACCGCTCGCTCGGAATTTCCCGCCGGCGGCGCCAGCGCCGCCCCCGATCGGGCCGCGGCCGCCCTTCCCTTGCGCAGTCGCCTCCCAGACCGACCGGAAGCACAGCACGTGCTTCGCAAAGCCACAGGCGACCGCCATGCAGGCGTTGATCACCGAGCCGAGCTGGCCGGAGGTCTCCATGCCGCCATTCCACCACTCGAGTTCGAGGCGCAGCGCGTCGTGCACCTCCATCACGCCCGCGCCGGTGAAGCCGGGCTGCCCCGCCATCGCGCCCGGGTAGGTCGACAAGCCGTCGATGTCGTCTCGCGTCAGACCGGCGTCCTCGATCGCCGCAAGGCAGGCATCGAGCGTGAGCTCGAGAGGGTCGCGGCCCAGCCGACGTCCCACTTCGGACTGGCCGATGCCCGTGATCGCAGCGCGGCGCTCGGAAATCTCCATCACGCGTCCACCGGCGCGAACACCGGAATCCAGACGTCCTCGTGTTCCTCGAACTCGACCGCCACCGCCATGCCGATATGCACCGCTTCGGGCGGGCAGCCGACAATGTTCGTCATCAGCCGGACGTCGGGCTGCTCTTCGATCTCGACGATCGCGACGACATAGGGGTGATCGGCGGCCGGAACCCAGGGCTGATGGTTGAGCGTGAAGGTCGCCACCGTTGCGCGACCCGATACCGCCGTGGGTGTGAGATCCTTCGATAGGCACTTTCCGCACACGGGTGCGGGCGGATGGACGTAGCTGCCGCAGGGTCCGCATCGCAGGAATTGAAGTTTGCCTTCGGCGCCGCCGCACCAGAAATGTTGGTTCTGGGGGGTGACCCGAGGAAGCACACGGAACGGTTTTTCGGACATGCTGGATCTGGATTCCTCGGGCAGCAGGCTACCAGAATCCCCCCAGCAGGCGGTGGAATTTCTCGCCGCTCAGCTGCCTCGAAGGGTGCCTCCCCGGATCCGGCGCCTATGCTCCGCACATCATGAAGACAGACTGCCGCCTCGCATTCGCCCTGGTCACCGCGCTCGCCGTCGCAGGCTGTGCCGTCAATCCGGTCACGAAACAGCCCGAGCTCTCGACGATGTCGACCCAACGCGAAGCCGAAATCGGCGCCGAGGCGTCGAAAGTCGTTGCCGAGCAGATCGGGCTCGTCGAAGATCCGGAGCTCGCCCGCTACGTCGAGGCAGTGGGTCAGCGGCTCGCGCAGCGTTCACCGCGCCAGGACACCGCCTACCACTTCGCCGTTGCGAACATGGAAGTCCCGAACGCGTTCGCATTGCCCGGGGGCTGGATCTACCTGTCGCGCGGCCTGCTGGTGCTCACCAACTCGGAAGCCGAACTCGCGAATGTGCTCGGTCATGAGATCGCCCACGTCGCCGCACGCCACGCCGCGTCCCGTGAGGCGCACTCGATCGGCGCGGGGCTGTTGTCGATGATGGGGTCGGTCGTCTCGACTGCCACACTCGGCGTGGGCGCGGGCATCGGGCGGCTCTTCCAGATCGCGGGGGCGGGCGCGATCGCGTCGTACAGCCGCGGTCAGGAACGCCAGGCCGACGAAATCGGCCAGGAACTCGCCGCCTTCTCGGGTTGGGATCCGAAAGCCTTGTCGCGATTCCTCGAGACGCTCGAAATCGACACGGAGCTGGAAGACGAGCCTTCGCAGCTGCCCGACTTCCTGAGCTCGCACCCGCTGACCGGCGATCGCATCGCCCGATCGGCCCAGCATGCCGCCACCCTCACCATCGCTCCGGGGGCGCCGATCGCCGCGAGTCGCGAGGCCTTCCTGAAGAAGCTCGATGGGCTGCTGGTCGGCCCCGATCCGGCGCACGGCCTCTTCCGCGGCGGCCGCTTCCTGCACCCCGGACTCGCAATGACGATCGACTTCCCCTCCGGTTGGACGACCCATAACAGCGAGCAGGTCGTCGCGGCGATCTCGCCCGACGAGGATGCGTTGATCGCGCTCCAGATTCAGGAAGAAGGCAACGACGCGAAGACCGCCGCACTGCGCTTCGCCGAGGCGCACCGCGTGGCCCTGAGCGACGAACGCGCGCTCACGATCGCTGGTCGGCCGGCCTACCGCGCAGTCGCGATGGCGCAGACCCAAGACGGCCGGCTCGGGTTCGAACTCTGCTGGATCGCGCACCGCGACATGATCTTCCGCTTCACCGGCATGGCGCCGGCCGACCGCTTCGGGCGCCACCAGGCGGCCCTGGCACGCACGAGCCAGAGCTTCGGCAACCTCAGCGCGACCGAACTCGCGAGTATCCACGACCTGCGGCTGCGGGTGGTCCGTGCGCAGGGCGGCGAATCGCTGGCCGCACTGTCGCGCCGAACCGGCAATGCGATGTCGCTCGAGAAGACCGCGATCGCGAACAGCCTCGCCACCGACGCGGTGCTCGCCGCCGGTGACCCCGTGAAGATCGCGATCAAGGTTCGCTACGCGCGCTGACGCGGCCCGCGTTGCGCTTCAGGCGGTCGCGCTGCTCTCTTCGGGCGCCACGTGGAGCCGCGCGTGGCGGCGCTGGAGAACCTTCGGGAAGGCGTTCCCCACTGCTCGCAGGAATTGGATCAGCCTCACCGCGGACAGGCTGATCACCGGCTTGCCCGTCGTCACGAGTGCGACCGCGATGTCGCGCTCGGGATCGGCCCACGAGAAGGTGTTCGACAGGCCGATATGGCCGAATGCAAGCGGGTTGTCATAGCCGAACGGGCCGATGCCCTCGTTGCCGAGCATGAAGCCCAGCCCGTAGCGCAGCGGCGCGATCAACGTGAAATCGAGCTCCATGTAGCTCTGCTCGGTGGTCGCGTG
The DNA here is from genome assembly GCA_019310425.1 of Deltaproteobacteria bacterium. Taxonomy (GTDB): domain Bacteria; phylum Myxococcota_A; class UBA9160; order UBA9160; family SMWR01; genus JAFDEI01. The sequence continues at coordinate 5,788 of JAFDEI010000110.1, read as the reverse complement.
ACGCACCGTCGTCGGATCGAACACCCGTACACCGCCGAGGGTTCCCTCGTCGAGCAGGCACTGGTAGAACGCGGACAGCTCGAACGCATTCGTCATCACGTTCGCGGAGGGGATGATCCCCGTGATGAAGCGCGGATCGTTGGAAAGGTCCACGGCATGCTGGAGGTCGGTGCCGAGCGCGCGCTGCATCATCCCGGATATCGGCGGAAACGGCGGCGGCCCGGTGACCGCGTTCACCGCGACACGCCCGACGTCTTCCGGCTTCACACCGAAATTGGTCCACTGGAAGCCGAGCGGATCCAGGATCTCGCGCGCAAGCACCTCGCGAATGTCGTGGCCGGTCGCGCGCCGCACGACCTCGGCCAGCACGAATCCGCCGCTGACCGCGTGATAAGCAAGCAGGCGACCCGGCCGGCTCTGCAGCCGCGCGTCGCAAAGGATTTCGGTGATCTTCTCGGGCTGATCGAGGATCTCGAGGTCGAGCGCGTCGACGGGCAGGTTCGGAATGCCCGCACGGTGCGCCAGCACGTGGCGCAATGTGATGCGATGCTTGCCGTAGCGTTCGAAGCCCGGGATGAAATCGCACACGCGGTCTTCCAGGTGGAGAGCGCGGCGCTCGTCGAGCTTGTGAATCACCATCGCGGCGATGGCCTTCGAAGCCGAGAAGATGTTGATCGGCGTATCGAGCCCGACCTTCAGTTTCGGGCCATCGGGTGGGTCGGTCGGGCCGTTGCCCGAGGCGTGACCGAGCGCGCGGTGCAGCACCACGCGACCACCACGCCGGATGCAGAGTTGTATCGCCGGGTGAACGCCGCTGTGGTAGAAAGCCTCGACGGCCTCCCATACCCGAGCAACCGCTTTCGTGTCGAGTCCCACCGAGCGCGCCGGAACCTCGTGCCCGATGGTACGAACCTCTTCCAGATGCCACGGCACGCGACAGCGTCCGAGCATCGGGACGGGCGCGCGGGTCATCGAATACAGCAGATCCATGCTCATTCCTCGCGAAAACTCGGCCGCGGGACCGACGCGCAGGACCCTGTCCGGCGCACCACCCGGCCCTCGGGCCGCGGACATCGCGGCTCCTCTCCAAGATAGCGTTGCCGCCGATTCATCGCCCCGCCGCGCTGCACCGAAGCGCCGGGGTCGTGGTACCGTCGTCTGCCTCATGTCGACCGCCACGATTCGCGAACCCGAACGCGAGACCCCCGTCCTGAAGCGCACTGACGTGCTCGTGGTTGGCGGCGGCAGTGCAGGGGTCGCGGCGGCGGTCGCGGCCGCGCGCGCCGGCGCGGAGGTCACACTGGTGGAGCGCTACGGATCGCTCGGCGGCCTGGCAACCGGCGGCCTGATCGCGCTGCTGCTCACGCTCGACGACGGCCGCGGGCGGCAGGTGATCGGCGGTCTGTGCCAGGAGGCCACCGAGCGCATGCAGGCGCTGGGCGGCGCCTTCCACCCGCCCGCCGCGGAGTGGGGATCCGACGATCCGGCCCTGGTCGAGAAGTACCGAGAGTGGGGACTCGTCTGGGGCGGCGCCAGCGCGCACCACCGGGTCCGCTTCTCGGTCGCCTACGACCCCGAAATCCTGCGCCAGGTGCTCGCCGACCTGGTGATCGAGTCCGGCGTCGACCTGTGGCTCCACATGTGGGGTGCAGACGCGATCGTCGAAGACGGGCGACTGCACGGCGTCGTATTCCAGTCGAAAGCCGGCCGACAGGCCATCCTCGCAGATGTGGTGATCGACGCGACGGGCGATGCCGACGTACTCGCATCCGCGGGTTGCGAGACCGAACGCGCGACCGTCCACCCGTGGCTGTGGTTCAGAATGGGGGGCGTCGCAGACGTCGACACCGCACTCGCCTCCGGCCGCGGCTTCTTCCGCACGCCGAACGACGGCGTGGTGCTGTTTCCCTGGGGCAGCATGGCGGGCAGCCCGAAGAAGATCGACCCGCTGGACCCGCGCGATCTCACCTTTGCCGAGCTCGACTGCCGCCGACGCGTGATGGACGAGGTGCGGGCACTCCAATCCGACGTCCCCGGCATGGAGCGCGCGCACATCTGCAACATCGCCACGCAGCTCGGCATTACCGAGAGTCGGCGGCTGGTCGGCCGAAGCGTACTCACGCGCGAAGCCATGAACGTCGGCTGCGACGAGGCGATCTGCGTGACGGGGCATTGGACCAAGTACGGCGCCGTCTACGCCATCCCCTACTCCTGCCTGCTGACCCGCGAGATCCCCAACCTGCTCGCGGCCGGCCGGATGATCTCGGTCGACCACCGCGTGCACCATGCCACCAAGGAAATCCCCGCCTGCATCGCGGTTGGGCAGGCGGCGGGCCGCGCCGCCGTGCTCGCCCTCGCACACGGCGGCGACGCGACCGCGGTCGACGTGGGCGTGCTGCGCCGGCGCCTCAGCGAAGACGGCGCTCTGCTCGACTACTTCGAGACATAGCGGCGCGTTGCCACGGGAAACACTTGGTGTTTCCGACTCGTAGTCGACTACTCCGCGGGGGTCGCGAAAGCGCTTGCGAGCTGGGTCGTCACGTCCTGGGTCGTGATGGCACCCGAACCGCCCTCGCGCGGTGGCTTGCCGCCGAGTTGGCTCCTCTGCGACAGATCGACGTCAGGCGACTCCGCACGCAAGGCCCCCGCGGTGCAACGCTCACGCGGCCGATGCGCGAAGGCGTCGAGCTGGAACTCCCGCAACGCGTTCAGGTGGGTCATCTTGTGGATTTCCTCTTCCGGCACACCGGCGAGGCTCTCCCAGAGGATCTCGGGCGCGCGCGGCCAGGTGCAATCGGAGTGTGGGTAATCGCACTCCCAGGTGATGGTGTCGATCCCCACCGCGTGGCGATTCTGAACACCGACCTTGTCGTCGATGAAGCACGTGATGATGTGCTCTCGAAAGACGTCGCTCGGCAGCTTGTCGCCGAAATCCTGGTGGGTCCAATATTTGTGCTGCTTGTAGACGTAGTCGACACGCTCGAGGAAATACGGGATCCAGCCGATGCCGCCCTCCGACAGCGCGATCTTCAGGTTCGGGTACTTGCGCAGCATCCGCGACCAGACGAGGTCCGCCGCACAGTTCGCGATGCTCATCGGCGTCACGCTGATCATCACATCGACCGGCGCCTCCATCGATGTGAAATTCATGCCGCCGCCGGATCCGATGTGGATCGCAACGACGGTGCCCTCTTCGTCACAGGCCTGCCAGAAGGGATCCCAGTGCTCGCTGTGAATGCTCGGGTAACCGAACTTCTGCGGGTCCTCGGTGAAGCTCATGGTGTGGCAGCCCTTCTTCGCCACGCGCCGCACTTCATCGGCCATCAGCTTCGGATCCCAGATCGTGGGCAGCGCGAGCGGGATGAAGCGGCCGGGATAGCTCCCGCACCACTCGTCGATGTGCCAGTCGTTGTAGGCCTGAAGCATCACACGCGCGAGTTCCTTGTCCTCCTGGCACGCGAACAAGCCGCCGCAAAAGCCCGGAAAGGACGGGAAGCACATCGAGGCCAACATGCCGTTCGCGTTCATGTCGTGAATTCGCTCGTGGATGTCGTAACAGCCCGGGCGAAGCTGATCGAACGAGGTCGGCTCCATGCCGTATTCCTCGGGCGGGCGACCCACCACCGCATTCAGACCGATGTTCGGGATCTGCGCGCCGTTCCAGGCCCAGACATCGCTGCCGTCGGGCTTGCGCACCACGTGGGGCGCCTTGGCCTTCCACTGCGGTGCCAGGTGGTTCTCGAACAGGCCGGCGGGCTCGACGACATGGTCGTCGACGCTCACGAGGATCAGGTCGTCGGCACGCATCGGGGGGCTCCTTTCGGGTCTTCGACCCAAATCTGACGATGTGTCAGATAACCTAACCCGCCCCCGAGCAGCCTGTCCAGGGGTAATTCCTGGGCCCGACTCGTAGTAAGCCTCGAGTACGCGCAGAGAGCGCCTGAGGAGGGTGCGGAAGTTTCGGCCGCACAGCGGCCGACGCGCAGCGAGGCGGGGACCCGTCGGAGCAAGGCAAACGCCGGGCGGAAGCTTCGGCCGCACAGCGGCCGACGCGCAGCTATCCGTTCGCGGGAGGGGCGAGGCGCCCCGTTACCGTCTGGTACATGATGCGCGCACAGGTCTCGACCAGGGCCTCGCGGGTGACGCCGATCGGCTCGAGTTCCTTGTGGTACGCGGCCAGGCGCTCGAGCAGCGCCGCGAGCGCGGCCGCAGCCGCGTAGGGGTGCACGTCGCCCGAAGCCACCGCATCCGACTGGCTCTCCTCGATCTTGCGCGCGAGCGAGTCGAGGACCGGACGCAGCGCCAGCCGCCGAACCTTCTGGAAACTCCGTTCGCCCTCGTCGGCGGCGAGATTTCGCACCAACAACACCGCGCGGTAGGCGTCCCAGTGCCGGATGAAGGCGTCCGTGATCGAACGAGAGGTCTCCATGCCCTTCTGGCCGCGCCACGAGCCGTCGATGAGCTCGACCACCGCGGGGACCTCAGCGGCCGCCTCTTCGGCGAGGCGCAGCGTCGCCTCGCCGACGTCCTTGAAATACTGGTAGAACGTCGCGGGCGAGGTCCCGGCGCGGCGAGCGATCTCCACCACCGAAATGTCGCGAACGCTGCTCGAATCGAGCAGCTCGACGGTCGCGACGAGCAGCCGGCGGCGGGTGCTGAGCGCACGCGGGCCGAGCGGTCGCCCGCTCTGGTCGACCGCCGACTTTTCACTGGTCGAGGTGGCCACGCAAAGGCCTCCGTCAGGCCCGCATGATCTGGCCACCATCGACCGCGAGGATCTGGGCGGTGATCCAGCCCGCATCGTCGGACAGCAGGAACAGACACGCGTTCACCATGTCCTCGACCTCACCCATGCGTGCGAGCGGCATCGACGAGAGGATCTGGTCCTTGATGAAATCGGGCACGATCTTGCGCGTGGCTTCGGTGTCGGTCGGGCCGGGCGCGATCGCGTTGACGCGGATGTTCTTCGGACCGAGCTCGCGCGCGAGGCTGTGGGTGATGGCATGCATCGCGAGCTTCGCAATGCCGTAGTAGCCCGCGCCCATCCAGGCGGCCGCAGAAGACTGCATCACGATCGCACCGCCGCCGCGCTCGGCCATCGACGCGTGCACCGCGCGGGTCGCGAGCACACAGCCGTCCATGTTCACGGACATGAATTTCTTGTAGTAATCCCACGGCACGCCGAGCATGCCGTGTATTTCCATGTTGCCGTAGATTGCGGCGTTGTTGATCAGGTAGTCGACACCGCCATACTCAGCGATTGCCGCCTGCCCCATCGCGAGCGTCGATTCCTCGGACGACACGTCGGTGCGGACGAAGCACGCACTGCCGCCTTCGGCCTGGATTTCCTTCGCGACGCGCTCGCCCTGCGCCTCGGCGAGTTCCGCAATCACGATCTTCGCGCCCTCGGCCGCGAGTGCCTTCGCATAACCCTCGCCGATCCCCTGCCCGCCACCGGTGACGACCGCCACCTTGTTCTCGAATCGCATCAGCACGCTCCTTTTTCCGTACCGCCATGCCGCCATGCCGCCATGCCGAAGTCAAGGCCCCGGGACCTCGGAAGCCGCCAAACGGCTAGAATCGATGAATAAATGGAAATCTGACGCTATATCAGGAAATTGTGGAAGGCAAGCAGAATCGCCCGTCCGCTCACTTGCGCGGCAGGCCCAACACGCGCTCGGCGATGATGTTGCGCTGGATCTCCGACGTGCCCGCGTAGATCGTCGCCGCGCGCGACCACAACAGCTCGTGCGCCCAGTGCCCACCGTCGATCGCTCGCGGGTCGTCG